>JBGTFW010000001.1:0-15451 GCA_041747075.1 Pirellulaceae bacterium
AAACCGCCGGCGCTAGCCGCGGGCGAGCCCTCCCCAGCGAGTGAACACCGCGTCCGGTTTATTCGCCTGCCCCACTATTATATTAGCAAACTCGGCACCTAAAAGTTCACCCGTTCCGGAAATTCCGGGATAAAATCGTTCACGATGGGCAACAATAATACGAAACGCGAATGGGACCTGCCTGAATCCGCGGCGACCCCAAAGCGTGGGCGATGACCGTTCCGTGGAACGGCATTCCACTCAGTACCTTGTTGCATCGCGCCGAACCGCTGCCGGGGGGCGAAACCCAGATTGAAACTCTCGGCGAGTTCCGCTACGGGAGATTCGGGACATCTCGTAGCGGAAGTCTCTTGCCGCTGATGGAAGTGGATCACGCTGGACCGCTAGCACAACTCGTCTGGCCACCTCGGTTTGTCCCTTTCTATACTCCTCGCCGCCCCGCAGGTGCCGTCAAGCTCGTCGAAGTTCGGAGAAACCAGGATGCAACCCGTTACGCGAACGATCGCCATCATCAATCAAAAAGGGGGCGTCGGCAAAACAACAACCGCCGTCAACCTTGCCGCCGCGCTGGCGTCGGGCGGTCAGCGCGTCTGGCTCATCGACCTCGATCCCCAGGCGCACGCGTCGTTGCATCTTGGGGTGGCGCTCCCCGACGGAGACGATTCCATTTATCAGGTCCTCACGGGCGACAAGCCAATCGCTGAAGTACGGATGAAGGCTTGTGAGAACCTTTGGCTGACGCCGTCGCACCTCGATCTCGCGGCGGCGGAAATGGAGTTGGCCGGAGAAGTCGGACGCGAGATGATACTCCGTGACCGGATGAGCGCCGACGCCGCCGCGTTTGATTACGTGATTCTCGATTGCCCGCCGTCGCTCGGCGTGCTCACGACCAATGCGCTGACGTGCGCGTCGGAGATTTTACTGCCGATGCAACCGCATTTTTTCGCGCTGCACGGACTGAGCAAGCTCCTCCGCACGATGGACATCGTGGCCCGGCGACTGAACCGCGGACTTCGGCTGTCGGGAGTGTTGTACTGCATGGCGGAGTCCGGGACACGCCTGGCAGGCGAAGTGATGGGGGACGTTGAGGAGTTTTTTTCCGCCGAGCGCGCGAAACCATCGATCTGGTCGGAGGCGCGCATCTTCAAGACGCCGATTCGCAAAAACGTCCGGCTCGCCGAGGCACCGGGCTTTGGCCAATCGATTCTCGAGTACGCCCCGACGTCCAACGGCGCGGTGGACTATCTCGCACTGGCCGGGGAGGTCCGCGCGATGGCGGCGAACGACGCCGCGCCCGCCGCCCCTCAACTCCACCGCGCGGCGTGACCGGCCCCGGCGCTACGACAACGTCCTGTTGGTTGCCATGTTCGGTGCGCTGGCCGTGCGCGTCATCCCCGCGAAGGTGAGGATCGAGTACCTTGAGCCGCGCGTCCGCCTTTGCGGCCGTTCAATGCGTTGCGAATCGCCTGGATTCCCGCCTTCGCGGGAATGACGGAAAGTGGATTCCCGCCTTCGCGGGCATGACGGAAAATGGATTCCCGCCTTCGCGGGAATGACGGAAAATGGATTCCCGCCTTCGCGGGCATGACGGAAAGTGGATTCCCGCCTTCGCGGGTATGACGGAAAGTCCCGATCATCGCGCGGGCGGGACGTCGCGGAATCGCCACAGGTAGTGTGTGACTTGCACGTCACCCTCCAGCCACGTGACACTGGAATAGCTCTCAAGACACTTGAGCAAATCAACAACGCTCTCGATCCCCTCACGCAGCTCGGCCTCGGTGAAATCGAGATCGTCATTCTCGCCGTCAAATGTCAGGTCGAGCCGATGGCCTTGCTGCTCCGCGACATCGATCCCGTATCGACCCCACGCCCAAGCCGCGTCAACCAGCTCGGCGTGATGGAACCAGACGGCGGAAACGAGCGGTTCGATTCGCTTCTCCGCGAGCGGGCCGTCAAACTCTGGTTTGGCCGAGGCCATCAACCGTGCCGACTGGTCGGTGGAGGTCGAAAGCACGAGTAAACGGTCGCCGAGCAACGCGTTGGGTGCGAGCGAAGCATCGAGTCGGGCCTCGCCCGGCATTTCGTAATAGTATAAATCACCCGTGTCGGTCGTCTTGTGTTGGGGCGGTTCGATTCGAATTTCGTCCGGGATGCCTGATCTCGGCATGTCGCGGATCAGTTCGACGGCGCGGTCGGTCGCGGCGAGGTAGCGGCGTCCCGCCGAGAGAACCTTTTCACGATCGGTGATCTCCAGCACGAGGCCGATCGACGGCGCGGGGAGTGGCTCACGGGCGAGCGGCAAGTCCCCCTGCCATTGAGTGCTGGTCGACGTGAGGTCGATGACCAGCGCATAGGCACCCTCTCGGGTCGCGGGCATCAGGTCGTCGGAGGTGGCGGCGGCAAAATCGGAAAGGATCGGCCGCAGACCCGCGATAAACGTGCTTGCCTCTTCGGCCTCCTTGTCATCCTCGATGAAGCGGGGAACGTACTTTTCGATCAGGTCAAAGGTCTTGCGGCCCCACTTCCGCATGATGTCGAATTGAATTTCCGAATCGTGGTCGCGAGACGCATAAACGAGGAATGGACTTTCTCCAACATGGTCGAGGATGTCCAGCGGTTTTGAGCCGTCCAGAAAACGCGGCTCCGTCCAGCTCCGGGCATACCCTTCGACCCCTTCGTCAGCGAGGAAGCTCCAGGAAAGCCACGCGCCGGGACGCGGGAACATCCGCGCGAAATCGGTTTTCAGCTCGCCGCTGAATTCCTCAACTTCATCGAACAGGTCATCGAGGTCCGCGTCCATGTCCGCGCCGGGTGAGATGCCGCGGAGCATGCCGATCACGTTATCGAGGGTGTTCAACAGCGATTCATGCTGGTAGATCGCCGCCTTATCCGACATCCAGAAAACGCTGGCCAGTTCCTTTCCCTCGGCGACGGACTGCCTCAGCGGCGCGAGTTTTTCGTGATCGATCAACAGCGGGCCCTTGCCTGGTCCGTTGATGTGATCGAGCGACGGGGCGATCGTCACGAAGAGCAGATTCTTCTGAACGCCGACGGCAACGGATAGCGACTTGTCGCCTAAAACGTCCCGCAACGCCTCGGCGATGGGTGCAATGTCCGGCTCGCTTGTCATTTCGTCCCACGGCAAGACCTCCTCGTTAATGCGAAAATGCAAACAGTAAAGGTCGTCCTCGTCGATGACGTCAAACGCCTCGAAGAGCTTGTCAAATTCGCGCGGCAAGTTGTTAAGCGCCTGATCGATTCCCAGTTCCGCCGTCCCAAGGAGCGCCTGAACCTGGCCGGGTTCGTCGACAATCGCGCCGATGACGATCGTCGGGAAATCGACGTCGGTGAAATGCTCGCGAATCAGATCAGCCACCTTTTCCGCATCAGGCCCGCCGCCGCCCGGCGCGCCGCCGCGCAAGTTCATCGACGCGATCGCTCCGTAATAGACGCGATTGAAAGCATCGGAAAAATCGAGCACGTCCTCATCGGCGTAGATAAAGACTTCGTTCCCCACAATCTGTTTGACAATGCCCAGTGCGATGGTCCCCGGAGCGCTGCCGATCGATTCGCTGTAGCCCTCGAGAAATTGGGCGAAGGGGTTATTCTCGCCGAACTGGTCCCACCCGCGACGCCGACCGCTGCGCAACGCCGCGCGCATTCGCCGCGCGATCGCCGTATCCATAACGTTCTTCCACGCCCGGCTCTCGACGACGGCCTTGTAACGCGCCTGGTGGTTCATGCTCGCCAGGTAAATCGCCGCGGTTTCCGGAACGAGTTCGAGTGAATTCGCCGGTTGAAGTTCCTGGGCATATGCGCTTGTCGCCAGCAGGAGGGCGAGCGAGCCGAGCGAAAGGGCGAGGGGCGGTTTGCGGATCGACGACATAATAAAATACTCCGGTTTTAAATGGTCAGGCGTTTGCGAGTGGAATGGCGGACTCAACTTTCGTCCAGCCCGTGATCCTTGAGTTTTTTGTGAAGCGTGTTTCGGTTGATGCCCAGTCGTTCAGCCGCCCGGGTCTTGCTCTTGCAGGCCCCCATGACCTGGGCGAACAGTTCACGCTCGACCGGGTTGACGATCCGGTCGTAAAGCGGCTCGTCGGCGCTTGCCGTGGCGATTTCGTTGTAGACAAATTCCTTGACCAGCTTTTGCGGATCGCCGACCGGGAAAACGGCGTCGCTGCGATTCGCCTCGCCGCTGACGGTCCCGGGCAACAGGTCGATCGTCAACTCGCGGTCGTCGGCAAGGATCACCGCGCGTTCAATGTAGTTTTGCAACTCGCGGACGTTCCCCGGCCAGGAATAGCCCTTGAGCGCGTCCATCGCCGTGGTGTGAACCGAGGTGACGTTCCGCTGGTTGTTCCGATTGTAGATTCCGAGAAAGTGATCGACCAGCAGCGGAATGTCCTCACGGCGTGAACGGAGGGGGGGCAACTGGATCGGCATCACGTTGATCCGCCAAAAGAGGTCCGCGCGAAAACGGCCTTCGGAGACTTCGCGGTACAGATCGAGATTGCTGGCCGCGATGACGCGCACATCGACTTGCAGCGTCCGCGTGTCCCCGACCCGCTCGAATTCCCGCTCCTGGAGAACACGCAGCAGCTTGACCTGAAGCATCGACGAAGTGGAATTGATTTCATCGAGAAAGATCGTCCCCATGTGGGCCGCCTCGAAACGACCCGTGCGATTTCCCACGGCACCGGTGAACGCCCCGGCCACGTGTCCAAACAGCTCGCTTTCCAGCAGGCTCTCGGTCAGCGCCCCGCAATTGACGCGGACCAGCGGCCCACTTGCCCGCGCGCTGAGCTGGTGAAGCGCGTTGGCGATCAGCTCCTTGCCCGTACCCGTTTCGCCAAGCAGAAGTACCGAAGCGACACTCTGCGCCGCTCGATATGTCAACTCGACGACCTGTTGCATGGCACGGCTGCGGCCAATAAGCCCAGCTATGCGGAGACGGTCGGGTTCCGGAGCGCGTTTGTGCATCAATCGGGGCGAAGTAACGAAAGGAAAATCACATCCGAATGATGACAAGTGTAATCAATTTGGAATCGTTTTTCGCGGGCCTTGGGCACCTTTCAACAAAATTGCCGCGCGCCGAAAATTGAAATTTTTACAATGAAATGCTGGCAAACAGGCGAATCAGGCCTGTGGGCACCTCGCGCGCCATGACGATTGGCTCGCGCTTTGCGATGACTTCCTTCCAGCGCCGAAACAAACTTTCCTCCAACGATTTCGGCGAATCCAACGTCCGCTTAATGAAAGGGCCGGAAGATGAAGACGCTCAAAACCACTTTCTCAACCAAATTTTTTGCCACGCTGGTCGCGCTGACGGCCGGATTCCTGAACACCGGAGCGGCACAGGCGGACCACGACTACAACATCCTGCGGGCCAAGGCCGACGCGGTCTTTCATACGATGATCGACCTCGATCGAACGCTCAACAATTCCTACTACCGAAGCCGCGTGTTCGGCGAACTGGTAGCCACGAGCCGACAAATCAAGGCCAAGGCCACCTGGCTGCGCGGCATGGCTTACCGCGGCTCGTCATGCCAATGGACGATCGAAATCGATCGCCTTGACGCACTCGTCCATGAACTGGAAAGTCTCCTTGATGTCGCGCACGGTCGCGCCGATCGACGACTCGATCCACCCATCGCCGCCTGCCGCGTGACGGTCGCCGAACAGGTCAACAGCATGGTTGAACTGATACATTGCATGCAGGACGCACTCGTCACCGCGCCGGTCATTATCCGCAAGCCGCCGGTGGTCGTGCCGCATAACGGCCACTACAGCGGCTATCCAGCATACCGCGACGGTGGATACTCGCGCGGCCATGACAACGGTTACTACGATCCGTCATACCGGAGCGCCAGTCGCAACAACAGCCGTTACGGCGGCTCGCACTACGGCGGCTCGCACTACGGCGGCGGGCAGTTTCACGGATCGCGAAACGGAAACGTACATGTCGACGGGGGCGGGGTGACAATCGGTGGACGCGGCGGATTGTCGTTCCACATCAAATTCTGACGACGCCTGACAACTTCGCACAACGGGGAATTCGGTTAAAGCCGCATTCCCCGTTTTTTTTAGTTCCGCAAGTAGCGCGAACTTCGTCGTTGACGAATACCAAAGGGGTTTCTTTTTCGATCGTCCTGGTTACGATTGCAAAAGACGAATTCCGGACCGAATCGAGCACGATGAATTTTCCGCCACCCCAATCTGAACTTCTCGAGACTTTTGAGGACTTGCAGGACTGGGAAGACCGCTACGGATACATTCTCGACATCGGCCGCGAGCTGCCGGACCTCGATGCCCGCCTGCAGACCGCAACGAACAAGGTGAGCGGCTGCATGAGTACCGTGTGGATGGTGGTGAACCAGCAAGCCGAATGCGAATCGCCAGAAATCCAGGGTGAATGTTCGCCCCCGATTGTCATCCAGGCCGACAGCGATTCGCTGATCGTTCGCGGGCTGATCGTCATTCTCCTGTCCCTGTACGAGGGAAAATCTCCCGAGGACGCGATGTCGGTCGATCCAGCGGAATTTTTTTCGCAACTGGGCCTGAACCAGCACCTCAGTCCGAATCGCCGCAATGGACTCTATTCGATGGTGGGGCGCATCCGGGAACTGTGCGTGCAACTCGCCGCCGCCGCGTGACGAGGGGCCGGGCTTCCAGCCTGGCCAGCCAGACGCGGGGGCTGGTATGATCGACAAGCTGGCAGCTGTCTCACGCCGTTCACTCGCTTGCGCTTCGTGCTGGTATGATCGACAAGCTGGCAGCTTGTCCCACGTCGTTCACTCCCACGTCGTTCACTCTTCATCGGCCGGTTCGTCCGGGTTTGCCGGTGACGTTGCGGGCGTTCCGGATATCGCAGCGTCGATGTCTCGCTGCTCGGCTTCGTCCAGTTCCGCGAAAGGCTTTTCAAAAAAGATTCGCGACCAGATGTTACGGGCTTCCTGTTCCGGTGCCGACAATTCGAGATGGGTAAATGGCTGTTTTTCCCGCAACGTCAGTCGCGCGGTAATGGTTTCCCCCTCAAGTTGTCCGGTTGCCACGAAGGGCTCGCCGCCGCCGGTTACGAGTTTTCGCGTGGCGGATTCCAGGTCGAACCGCGTTTCATTCAACTGAAACGACGTTCCAGGTTCGACGGTAAGGAAGCGGTTCCTGTCCTTTTTTGAAGGTGCATTTTTCCGGGTCGACTTGCCGGTTTTTCCAGGTCTTCCTTCAGGTCTTGCATCAGGTTTTTCTTCAGGAAGTTTTTCCTGGTTCGCTTCCGCGTCGTCGCCGATGGTCGCGTCTCCCTCGGCGTCAGTGGGCGGAGCATCCACTTCCCGCACTTCGCTGACGAAGGAACCTCGCCAGTGCGCGGGTACGAACGTTGATCGCAAGTCAAAAAAATCACCGGGTGAAAAATCATTGAGCTTCCAACTGGTTTGGTCACCGTACATGTCTTCGATGAGAAGGGCGTCGGCTGCGACCGATATCGTGGTGAGCAACCTGTCGTCCTCGCCGACAGCCGCGTCGATGGCAAAGGGGAGTTCGGCGACGAGCAGCTTGTGAAGCGGCGGCTTGGCGGTCCCCACCAGTTTGCACGCCAGTTTTCCGTCGGGATAAACGGTCGACGGGGTCGTCACGAGGTCAAGCTGATCACTGTCGACGACAATCTCGCCCAGGCCTTCAATTTCACCGTGAAGCATGAGGAAATTGCGAAACTCGACGCGCTCGAAGCGGAGTCGCGAATCGGTGTCGGGATTGACCAGTTCGATCTCGCGGGCACCCACCAGGTCGATTCGCAGCTCAGCGAGTTCGCGGAAGTTCTCATCCCGCAAATCGCCGCGAATGTCCTTGAATTCGTTGTCGTCGCTGATTCCCGCCCAGTCGATTTCAAAATCGCCCTGTTCATCCTCGACCGGCTCGTCGAACCGCGCATAGATCGTCGCCCCGCCGATCGTTGCTTCCTCGATTATCAGCCGTTGGTTGCGCATCAGATCGAACAGCCCGTTGAAGCGAAATCGGACGTCGCGCAGTTCATTCCAGTGTTCCGGGTCGTCACTCGCGAATTCCAGCTTGTCCATTTCAAAGCCGGACGAGACGGAGCCGCGAAGACCCTCGACCCGCGCGTTTCCCTCGGACTCGATCGCGCTCTTGATCAAAGAAAGCGGCATCGACGTGTGCATCATCGCGTAGTAGCTGCCCACGCACATCAACACCAAAAGGATCACCGTGACCAGGCAGCCAACCCCGAGGCACCCGAATCCGCTCGCTCGCCGCGCGGGCTGCTGGAACTGGTCGAACGTGGCGGGCTTGGCAGGTTTGAAGTCGGACATAAACGGCTCGCGGGAGTTTCAGTGGGTTTTTTCCTCGTCCTTGTTCGGCGGGCGGGGTCGAACCTTGCGTCGCCAGCGACAATTATTGCCAAAAAAACGCTGGTTTGCGACCGGACCAGGAGCTTGGTCAAGAGACCTTGCCGGATTTCCTCAAGAACTCGACGACGGTTTTGGCAAGCGTTTGCGGATCGCCGCGATCGGCGGCGAGAGTCAGTTCCGCGTTTAGCGGCGGCTCGTACGGGTCATCGACTCCGGTCATGCCCGTCAACTGACCCGCCCGCGCCTGGCGATAAAGGCCCTTAGGATCGCGCGTTTCGCAGACGGCCAGCGGCGTGTCAACAAAGACTTCGACAAAATCGCCCGGCCCGCCGCGTGATTCCACGTAACGGCGAACCCGGTCGCGGTCCTCGCGGTACGGGCTGACAAACGCTGTCAACGTAACCAGGCTCGCGGCACAGAAAAGTTCGGCAACACATCCGATGCGGCGAATGTTCTCCGCCCGATCGTCAGCGGAGAATCCCAGGCCGAATCGCCGCGCGAACGGCTCGCCGTACTCGTCCATCAATCGTTCCGGACTGGCGCTCAGTCCGTGCCGGATGTTGTCACCGTCAAGCAGCATGCTCCTCGCGCCGAGTTCGTTCAATTGCTGGTCGACACCATTGGCGATCGTGCTTTTTCCGCTGCCGCTCAGTCCCGTGAACCAGACGACGCAGCCGCGCGGGCGAACGACTGAATGCTCGTGCCAGACGACTTGCGGCGGCGCGTTTTTTTTCATGGGCTGTCCCCTCCGGAATCAGCGTCGGACTCGAAAGCCGCGGCGAATTCGCACAAGTTTGCGTCCTGAACCGCTTGCGGACAACTCCACACAAGGAAAAAAAGCGCTTCGCGACACCATCGTCCGACCGGGTGGCCGCTGACGAAACCAGCACCGCGCGCGACGACCATCGCGGCCTGTGTGGTGCGGAGAACCAGGCTGTTGGCGCGCGAGCGCAGTTCGTCCTTGTCCAGCGGATTCGACAGTGCGCCCGAACCGCCTGTCGGGGCGGCGAGGTCCGCCGCCGCCGCACCGTGCAAGCCGTCCACCAGCTCGCGCCATGTTTGGCGCAAGGTCTTGTGGCTGTCGCCGAGTTTCGGGCGGGACCGGGCCTGCTCCTCGATAAAATCAATCGCCGCCGCCGCCAGTCCGAGCGCGAGGGTCGAGGTCTGGACGCCACCAGTGAAGGCACCTGCGCTGGTGGAATCGCTTTCCATCACCCGCTGCGCCGGGCCGGCAACCAGATTCTCGTCGGCAACAAAAACGTTGCGGCAGGTGACCGGACCAGTCAGGCTGGACGATAGGGCAATCAGTTCCTGGCTGGCCCCGATCTCCATCCCTTCCGAGTCGGTTGGCGCGACGAGCAAGACCTGACGCCCGTCATCCATTGTGCCCCCCGTCACGATCTCGGTCGCGAGGGGCGCAGCGGTGACCCACGGACTGTATCCGTCGAGAAGAAAGCCTGACCGACGGTCGCAGCGGCGGACTTGCATGGCCGGTCGCGCCAGATGCTGGCGGCTGGTCGTGAGATGCGAGACGCCGACGGTCGTGAATCGTTTGCCGTCCAGCAGTCCCGGAACGATCCGCCGAGCCAATTCGGAGTTGTCGCCGCCCACGATTCGCTTGACAGCCGAGACCCATTGCGTCAGGACAAACGTCGTGGCGAGACAGGCACTGGAAAGGGCAAGATACCCGCGGATGATGTCGGCGTCGTTCCAGCCAAATCCGCCGAGCGAATCCGGAACGAACCATCGCGGCACTCCGAAACGAACACAAAGGTCCCATTGGCGGCGAATCCACCCTTCGGAGGGATCGCGATCGGGCGGCGGCTCTTCCAAGAGCAATTTCCGCAGTTCGGTCAGCGCAGGCTGGTCGGGATGCCGGATCGTGTTCGCGTGATCGCTCCGCGGTGCATTATTCAAGGTCACTCATTATCTTTCTCGCGACTCAAAGGGTGGTCAAGGGTGATGGGTCCGCCAGATCGCCTTTTCCTGACAGCGGACCGGTCGAGCGCCATCGGCAGGGACAAACGAACGGAATCTCGTTACAATGTCGCGCTTCGCATGAACTGATTCATTCACGCAACCGTCACGGACATGAGCACGATTCAAAAGGACACGCCGCCAGCGGGCCAGGACGCGATGGACGCCAGCTCGTCCAGCGTCGAGTTATTCGACAAGTGCCTCGCGCTCGCCAGCAATCTCTGGTGGACGTGGAATGGCGACGTGGCGAATCTCTTTCGCGATCTCGACCCGATCCGCTGGCGCGAGTTGCATCACAACCCGATCGCACTCCTGCGTGAATTCACCCCCCGCCGTCTGACCGACCGGATCGCCGAGATGGTCCTTTATACGCGGATCAACCAGTCATTCCGGCGACTGAAGGAATACCTCGCGGACCAGCGCACCTGGGGGGCGACGCACGGGGGCGTGCTCGGCTCGCGACCCGTCGCCTACTTCTCCGCCGAGTTCGGAATTCACGAATCGCTGCCCGTTTACTCCGGCGGACTCGGCGTCCTCTCGGGCGATCACATCAAGAGCGCAAGTGGCCTGGGCGTTCCGCTGGTCGCGGTGGGATTGTTCTACAGCCAGGGTTACTTTCGCCAGCGTCTCGATTCGAGCGGGCTGCAATTTGAGGAATACGTTGATTCGAACGTCGAGTTGCTTCCCGCGAGGCCCGCGAGCGGACGCAACGGCAAGCCCGTTATCGTCTCGATTGAAACGCGATCGGGCAAGCTCATGGCGCAGGTCTGGAAAGTAATGGTCGGTCGCGTCCCGCTTTACCTGCTCGATTCCAACATCGAGGGAAACAGCCCGGAGGATCGCCAGTTGACGAGCCGCCTGTACGGAGGCGATGAGCGAACGCGGATTCGCCAGGAACTCGTCCTTGGCGTCGGGGGCGTGATGGCGCTGCACCAGTTGGGAATTCGCCCGGGCGTCTACCATCTGAACGAGGGTCACAGCGCCTTCGGACCACTTCAGGCGATCTGGCTGCGGATGCAGGAAACAGGCCAGCCCTTTGACGACGCACTTCGCCATGTCGCCGCGACGACCGTTTTCACGACGCACACGCCCGTCCCCGCCGGACACGACCGTTTTTCCGCCGCACTGGTTGAGGAACACCTCGGACCACTTTGCGAAAAACTGGGGCTGGGACTCGATGAGTTGCTGGCGATCGGCCGCGTCGAACCGGGCAACGCCGACGAATCGTTTTGCATGACCGTAACGGGACTGAAACTTTCGCGAACGGCCAACGCCGTCAGCCAGTTGCACGGGCGCGTCTCGAGGCGCATGTGGTCGACCGTCTGGCCTTGGCGCGAGGAAGAGGAGATTCCGATCGGCCACATCACCAACGGCGTCCACACGCTCTCATGGATGGCCGATCAAATGAAGTTGCTTTGCGACCGATACTTCCCCACTGGCTGGGTCGACCATCTCGGCGAGCCGGAAGTCTGGCACCATGTTTACGAGATCGATCCGGGCGAACTTTGGGAAACGCACAATACACTCAAGAGCCTGCTGATTTCCTTTGCCCGGCGGCGACTGGTGGAAGAGGCACGCCGTCGCGAGGAAGGGAACGCCGAAATCCAGCGCTGCATGAACGTCTTCGACGCGCAATACCTGACGATCGGATTCGGGCGGCGTTTCGCGACCTACAAGCGCGCCGCCCTGCTTTTTACCGACATGGAGCGATTGGACAAGATCGTCAACAACGCGCGGCGGCCCGTACAGTTCCTCTTCGCCGGCAAGGCCCATCCAAAGGACCAGCCGGGCAAGGAATTAATCCGCCATATCGCCGAACTCCGCAAGGACCCGCGCTTCGCCGACCGCGTCGCCTTTGTTGAAGACTACGACGTGAATGTCTGCCGCCACATGGTCCAGGGCGTCGACGTGTGGCTCAACAACCCGCGGCGTCCCCTCGAAGCGTCCGGGACGAGCGGCCAAAAGGCCGTTCTCAACGGGGCGCTCAACCTGTCGATACTTGACGGCTGGTGGAACGAGGCCTTTAACGGCGTCAACGGTTTCGCCATCGGCAATGGTTCGACTCACGTCTCCGACCAGTTGCTCGACGCGCGCGACGCCGACTCTCTCTACGAGGTGCTTGAACAACTTGTCGTGCCGGTTTATTACGATCGCGACGTCGACAACCTGCCCGGTCGCTGGATCGAGCGGACGATGAACTCGATCAGTTCGCTGGCGTGGCGTTTCAGTTCCGACCGGATGGTGATGGACTACACAACGCAGTGCTATATCCCCGCCGCGGGCGGTCTGAGCTGCGATATGCCCGCCCGGTAGCCGGCCGTATTGGGCCGTAGTCCGATGGTTCATCAACCGTGAATCGTACTCGTACTCAATCGCTTGCGATGGTACTCGTCCTCGTCCTCGAAACTGGAGATCGAGTACGATTACGAGTACGGCTTCGCTGAGTACGAGTTGACGAAGATTCACTCGCTGGCGCTTCGGGCTTGTATTGGCCGCTTCCAGGATTATTATCGTTGTGAGGACTATTTCATGTTTGATCTGGCCGAAACCCAGGCCGCCATTGTCGAGTTCGGTTTCGATGGCTGGCTCCTTTACGATTTCCGCGGGATCAATTACCTTGCGGCGCGAATCGCCGGGATTCCCGACGACCAACTCGGCTCGCGCCGCTGGTTGTACTTCGTCCCCGCGGAAGGGACGCCGCGGAAGCTCGTTCACACGATCGAGCCTGCGATGCTCGATCACTTGCCCGGCAAAAGGACGGTTTATCTGCACTGGCAGGAACTGGAGAAAGGCATTCGCGAAATGATGGGTGATGCGAAGCGCGTGGCGATGGAGTATTCGGAGAACGCCGGGAACCCCTACGTCTCGCGAGTCGACGCCGGGACCGTGGAACTCGTCCGCTCGTTCGGCACCGAAATCGGCAGCAGCGGCAATCTGATCCAGTATTTCGAGGCGCGGCTGACCGACGAGCAATGGCAGTCGCACCTCGCCGCCGACAAGCTGAATCGCGCCGCGTTCGAGATGGCGTGGGACACGATCGCCGATCACGTACGCCGGGGCGCGACGCTGAGGGAAACCCAATTGCAGCAAATGGTCATGGACTACTACGAGTCGCACAACATGACGACCTATCACCCGCCGATCGTCGGAGTTGGACCCCACAGCGGCGATCCGCACTATTCGCCCGAGGCAGGCTCGGACGCCGAAATTGGCGAAGGGGATTTTGTCCTGCTCGACATGTGGGCCAAATTGAAGACTCCCGGTGCGATCTATACGGACCTGACCAAGGTCGGTTTTGTCGGCGAGGAAGTTCCGGAAAAGTACGAAAACATCTTTCAGATCGTCGCCGCCGCGCGCGACGCGGGAATCGAGCGGGTGCAAAAAGCCTTTGCGTCCGGCGAACCGCTCTTTGGCTGGCAAGTCGACGAGGCAACGCGCGATGTGATCGAGGAGGCGGGCTATGGCAGGTATTTCCGCCATCGGACGGGCCACAATATCGGACAGGAAACGCACGGCAACGGTGCGCACATGGACAACCTCGAGACGCGCGAGGACCGCCTTGTCATTCCCCGAACGTGCTTTTCCATCGAGCCGGGAATCTACCTGGACGAGTTCGGCGTGCGCAGCGAAATCAATGTTTACGTCTCGGAGGATCGTGAAGTGACCGTGACGGGCGGCCTTCAAACCGGGGTCTTGCCAATCATGGCCCGATGAAGGCGCAGCAACTGATCGTGGCGATTGCGGCCGGTGCAATGCTTCTCACGGCCTTCGCAATGTTGATTTCAGGTCGCGCGGAAGCGAATTATGTCATGACCAGTGTGCTTGTTCGCGTGGGGCTGGTACTTTTCACAATCTCCCTCGCGTGGCCGACGCTCGTGCATTTGTCGGGTCGAATCCCGGTGATCGTTATCGCGATGGTTGTCGGCGGAATCGTTATCATTGCCATTCGACCGCGATTGCTCCCCATCATCGCCGTGCTGGTCGTCGCCGGTCTCGCCGTTCATTTCATTCTGCGAGGCGTCTCGCGGCGTTTCGATTCGCGGCAGTAACCGATGAACAGAAATTGTAAAACGCAGAAATTGTAAAAACGCGACGGGTTCGTTGTTACAGGTCCGATACCCTCGTTCAACCGGCGGGTTTGATAGAATGGCGAAGGCGTAATGTAGAACAATTGTCCCAATTGTTCCGTACACGGGATATTCCATGCACGGGATAAATACCAGCGGCGGAACCGTGAATAATTGTTCGACACTCAACCGACACAAAATCCCGACAAAGGAGTTTTACCATGAGTTTGACAATTCATCGCCGACACATGCTGCATTCGGCCGTACTGGGTTGCGGTGCACTGGCGCTCCCGTCCATCTGGTGGCGACCGGGCGTGCTCGCGGAAGAATTGACGGTGACGCCGTCGATGACCGAAGGCCCGTTCTTTCCCGATCGGTTGCCGCTCGATACGGACAACGACTTGCTCATTATCAACGACGGGATCACGCCGGCGGTCGGCGAGATCACGCACTTGTCCGGGCGCGTGTTGAGCAAGGCCGGTGAGCCGATCCGCAACGCGCTGGTGGAAATCTGGCAAGTCGACGGAAACGGTTCGTACTTGCATAGCCGCGGCGCGAATCCCGAGAACGGGCGCCGTCGCGACGCGAACTTCCAGGGTTACGGGCGTTTCCTCACGGATCGCGAGGGCCGGTACTATTTTCGCACCATCAAGCCCGTTCCCTATCCCGGTCGCACGCCGCACATTCATCTCGCGGTGAGTCAGGGAAGCGAGCGGTTGTTGACGACGCAGATGCTGGTCAAGGACGAATCGGCCAACGAGCGTGACGGCCTCTTTCGTGCGATCCGGGAGGCAAAACAGCGAGCCGCCCTCGTGGCGGAGTTTCGGCCCGTCGCCGAGTCGAAAATCGGCGAACTCGAAGCGAGTTTCGATATGGTTCTTGGCCACACCCCACAGGACCAGCATTAGTCACCGCGCCGGGCCAGTCGCCGAGCAACAGCAAACAGGTGACGCCAAACAACGCTCCTCCGTCACCAATTCCCGATAACTTGTGCGGTCGCCGGGATGGACGAACCGGCGAGGATCAGGATGGCTATGCGCA
>JBGTFW010000002.1:0-2647 GCA_041747075.1 Pirellulaceae bacterium
GCGCGGCGATCGACCTCCGCGCGACGCGCGCCCCGGCGGCAAGGCGCCTGGGGACGACCTGCGAGAGCCAGGCGACGTGCCTGGCGACGATATGAAACAGCAAGGCGAAAGGCCCCCGCGCGAACGCATGAACAAGAAACCGGGCGGCGACGAGCCGACTCCGGGTCAACCACGGCAGCGCGGCCGCAAGGACAATCGGAACCGCAACGGCGAGCAAGAACCTCCAGGCAACGGAACGGTCGAACCGATTCACCCCGGTGACGGATAGTGGAAACCCAGGGAAATCACGGATCATGGCGATGAGAACCATTCTCTTTGGGGCGGCGGCAGCGCGCGCATTTTTTTTGATCGTTCATCGATCATTATGCATACGTATGATCGCGGAGCGATCAACGACTTTGTTTGCTCCGGCCATTCTGGGCGGTTTCCTTTTGAGTCTGCTCCCAAACTCCGGCGCCTTGATCGCCCAGGATTCAGACGAGACCATGTCGGTCGAAGGCATCTCGACGGCCGACGCCCTGTCGACCGAAGGCATCGAGTTTTTTGAAAGCAGGATTCGCCCGGTGCTCGTGCGCGAATGCTATTCGTGTCATTCCTCTCAGGCGGGTCAATCCAAAGGCGGACTGCAACTCGACACCAAAACGGGCCTGCTGGTCGGCGGCGATTCGGGACCGGCGCTCATTCCAGGCAGTCTCGACGACAGCCTGATCTGGTCGGCCATCAATTACAACGATTTTGAGATGCCGCCAGGAAAGCAGCTTCCACCGCAAGCTATCGATGATTTTCAGTCATGGATCGAAATGGGCGCACCGGATCCGCGCGTTCCCAATGCCACCATGGCCGCATCGACCGTGACGGACGAGGACGTCGAGCGCGGTCGCGGTTTCTGGTCGTTCGTGTCTCCTCAAATGCCGCAGGTGCCGGACGCCGGTCGCTCGTGGGCGCTGGGCGAGATCGATCGCTTCATCGCCGAAAAATTGCACGAGGCGGAACTCGAACCGGCCGCCGACGCCGACGCCGCGACGTTGCTGCGGCGATTGTACTTTGACCTGACGGGAATGCCGCCGACGCCAGGACTGCGCGAACGCTTTCTCGCCGACTGGTCGAGGGACGAGGAAGCATCGGTTCGAGCTGTCGTCGACGAATTGCTCGCCAGTCCCCAATTTGGCGAACGCTGGGGCCGTCACTGGCTGGATGTCGCCCGCTATGCGGAGTCGTCGGGGATGGAAGTCAACGCGACCTTTTCCCAGGCGTGGCGGTATCGCGACTACGTCATTGACTCGTTCAACGCCGACAAGCCTTACGATCGATTCATCCAGGAGCAGATCGCCGGTGACCTGCTTCCCGTGGAAACCGACGATGAATGGGCCGCGAATCTTGTTGCCACCGGTTTTCTGGCGCTGGGGCCAAAGACATTAACGGAACAGAACCCGCGCCAGTTCGCCGCCGATCTGATCGACGAACAAATCGACGCGACAACGCGCGTCGTGCTGGGCGTTTCGGTCGCCTGTGCGCGGTGCCACGATCACAAGTTCGATCCGATCCCGCAAACCGATTACTACGCGATGGCGGGCATCTTTCGCAGTACGCGGACGTATTACGGAACAATCGACACGCAGCAAAACAGACGACCGAGCAAGCTGATTCGCTTGCCCGTTGCCGACGACCAGCCCGTGGGACCATCACTGACCGGCGAACAGATGCAAACGTTGCGCGAGCGCTTGTCGGAAATTGACGAGAAGCTCCTCGAAGTGGCGCGACTGCGACGCGAGGCGCGGCGGAGCGACAAGCCGCCCGCCAATGCGCAACAAGCGTTCCGGCAATACAATTTGTTGAATACGCAGCGGTCAGCGATTCAGTCCCTGCTGGATTCTTGCGACGAGCAGGGCAATCCGCGCGCCTTGTGCATGGGGGTGCAGCCCGTCGAGCAGCCGGTCAACGCGACCTTTCTGGTGCGTGGCGAAGTCGATCAGCCCGGCGACCAGGTCCCCCGCGGTTTCGTCCGGGTCCTTGCCGGGTCACCGCCGGAAATTTCTGGAGATTCAGCCGGGCGACTTGAACTGGCCGAGTGGATGACTGGTCGCGACAACCCGCTCGCGGCGCGCGTGATGGTCAACCGTTTGTGGCAACATTTGATCGGACAGGCGATTGTTCCGACGACGGACAATTTCGGTGCGACGGGCGTGGCACCCAGTCACCCCGAACTGCTTGACTGGCTTGCGGTGACCTTCATGGACGATGGCTGGTCGGTGAAACAAATGATTCGCCGAATCGCCACGTCACGGACCTATCGCATGGCGTCAACGCATGATGAAAGGGCATTTCAACAAGACCCCGAGAACCGCTTGTTATGGCGCGGCAACGAGTCGCGGCTGGACGCCGAAGCGCTTCGTGACGCGATGCTCGCCGTTTGCGGAAAGCTCGATCTGGATCGGCCTGTGGCCTCGGACGTGGCGCGGGTCGGCGAAACAGTTTCGCGAAGTGGAGTTCTCCGCGAGACCGCCACAACCGTGTTGCGGGAAATGGATCAACGGCCGGGCAACGACGGCGACCGGTCGCAGCGCCCGCAACGGCGGGACCGGACAGGGCGCGAAGCGCAGGCTCGGCGCGAGGCGCAAGATCGCAGTTCGGGAACTGTCACCGAGCG
>JBGTFW010000003.1:0-3722 GCA_041747075.1 Pirellulaceae bacterium
AATACGATATCGACGCAGAAAACCTGCAACTCAGCGAGAACGACAGAGCTGCGATTGTTCAGGAGTTGGATAATCTGGCAGACATTGTTGCCGACTTTCCTGTCGCGGTGTTGCATATCAATTTCCAGCACTACGCCAATAGCGAAGAAACCAAATGCAAACTTGCTTTGGTGCTTCCCGATCGACCGCTCGTCACAGGTGATGTCGGAGATCACTGGCAACCCGTTTACGAACACTGCGTTCGCAAGATGATCAAGCGGGTCAAGCATTACAAGGCTTCTCTGGGAAATGAATCGGAGCTGGAGCATCATCGTCAAAACACAGATCATGCCGTAGTCGCTAACCGGGCTCCCGACACGGAGCGAATTCAGGAGGCCGTTGCCAAAGGCGATTACGAAGACTTACGCGTTGCGACGTATCCCTACGAAGAAGACATTCGCAGTCGCATAGGTCGTTGGGTACAGCGATACCCGGCAATTGACGCCCAAATCGGCAATCAACTGGAAATTGCTGACTTCGTGGAAGAAGTTTTTCTAAATGCCTTCTCGCGATTCGAAAATCGACCGCCAAATGTTCGCTTCGGTGACTGGCTTGAGCAGTTAATTGATCCAACCGTAAGGTTGATTGCCGAACATCCGGATGAGACGAAACAGGAAATCAGTTTTGCGCGAACGTTGCGTGAGATGGACATCGTGGACGAGAAATAGACGCGCGCTTTAATCGCCGTGAAATCGCATTACCCATTGAGCCAGTTGATCGCCATGTTCGCACGGCAGAGTGAATCCGCGAACATGGCCAGGCAATGAGCGAAAGCACAATCTGGATTCCATCCGATCGAACGGACCGGCGTCATGGAGTGCCGACTCCACACGGAAATGGCGTCACGGAGTGACGCCTCGACGTGGGAATGGCGTCACGGCTTAACGAGCGTGTAGGCGTAGTATCCGAACTGATTGCGGAGCAGGCCGAGGAGGACGCCGAGTATGCAGCCGATCATGTGCCGCCGCCTCCATGCGGACCAGCGGCCGGTCGCAACCAATTTGAGCGTGTGCCATGCGACGAGGATCGGAGAATGCGCGACACACGGGGCAATTTGCCAGCCAAGTTCACTTTTCGATTCAATTCGCAGGCCCGCCTGGGCGACGCCGTTTTCAAATTCCGTGACGGAGATAAATCGCGGCAAGGCCCAGTTTCGTGCCGCCGCCGCGGCCAGCCGCCGCGCGTATCGCGGTGTATTTGTCGGTTCGTGCCGCATCCTCCCGTCAACGACAACCAGCCGCGCACCGGGCCGCAGCACACGTGCCGCTTCGGACAGAACGCCCCCAACGTCGTCGGCGTGGCAGAGACTTTCCAGAAAAAACGCGCCGTCGAGCGATGCGTTGTCAAGCGGTAACGCGGCGTAGTCGCCCGCGTGAATGATGACTCGATTCCTCACCGCTTCGGTCAGTTGCGCGCGTCCCCATGCAACCTGTTCGGGGCTGATTGTGAATGCTTTCCATTGATGCGTCGGAAAACGGCGCGACCCGTAATGGGAAACTGCGCCAGTACCGCATCCGAGATCGCCAATCGTCATGGGTCGGCGGTTTTCGAGTCGCAGTTCCCGAAACACGAGGTCGTTCATCGCCTCAAGCATCCGCCGCCGGTTGAGCGGATTGATCCACGGCTGCCACAGACCGAAGTGCATGTATCCGGCGCGACTCCAGACCTGATAGTCGTCAAGAGTCTGGCGGTAGTAGCCGGCAATATCGGGCGCGCCAGCCGCTTGACGATGAATGTGCCTGCGTAGCGGCGTCGGCGCGGATCGGTCAGCAACGGACATCGGAACCTCACGAATAATGAATCGGGTTCACAATATGAACCGGCATCAAACCGATCGATTAACCGGCGACGGCGGCAACCTCCTGTCGAATTCGACGACGTGACGCCTTGAAAGCGTCATGATGGACCTGGACACGCTGAATGGCCACAGGGAATCGATTGTTCCAGGCAATGACCGGGCCGTCAAACGCGCCGTCCAACCTGACCGATGCGGAGACGCAGGCATTTTCCTTCTGCCTGAACAACAATCAACGACTTGAACAGGAAAAATTGCCGCAGTCCTATGTCGACCGGGTGATTGTCAGCCTCTTGCAATGACACGATGTCATCACCTGGGACGGCTCACTTTTTCCTGGCGGCCTTTTCACGCTCGGCGGCGCGGCGGTCGGCCTCGGCAATCACTTCGTCCGAAAGGGGCGGTTCCTCGCCTGTTTTCCGGAACTCCGCCAGCCACTCGCCCGCTTCCTGTAGCGCCGGCTCGAAACCCCACGGACCCCGCGCACCGGCGACGGCGAGGCGGCCATCGCCGCGAACAAGAAAGATGCGATCGGGATGCGCGCCATAGAGGTCGTTGACTTCATTCTGCATGTTGTCGATCAACGTGGGGATCGTCAGGCTCTCGTCGTCGATCAGCATCTCGGCCGTCGCGCAGCGCTGCTCGTAGTCCTTGTGCTCCGTAATGTTCTTTTCCTTCGCCATTCGCATCGGCCAGTTACTGTCGGCGGCATGGGCCTCGCGAATATAGACAAGGCGGAACTCGGCGATATCGCGATACTCCTTGTACATTTGTTCCATTGCGTCGACCTGACGCAAAAAGGGTGGTCACGTGTAGCTGCCAAAGATCAGGACAACGGGCCGCTCGCCGGCAAACGCAGCAAGGTCCGTCTCCGACTCGCCGTCGTGCGACTTGAGCGTAAAGACGGGGGCCACATCGCCGACTTTCGGCGCATCGTCGTCGCGCGCCATCCGCCCTTCGCGGTTGCGGAGCATGCGCTGTCGGCGGTCCTGCCGCTGTTTTGCGGAATCACCCGTTTCCGATTGTGCGAAAAGCGGCTTGTCATTTGCCGCCAAAACCAGTCCTGTCGCGATGAGCGCAGCGATCAAAGATTTCATAGCAAGTCCCCAAATGAAGTTAATGTGTAACCGGATATTTTACCCGAACTGTCGCACGCTGCCCTCCGGGACCTCCCGGGACCCCCGGGACCCTCCCCTCGTCCCGATAGAATCGGGACTCGACCCTCCCCAAGGGAGGGTGGCGTTTTGCGCATGTCACCCTCGCGGGGGTGGCGTTTTGCGGATGTCACCCTCGCGGGGGTGGCGTTTTGCGCATGTCACCCTCCCGCGGTTGGCGTTTCGTGCAGGCGTTTCGTGCAGGCATTTCGTGCATGTCACCCTCCTTCCGGGAGGGTCGCCATCTCGCTGCTCAGCGAGATGGCGGGGAGGGTCCCACGGAAACGCGGACCCTCACCGATCGCACCGGGTGCTCATCATTCCCGATCCCGTTCCTTTTCGATTCAGGAATTCGTATTCCAGCCCGAGATGATTTACGATGCCACGCGCGACGGCTTCAACGTCTTCTTCGACTTCCTTGTCGCTGAACCGCAACACGTCCCATCCATGGTCCCGAATCCAGGCTGCTCGCTTCAAATCGGATTCAGCCGTGTAATCGTGATAGTCACCGTCAACTTCAACAACCAGGTTTTTGCTGACGCATGCGAAGTCCGTGATGTATGAACCGATTGGGTGCTGGCGACGAAACTTGAGACCGCACAATTGCTTCGCGCGTAGAACGCTCCACAACAACCGTTCTGACTTGACGCTTTTTTGGCGAAGTTGGCGGGCGGTTTGTTTTCGTTGTTTTCGATTCATCAATGTCGCCCAGCAAGTGGAATGGCCGAGGCGAT
>JBGTFW010000004.1:0-7451 GCA_041747075.1 Pirellulaceae bacterium
TTTCGTGACATGGCGAAATACGTACCCGGGAGCAATGAAAGGGGCGGCAACGTTGTGGAAAAAAGACCACGCGCGATAACAATATCTAGGTCGCCGGGAAGCGCCGGTCAAAATTGCTCCCGACGCCGTGGCCAGAATTCGCTAATTTGTCATTCTCCCGCATTAGAACGCGTCGTCCCCCCGTCGAGATCGCGCCAGCCCGAACTACCGTCAGGATCGGTATATGCCCGTCCGTATCCTTGTTGTCGATGACCAGCCCGTCGCCCGCCGCGGGCTGACGGCGTTGCTCCGGCAACGATCGCATGCAAACGACTGGAGCGTGGAATGTTTCCTGTTTGACGCGGGACCCCGTCCGCGGGACGCGGGACCCCGTCCGCGAGACCTCGTCCTGCTCAGTCCAGGACGTAACGGCGAAGGGTTCCGGCTGCTCGAACGATGGCAAATCGAAAGCGCTTTGCACCCGACAATCGTCGTCCCGGAGCGTGACACACCGATGATCCTCGCGCGGAGCGTCGCGTTGGGCGCCCGGGAATGCGTGCCGAAGTCAGCTCCGGCCCGTCACCTGTTTGAAGCAATCACCCGTTCGCTTGCCGGAAAAACGGCAAGTCAAAAGAGGCCGTTGGGCGCCATGCGGGCCTTTATGCGCGAAGTGCCGCCACCGCTCGGGACAACCGCGCCCATGACGCCGCGCGAACGCCAGGTATGGCGTCACCTCGGACTGGGGCTTGGCAATTCGGAGATCGCCCTTTCGCTGGGCCTGACCGTTGAGACCGTCAAGGAACATGTGCAGAACGTACTGCGGAAGCTCAATGCGAGCGGGCGGACCGAAGCGGCAGTCCGCGCCCTCCGCGCCGGCATCGCCTGACGCTGCCAGTGGCCTGCTCGATCATGAAGCCTGAACGACTGCGTTCGGTTCGATCTCGACACGCTCGACATCGAATCCCGTCGAACGGACGTCACCGATAGCGGACCGAATTGCTTCCTCCAGCGAATCTGCTTCACGATGGAAACGGACTTGCGGCATTCCCGCGATCGTCGAAATGGTACCGTCGTTGAAGGTTCCATACATCAGGTCCGCCTCGTCCTGATTGGGATCGGCGGTCAGGATCAAAGTGAATTCATGTTCTTTCATAATGGGTCCTTTATTTGCATCTGCACAGATTGCGAAATTGGCGTGAATGAACGCGAGGGCATGCAAGTTCCGGTCGCGCTGCCGGAATATCTGGCCCTTCGAGTTGCCCTCAGCTTCACCCGACACCATGGCCCGAACGCCCGGCCAGCATTGGACTCAGAACCGGAGCAGCGCGTAGTTTTTGCGCCCGCTGCGGAGGACGATCGTTGATTCACTCGCCAGATCGCCGCGCGTGAGACGGTATTCCGCGTCGTCGATGCGGTGGTTGTTCACGTAGCCGCCCCCCTGGGCGATCGTCCGCCGCGCCTGGCCCTTGCTTGCCGCCAGTCCCGATCGAACGAACGCATCGATCAACGGCAATCCGGGTTCGTCTAGTTCCGTCGCCGGAATCTCGCAACTGGGGACGTCGGCAAAGATGTCCGTCAACTCCGCATCGGTGACGTTTTCGATTTCGGCTCCAAAAAGAACGCCGCTGGCCCGCAGCGCGCGTTGAAGCGCGTCCTCGCCGTGAATCAATCGCGTGACGGACTCCGCCAGTCGCCGTTGACTGGCCTTTTCATGCGCCGCCGCGTCGCGCGCCGCGTCGAGGGACTCGACTTCCTCCCGATCGACGTCGGTAAGGAAGCGCAAACACTTGCTCACGTCATCGTCGGCGGTGTTGATCCAGTACTGGTAAAAACGCCAGGGGCTGATGCGATCGGCCGCCAGCCAGATCGCTCCCTGTTCGGTCTTGCCCATTTTCGCGCCGGACGAAGTCGTGAGTAGCGGATTGGTCAGCCCGCGTACCTGAGCGCCGTCCATCCGCCGCGCCAGATCGATGCCGGCGGTAATGTTGCCCCACTGGTCGCTGCCGCCGATCTGCAGTTCGCAACCATAGTGCCGGTGCAGGTACACAAAATCGAACGCCTGCAACAACATATAGCTGAATTCGGTGTAGCTGATGCCTGCATCACTTTCGAGGCGCGAGCGAACGGAGTCCCTTGCCATCATGACGTTGACCGGAGCGTGCTTGCCGACATCGCGGAGGAATTCGAGGTATCCGAACTCGCGCATCCAGTCGGCGTTGTTGACGACTTTCGCCGGGTTGTCGCCGTCGCAGTCGAGCAAGTTTCGTATTTGCCGTTCCAGCCCCGCCACATTCGCGCGGAGCTGTTCGGCCGAGAGCAGATTGCGCTCAGCGATCTTTCCAGAGGGGTCGCCAATCATGCCCGTCGCCCCGCCGACGAGCGCGATCACGCGATGCCCGGCGCGCTGAAAACGGCGGAGCATGAGCAGCGGCAGGAGGCTGCCCACGTGGAGACTGTCGGCGGTCGGATCAAACCCGGCGTAGAGCGTTCGCGGTTGCCCGGCAAGCCAGGGTCCGGGATCGTCGCCGGTCGTTTGATAAACAAGTCCGCGCCAGGAGAGTTCCGCGAAGATATCCGAAACGATTGCTGCTCCGCTCATGGGGCCAGGAGCAAGCGGCTGGGTGCCTCAAGGTAACCGATCACGTCGTTGAGAAAGCGGGCGGCGGCGGCACCGTCGATCAACCGGTGGTCGTAGGAAATACTCAACGGCATCATGAGCCGCGGAACGACAATCTCATCCAGGACAACCGGCAACTTTCGCGAGCGCCCGATGAGCAGCACAGCCGTTTCAGGGACGTTGATGATGGGTGTCGACCAGGTGCCGCCAATTGCACCGAGGTTGCTGATGGTGAAGGTGCCGCCGCGCAAATCCTCGACTGAAAAATCTCCGTCGCGGACCTTGTCAGCGAGTTGTCCCAGTTGCCGGGCGATTTCGGGAATGGAAAGCGTATCGGCCTTGCGCAGCGCCGGTACGACCAGTCCGCGCTCGCTGTCCACGGCAATTCCGATGTTCACGTATTCCTTGTAAGTGACCTGCCCGTCCTCCATGTCGATCGACGCGTTGATGACGGGATGATTGCGAAGCGCCATTCCAACCGCCTTGATGACGAACGGCATCGCGGTCAGCTTGATCCCGCGGGCGGCGTAGTCCTCCTTGCTCGAGTTGCGAATATTTTCCAGGTCAGTGACGTCGGCGTCGTCGAAGTTGGTAACGCGCGGGACGGTCGTCCAGCTTCGGTGCATCTGTTCGGCGATCGTCCGCCTCATGCGAGAGAGTTTCTCGCGACGAACAGGCCCAAAGTCATCGCTTTCGCCGCTGGAAGACGCCGTCGTGCGCTGGCCGCCTGCGCGGACAACCATGAGGATGTCGTCGCGAGTGATCCGGCCTCCTTCGCCGCTGCCGGTGACCGATCCAAGATCGACTCCGAGTTCCCGGGCAAAGCGGCGCATCGCCGGACCCGCGGCAATCTCCTGGCCGGACTTTTTGTCAGGCCGTGATTTTGAAGCCCGTTTTGGCGGAGCGGTTTTTTCCGGTTCTTCGGGGGCGAGTTTGGCCGGCGGTTTCTTCGCGGGCTTTTCGGATTCGCTTCGCTTGCGGCTGGAGGCCCTGGGGGTTTGTGGTTGGCCTGCTTCTTCCTCGTCCACTTCGCCCGTGTCCTCGACTTCTTCCCCTACCTCCTCGTCGTTCTCCGCGTCGCTTGACGGGGGCGGCTCGTCAGGCTGCTTTGGTTTCCCCGCGGGTTTTGATTCTTTCTCCTTTTCCTTCTTCTTCTTCTCAGGTGCCTTCGCTTCGGACGCGTCGTCCTCCGTTTCCTTTTCCCCTTCGTCGTCCGTTGCCTGGTCGGCATCGAGCGTGAGGATGACCTGGCCGACCTTGACGGTGTCGCCGTCGGAGACGTGGACCCTGGCGACGCGGCCCGCGTGTTCGGATGGGACGGTTGCCGTCGCCTTGTCGGTCTCGAGTTCGATCAGTCCCTGGTCCTTCGCGACGGTATCCCCCTCGGCGACGAGCACTTCGAGAACATCCGCCGATTCGATGCCGTCGCCGAGGTCGGGAAGCTTGATTTCAATGGGCATGGTTCAGGTCGTCAGTGAACGTGGGGCAAGCTTCCAGCTTGCCGTTTTCTTGTATTCAATTTCCGTTCGGCCACATGGTGCAGTTTCAATTTCGCAAGCAGGATGCTTGCGCCCCATCAGGCATAAAGCGGGAACTTCTTTTCCGGGTCGTAGTCGAGGTCCTTGATCGCACGGGCGACTTCGGAATGCTTCATTTTTCCCTGCTCGGCCAACTGGTATAATGCGGCGATGACGATCGACTCGGCATCGACTTCAAAGTGCCGTCGAAGGGTCTCGCGGGTGTCGCTCCGCCCCAGCCCGTCGGTCCCGAGGACGAGGTAGTCGCCGGGCATGTATTCGCGAATCTGTTCCATGTAGGCGCGGACGTAATCGCTGGCGGCGACAAAGGGTCCTTCGACGTCCGCGAGCGTCGTTGCCAGGTAGCTCGTCCTCGGTTGCTTGCTGGCGGGATGCAGCCGGTTCCACCGCGCGGCGGCGTGGGCGTCGCGCGCCAGTTCGGTATAGCTCGTCGCGCTCCAGACGTCCGAACTGATCTGGAACTTGTCGGCGAGCAATTGCTGGGCGGCCAGCACGCACTGCATGATCGCACCGCTTCCGAACAATTGGACACGGAGTTTGCCGCCGTCGGCCTCGAGCGAGCGGAACCGGTAGAGGCCGCGACAGATGCTTTCCTCAATGCCGTCGGGCATTTCGGGCATCTCGTAATTGGCGTTGGTGGCCATCAGGTAATAGATGGCCGTTTCACCTTCCTGATAAAGGCGGCGCAATCCGTCGAAAATGATGACGGCGGTTTCGTAGTGAAACGCCGGGTCAAAGCTCCGTACGAACGGATAGGCGATCGCGTTGAGCAGCGTGTGTCCATCCTGGTGCTGGAGTCCTTCTCCGTTGAGCGTCGTCCGTCCGGACGTTGCACCGATGAGAAAGCCCTTGGCTCCCATGTCGGCGGCGGCCCAGATCGAGTCGCCGACGCGCTGGAAACCGAACATCGAATAGAAGATATAAAACGGGATCATGTTAATGCCGTGCGCGGCGTAGGCCGATCCGGCGGCGGTGAACGAAGCGAGCGAGCCAGCCTCGGAAATACCCTCCTCAAGGAGCTGGCCGTCGGTCGCCTCGCGATAGGGGGTCAACTGGCCCGAATCGACCGGCTCGTACAACTGGCCAATATGCGAATAAATCCCGACTTCCTTGAACATCCCTTCCATGCCGAACGTTCGCGATTCGTCGGGGACGATCGGGACGACGTTTTTGCCGATTTGCTTGTCGCGGCAGAGACGGCTGAGCAGCCGCACGAAACCCATCGTCGTCGAGATCGATTTGCCGTTGTCGCGGTCGATCATCTTGCGATAGTCGGCGAACGAGGGAACGTCGGTTCGCGGGTGCTCGACGGGCCGCGCGGGAACGAAGCCGCCAAGTTCCTTGCGGCGCTTGCGAATGTACTTCATCTCGATGCTGTCGTCGGCGGGCTTGTAGAAAGGCGCCTCGCCCACTTCCTCGTCGGAGATCGGGATTCCAAAGCGGCTGCGGAATTCCAGCAGTTCCTCGGCGTCGGCGTTCTTGTCGTTGTGCGCGACGTTGCGGCCCTCGCCGATCTCCCCCAGCCCGTAGCCCTTGATCGTCTTGGCGAGAATCACCGTCGGCCTGCCCGTCGTCTCAAGGGCCGCCTTGTACGCCGCGTAGACTTTTTCCGGATCGTGACCGCCGCGCCGCAGCGTTTGCAGTTTCTCGTCCGAAAGATTGCTGACGAGTTCCAGCAGTTCGGGGTACTTGCCAAAAAAGTGCTCGCGGATGTAGGAGCCGGGTGAAACGACATAGCGCTGATATTGTCCGTCGACGACCTCGCCCATCCGCTTGACGAGCAGTCCCTTCTCGTCCTTTTCAAGAAGCGGGTCCCAGTCGTCCCCCCACACGACCTTGATGACGTTCCAGCCCGCACCGCGAAAGATCGCTTCCAGTTCCTGGATGATCTTGCCGTTGCCGCGAACCGGCCCGTCGAGCCGCTGCAGGTTGCAGTTGACGACAAAGGTCAGGTTGTCAAGCTGTTCGCGGGCCGCCAGTGAAATGGCACCGAGTGATTCCGGCTCATCGCACTCGCCATCGCCGAGAAAAGCCCACACGCGCTGGGCACTGGTGTCCTTGATGCCGCGGTCGTGCAGGTAGTTGTTGAAGCGCGCCTGATAAATCGCCGTGATCGCCGAGAGGCCCATCGAAACGGTCGGGTACTCCCAGAAATCGGGCATCAGCCACGGGTGCGGATACGACGAGAGCCCATTTTCAAAGGCGACTTCACGACGGAAATTGATAAGGTGTTCCTCGGTGAGGCGGCCTTCGAGAAAGGCGCGTGCGTAAATGCCGGGCGACGCGTGTCCCTGAAAGTAAATCTGGTCGCCGTCAAAACCCGACTCGCCGCGCCCCCGGAGCACGTGGTTGAACGCGACTTCAAAAAGCGTCGCGGTCGAGGCGTAGGTTGAGATGTGGCCGCCGATCCCCTTGTGTTTCTTGTTCTGGCGAACGACCATCGCCATGGCGTTCCAGCGGATAATGCTCTTGATCCGCCGTTCAATTTCGCGGTTGCCCGGATAAGGCGGCTGCTGATCGACATGGATTGTATTGATATAAGGCGTATTGGATTTGGTCTCGAGGTCGACGCCTTCGACCCGGGCGCGGGCCTCAAGAACCGATAGCAGGTACTTGGCCCGCTCCGGTCCGCGGCTGTTGATAACGTATTCCAGCGAGTCAACCCACTCCTCGGTCTCGACGGGATCGACGTCGACCGTTTGGCGGACGTACGGTTCGCGTTCGGGGTCCGGCGGCGGGGACGCAGGAATTTCGCCTTGCTGGATCGCGTTCGACATCAATTCGTTCCGGGTTTTTTTGAAATTCGGTATTTGAAGAGCTGCCATGAAAGGAAAGCTGTCATGTAATTGTCGCGGACACCGCGAATTGGGTAAAGGGTTGTTTGCACCCGAAAGCATCGCCAAAGTAGCCGAGTCTCTCCGAGACTCGGAATCGCGACCAAAAGTGTCCCAGTGACGAATGCCGCTCCGCAAGTCGCGAACAAGGCGGATTTGTTCGCCAGTAATCCAAATAGTACAAGTGCCTCGATGCCGTCGTACCACCTTGAATGAATCGTCATCCGCACCTTGCGTTCCTTTTCGACTCGTAA
Source organism: Pirellulaceae bacterium (assembly GCA_041747075.1). GTDB lineage: Bacteria > Planctomycetota > Planctomycetia > Pirellulales > Pirellulaceae > CAJQPP01. The sequence goes on from JBGTFW010000004.1 coordinate 7,223, forward strand.
CGTCATGCTGACATTTCGCGTTTCCGCGGCATCGTTGCTGGCGGCGAGTCTTTTTCTGTTTGCGTCCCCTGTGCGGATTCAGAATGCCCACGGATCCAGGCCCACGAATGATGAAGCTTCAGCAAAATCAGCCGCCACGCACCGGCGTCCGACTTTCCCCATCCGCGATGACGGCCGCAAGGGACTAGTGCAACGAACTGGAAATTCTATGCCACCAAGGCGAGGGCGA
>JBGTFW010000005.1:0-16584 GCA_041747075.1 Pirellulaceae bacterium
TATCCGCAGATTACGCGGATTTCGCAGAGAGGACGAAAATGAAACCTGAAATCTCAAATCTGAAAATCCTATCCGCAGATTACGCGGATTTCGCAGAGGACGAGAAGGAAAAACTGACAACTGAACACTGAACACTGAAAACCCAATGCCCCAGATGTTTCCCACCTTCACCGACCTGCAAGGCTCACGCGAACGGATCGTTCGTGCGTCGTTCGGAATGATCGAATCGTCCGCGGGCGAATTTCGTTTTGTGCAATTGCGCCCGTGGCCAAAACTGATCTCCGGAATCGAGGCGATGTGGCTGGGGGGATGGTCGCATGGTCGCAATCCGCGCGATCGCGTGCGCATGTACTGGTCCCAGCCCATGGGGCATCGCAATTATCTGGCACTTTCGTATGCCGTTTCGGAACTGGGGACGTCGCCGCTTACGATGCGCGCGGCGCTGAAGGCGCTCGACGAAATCGCCGAGATCAAACGAAGCGACGCGATCCTCTGTCAGGCGACCAACAAGCGATTGACCGATCGCGTGATGCACTTCTGGGGCTATGAGCGGCATCTGGAGCACCGGCGCGGCCGGCATTACATTCGCCGCTTTTATGGCGTGTACCCTCGGCAAACAAGCTCGACCCGTGACGGGATGGTGGTAGAATAGGCGTAATGCGAGAACCGGGAGTCGAGAGTTGAGAGTTCAATGAAATGCCGCTGCACGACTGGACACAAGTTGAATCGGGTATTTTTCATGCCTTCCACACTGCATGGATCGGTGAAATCCAGACGGCGCTCAACGGCGGCGTTCTGCCCGACGGGTACTACGCGCTTGCCGAGCAACACGTGGGTCAAATGGTCACCGGTGTGCTGACGCTGCACACGCCGCCGTCCCGCGAGGGACTGGAACCCCTGCCGCGGATTCCGGAAACGGATGGTGGAGTGACGGTCGCCGACGCGCCCCCGCAAGTCAGCCGGCACGAGACGCTGGAAAACACCGTTGCGGAGCTGCGCCGAACGCTGACGATCCGACACGTCAGCCGGCATCGCGTCGTGGCGTTACTCGAAATCATTTCGCCAGCCAACAAGGACCGGGCTGAACACGTCGAAAGTTTCGCCGTCAAGAACATCAACGCACTGGAAAGGGGCATCCATGTGCTGTTGGTGGATTTGTTTCCCAACGGACCACGCGATCCACACGGAATGAACCATGAAATACGTCGGCGGTTTTATCCGGAGATCGAGGCAACGAACGGTCGGACGGGCCAGGCGACGTTGAATTCGTGGGCCGTTGGGAGAGAGTTAATGGACGTTTATACCGAGTACGTTGAGTTGGGGGACGCGTTGCCGGACATGCCGCTGTTTCTGACCGACCAGCGGTACGTCAACGTGCCGCTTGAAAGTACCTACGCGGCAACCTGGCAGGGCATGCCGCGCTTCTGGCGCGACGTGCTGGAGGGAAGGGAACCGGGCTAACGGTCACATTTCCGGTTGTGAAATGGCCGCAAATTCGTCCCAGCGAGCCAGCCGTGGATTGCGTCGGCCATAGATTTCGGTTAGTTGTTCCCGGACCCAATCCTTGTCCATCGCCGTGCCTTGTGTGCGAACAATCTGTTCGACGTCCGCCAGGTCCTTCAGCCGAAAAAACATCATTTTGAAGACTGTGAGCGATTCCGCGTCCCAAATCCAGATCGCCTGGTCTCCCAATTGCATTTGCCTGCGACGTTCGCGCGCCGCCGCATAGAACGGCGCGACCGGCAAGAAGACATCGACTTTGACGCCCGACCAGCTTGCGCGGCAATAGCCGTGTTCGACCAACATGGACCTGGCACCGGGCAATTCAAATTCGCAATCGATTTCCGTCAGCACGTCGAGGCATCGCTCAACGTCACGTGGTGGCAGGAAGAGCGTCAAGTCGACATCGACGGTACCGCGCGGTTGCGCCCAGTAGCCGAGGGCAATCGCGCCGCCAATCGCGTAATCGTGACCTCTCGTTTCAAGAAGTCTGGCCAGTTGCGCGGCGACTTCAGCCGCGTTGGGAGCTTGCCCGGACATCGTTCATGCACTTCTTGAGAAAGGCCCAGGTGGATTCCGGCCACGGAGCGGGTTGGGAGGGGGGAAGGCCGCTGCGGATTTTCCCGTCCTCGATCATCGCCGCCGCCGCGCAAGCGGCAATGATCAACTCGCCCCGTTCGGCATCAGTCAGTTGTCGCAGCCACGCGACGTCGTCCTTGACCGATCGCGCGGCGCTGAAATCCGGAGGTTCCCGGTCGCCTGGATTCTCGTCGTCTCGTTCAAGCGAATCGTTGCCCGTCATCGGTGCTCACGGTTTCCCGAACGCGGTGCGGAGCACTTCCAGACTCCTGGGGATCGCCGTTTCGTAGGCTTCCTTACCCTCGAATTCAAGCGAAATGTAGCCGCGATAGCCGACCTTGCGAAGCATTGCCACGATCCGATCCCAGTCAGTTTCCAGTTCATACCACTTGCCGCCGCCGAAATACGTCTTGGCCTGAACAAAGACGGTTTTGGGCGCGAGCATTTCCAGTTGCTCATAGCGGCGTTCGAGAAAGTTGCCGGTGTCGAGTGTGATTTGCAGCCACGGCGAATCGACAGCGTCGACGACGCGGAGCACACCCTCGGCCGTGCGACCGAGTCCCCAATGGTTTTCCAGGCCCATCACCACACCGCACTTTTCGGCGACCGGGACCAGCTTCTCGAAGCTGTCGATCACCCACTTGAATCCCTCGTCGTCGGAATAGCCCTCAAGGTTCGGTTCGATCCCCTGGTTGGCCATCAGATCGTCAAAGTCACGGCTCGTTCCCCACCGTCCGGTGTTGACGCGAATCGTCGGGATGCCAAGCGCATAGGCCATCTCGATCAGGTCGGAAGTCAGTTTCACATTCGCCGCGCGATCATCCTCGTCGGGCGTGACGAAGTCCTGATGCGTTGACATGCCGCAGAGGCTCATGCCATTGACGAACGCGCGACGTTTGAGCGATTGCAGGTAGCCATTGTCGCACTCGTCGGGCATCTGCACGCGGAGCAATTCGACGGCATCGAATCCGAATCGCGCGGCCTGATCGATGCAGTCCTCCATCGACAGTTTGGTGTCGTCGTTGTAGCGCCAAAACGAATAGGTGGAAACGGCAATCGGGTTGGGGACCGGCGTTTCGGGCTGTTCCTGGCGGCGGGTCGGAGCGGTCGTCCAGTGAGCGTGTGTTGTACGGGGCAGGAGAGAAACAGCGCCTGCCAGTCCGGCGGCACCAGCAAGAAATTCTCGTCGATGGGTTGTCACGGGCTTCTCCTCATTGAAACGATGGGGTTCGGGTACTGGATCGCAAGCATCCATGTTAGCCGATTGCCCGGGCCGCGGGAAAAAGTCGCCTTTCGCTCCGCGAATGGGGCGCTCGTTCGCGGAGCGAAAGACGACAAATACCGAACCTGTTTTTCCCTTGTCTGATACAATAAATATGCTTCACGTTTCGCCGAGGCGCGGGAAAATCAGCCGGCGCGGAGGAACCATCACCAGTTTTGGGAAACACCAATCATGAACCCCATTGACTACCGGATCGCGCCAAGACGAATTCGGGTTGTCAGTTCGCTGGCAAGCGTGGCAGTCCTTTTGGCGCTCCTTTCCGTGCGACCCGTTTCGGGATTGCAAGCCACGTCGATTGAACGAATGGTCGAGGGCCGGGTCGTGGACGACTCCGGGAATCCGCTCGCAGGGTGGACCGTTGAACTACGCGCTTCGGACGGGACCGTCGACCAGACCCGGACAAGCAACGATGCCGGCTGGTTCCATTTTGATCCGGTCGTCACGGGTTATGAGAACTGGTACGTGGGTGCCTCCAATGCGGACGGTTTGTTGCAAGGCGTCGAAAAAGTCACGGTTGTTGATGGACCTGAGCGCGTTTGGGAACTCCGTTCCGGGAAAACGCTTGAGAGCCGCATAGAAGTGCGACAAGAAGGTCATCCCGTGGCCGGCGCGATCGTCCTGGGGCAATCAAGGTTGTTCGGAAATGCAGTTCGGGCGCTGACCGATTCCGAAGGTCGTGCAACCTTGAGAACGCCCGAATCGCTTCCGTTCACATCGGTCTGGGCGTTTGTCCCCAACCAGGGTGTAGCTTACTGGTACCCGCCGACTGAGCCAATCGACGTCGAGCAGGCGCGCGGTGACCATCCAACCGAGTTGACGCTTGACTTGCTGCCCGTGCGAACTTGCACGGTGACGGTAATCGACGGTCACGGCGCAGTGATCGGTGGATTGGCAGTCTGGCCGTATTTTCGCATCGAAGAGGACTCGAATCGTAAATTCTTTCCCCACTTTCGTGAAAGCCGCGTGGTGACGGATGAGAACGGACGGGCATCCTTTGGCTGGATTCCTGCCGAACCGGTTAACTGGTTCATTCCCGAACCGGTAGAAACGAAGTACACGCTTGAACAAGTTGGCGAACAGAACCTGCGTTCCCCTGAGCAGACAATCAAAGTGGCGCTCCGACCGGAAACAATCGCGGTTCGCGGGCATATCGAGGGACCAGACGATGTGTTTCTTCCCGAGTTAAACATTGTTGGTGTTGCTTATGACACTGAGGCGGAAACAGGGCCGTACTCATCGATCCGGGTGCGATCGACCAAGCACGGTGAATTCGAAGCCCAGGTGCGACCTGATTTGACATACCGAATTGCCGTGATCGATCGACAATGGGCGAGCGACCCAATCGAAACCATCCTTGCGTACAGTTCCCTCGAGCAGCAGGACGACTGGACACTGCAAGTTTATCCGGCGACGCCCGTGTCGGTTTCCCTGCTGGCCGGTCCTGAAAAGACCCCCGTGACAACGGGCGATGTTATCTTTGTTAGCCCAAAAACCATATCCACCGGAATTGGACTGCATGCTTCGATCGATCTGCGGGCATCGGTCCCGCTGGACTCAACGGGCCGCGCGGAATCGGGCCTCGGTCGGGGAACGTGGACGATCATCGCGCGTCACGCAAAATGGAGTGAGGAGCGGACTCTCGAGATTACGGGGGATGACACGGTCGACGTGGTGTTCAACCCGCAATGGATTGGACGGCACGAAATTCGCGGACAACTCGGCATCGACGATTCGGAGGGCAACGATTCGTATTCCCTTGCCGACGCCACGATTACCCTGATCGATCATCGTGATCGAAGCGATCGATTTGACGGAACCGCGGACGAGTCCGGTGCGTGGTCAATAACAGCGGACACCAAAGAGGATTTTGCCGTCGTGGCGTTGACCGCCGATCGCCGGTTCGGCGCGTTGCGATTTGTTCAGGCTCCCAACGAGTTGCCGGTCAAACTGGACCTGTCCGCGACTGCGCGAATGGCGGGCAGGCTGGTCGATCCGGCCGGCAATCCGCTGGCGGGACGTGAACTCGTTTTGCGGCACCGAAAGACGCTCGAGGACTATATTGACTACGTTTCGGTTACGACCGATGCCAACGGTGACTTCGAAATAAAGGGGATCGTACCCGCTGTCGAGCATCGGGTTTACGTAAGAACCTCCCGGCCGCCGTGGATTAAATTCCTTCAGGCAAAAACGACTTTCGAGCCGGGTGAATCGCGCGAGCGGCTGCGACTGGTGTGGGACGGAAACGAAACGGAGCGAAACCCCGCCGACTGGTAAAACTGTAAACATGCGCATTTGCCATCACCGAAATTTGCCAGGCGGGAACGACGATTGCACTGGCTTGTTGTTGCCCGACCATTTCGACCGAGGACAGGTTTCGGATCGGCGGAGCTGCCCGGCGACACGGAGAACCCGGATCTTCGTACTTGACACGGCAGTACCGTCTGGAAAGGCTCATCGAATGAAGCGGTTGCTTTTCCTGGTTCTCACCGGTTTGGCGGTCCTTGCCGGATGCGAGCCGACGAATAACGCGAAGAGCGGCGATTTGCCATCGCCGCACGAGCGGCCATTTGTCGCGGTTACCAACAATCCGCTGCTTTATTTCACACAGCGGATAGGTGGCGAGTTGTTTGACATTCGGTTTCCAAAAAATGAGCCGGGCGATCCGGTCGACTGGGTGCCATCGGATAACGAAGTCCGTGAGTTCCAGCAAGCGGACCTGGTGGTCCTCAATGGCGCGGGTTATGAGAATTGGCTCAACAAGGTGCTGTTGGCCGAATCGAAAATGCTCGACACTTCCCGCGATTTTTCCGGCGAGCTGATCGAGATCGACGACCGCGTCGTGCATCGCCATGGTCCGGAAGGCGAGCACAGCCATCGCGAAACGGCTTCGCACGTCTGGCTCGACTTCACACTTGCCTCCAAACAGGCGCGAGCGATCGCCGAAAAGCTGAAGTCGTTGCGACCTGACCATTCCGGCGCTATTCAGGCGAATCTCGATTTGTTGTTGTCGGACCTGCGGACTCTCGGGCAGGAAATGACCGCGGCGAGTCGCGCGCTCGGTGATCGCCCCGTCGTTTTTTCCCATCCCGTCTATCAATACCTGGCGCGCCGCTACGGATTGAATGGCAAGAGCGTTCACTGGGAACCGAGCGAGCCGCCCGATGCAGAGTCCGTCAATCAGTTTCGCGAACTGCTGGAGTCGCATCCGGCGAAACTGATGATCTGGGAAGACGAACCGGTTCCGGCAACCCAAACGTTGCTGGTGGAGCAGGGTGTCCGGTGGATTGTCTTCTCACCCGGCGGCGACCGGCGGCATGACGTTGACTGGCTCGAACGAATGCAAGCGAACGTCGAGGAGCTTGCCCGATCGGTGCGTTGATCGCGGCGAGTGGCTGCTCGGTCGTAGTGCGAACTGCCTCGTTCACTCTTGCCACAGGCGCGCGAAACTTCTAGGCTCCGCGCCCCGATGGAACGGGACGTCAAACACACTTGTCGAACGGATTCGGAATTTCATGGATCGAAAAGGCATTGTTTTGCGGTTTGGCACGGTGATCGGGCGCAGCCTTTCGATTGCGACGGGCCTGTGGGTTGCCGCAAGCCAGCTCGCCACAGGCCAGGAAACACCATCGACCGAGATCATTGTTCCACAGGTGGGGCGGTTGTTTCACGGCACCGGTGAGAAAGCAGAAGATTTTCAACCCGTGCCGCGTGTTGCCTTGCAGCCATGGCCCTTCAGGGGAGACGGGTCGGCGCGGTCACTCAAGCCCGTCGAACCGCCCGCGACGGTGACGACGCTCGTTTACGATCCGGTGGCGCTGGTCGGATACGAACAGCCGGTCGCCATATTACCGGAAGCGCCGGTGCCGAATCCGGCCCTCCCGCTTGACTGGGACTGGGTGCCGACCGCGGACACGACGGTAGACCAGGAATTGCTCGAACAGTTGGCATCGTCCATTGAGCAACTTCGCGCGAACCTGCCGGCGGGGGAATCCGAACAGCCAGCAGTGCTGGAGGCCAAATCCAAGCTGGAGATCGCCAGTCAATGGCAGGCAACCGCTCTCAAGCAGATGGCGAAAATCGCCGAGCGCCAGCAAGAAACGGCCGCGGCGCCCGAAACCCAGCGAAAGCTGGAACAGGAGATTGCGGTACCGCTCCCCCCATTACCGCAGACACTTGATCAACAAGCCGCGATTGACGTTCATCAGGCGACCCTCGCTGAACACCAGCAAAACGAGCAACGCCTTCGCACCGAGCTGGCGGCGGTTGAGTCGCGGATCAAGGACCGCGCCAAACTGCTTGCCGGACTGGGCGATCGGCGTGCGGCACTGAAGCAAAAACTGGAAGCCGCGCGGCAGATGATCGAATCCCAGGTGGCGGCCGAGAATCCGGACAAGGCGATTATCGTCCAGAACCAGTCGATTGCCGTCGCGAGCATTCTCGAACTGCGACTCTGTGACGTCGAACAGGCGTGGTGCGGGGCGATGGACAAGATCGGCCCGCTTCGACGCGACAGCCTCAAGCGGCAGCTCGAACACGCCGTCGCGACGACGCAGTCGCTGAGCGGGCTGGTTGACGAGTTGCGCGGGATGATCGCCCGGCGGGATGAACTCAAGGCGCGTCGAGCTGCCGCAAACGCCCATCCGCTGGTGAAGGACCTCGCGAGTGGCAACGAACGACTCGCCTCCGAACGAACGCGGATCGCCGGTGTGATCCAGTCCGACAAGGCCGAACAAGTCGAACTGGACGCAAATCTCAAGGAAGTCGAGGAAGTCCGTGAACGGTTAAACAAGCACGTCGAGGCCGCCGGTCATTCGCTGGCCGTGGGCATCATGCTCCGCGCCCACCGTGCGCAATTGCCCCAGACCAACGAGCATTACCAGCATCTTGCGCGGATCAAGTCGAACCTGCCCGACGTCTATCTGCAACAACTGGAACTCAACGAACAGCTCGAACACTTGCCCGAATTGCAAAGGAATCTTCACGAGTCGATTGACCGTCTGCGACAAGGCGGCGACGACCCGGACGTTTCCGAAATGGAGTGCGAGCCACCGCGCGACGGGGAAACGATCGCCTCGGAGGCAGTCACTTCCGGCGGCGCGAAGGCCGCGTCGCGTGTCGGGCTGTCGCGCGAGGCGCACGCCGAATTGACGGAAATGGCCAACGAGTTACTGGCCAGTCGCCGCAAGTACCTCATCGAACTGAACGCGGACTACGAAACGTACGTCACCGGGCTGAGCAACCTGCAATTGGCTCACGAAACGTCGATTGAAAAGATCCAGGACTTGCGCCTGTTCATCGACCAACATGTGTTGTGGATTCGCAGCGCCCAGCCGCTGGGGATGCGGGATATCCACAAGAGCCTCGCGGCCGTTCGCGCGATCGGTGCGACGCAACAATGGCAGGACCTCGTCCGCGGCCTGCGACAAAAACTCACAACCAACCGCTGGCCCGTGCTGTTGATGATTGGACTGGCGCTGGTTCTGGCGGTCGGCATGCGGCACAAGCTCGATCGCCGACTCCGCGACGTCAGCCGTCGTCGCAGCGATTTGAGGCTGTCGCCGATTTGCCGGTCTCTCATGCTGACGTTGCTGCAGGCCTCGTTCATTCCGGTTCTTGTCGCGACGCTCGGCTGGCTACTGAGCGACCTCTATGACCCGGAATCGCTCAAGGCGTCGATCTCCCACGGAATGTTGCTCATCGCGCCGCAGTTGTTTGTCGGCTCGGTGATTTACCGTTTTTGCATTCGCGGCGGGCTCGCCGAGGCTCAACTGGGCTGGATTCCCCGCATTACCGCGATTGTTCGCCGCGCCACGCGGAGAGTGCTCCGCTACTGTCTGCCGTTAATGGCGGCAACCTACGCGCTGGAGTCATATGGCGGCGGCGTGTGGAGCGATTCGCTGGGACGACTCGTCTTTATCGCCGCCATGATTGCCTTTTCCTGGGCGACCTTCGTCTTGCTCCGCGGAGTGCGGCGGTGCTGGAAAGACGACCCGATGTCGGCGCACAGCGTCTGGGTGCAGACCTCGGTTCTCTGGTCGCCAGCGATGATTCTGGCACCGATGACCCTCGCCTGCGTTGCCGCGCTGGGATACCAGTACTCGTCGGTTTTTCTCGCGACTCGCTTGCTGACGACCTGGTGGACCCTGCTGGCGATCGTCGCGGGTTACTGGTTCGCATCGCGGATGCTGGAAATCGGACACAACATCATTACGGTTCGCCGTCGATGGAAGACCCCTTCGACGGGCGACGAGAGCTCTCAACTCGACGACGCACCCCCCGAATCGGAGACCAATTCCGTCAAGTTGCAGGTAGGTCGCCTCTTGCACGTATCGTCAATCGCCGCATTCGTGATCGTCGTCATCGGATTGTGGGCCGAGGTTGTGCCAGCGATCTCGGCGCTCGATATCCCGATCGCGGGTCCCTTTGAACAACAGGTCACCCTGACCAATACGAACGAGGAACCGGAAACAATCACGCAACTGAGATGGATCACGATCGGCGACTTGTTGATGTGCGGGGTGCTTCTCGCCGGAACGTTTATTCTCAGTCGCAACTTGCCGGGCCTGCTTGCCATGATCGTGCTCGACCGATTGCCCCTCGATCGCGGCGGAAAATACGCCATTTCAATCGTTTGCCGTTACCTCGTCGCCGCGATTGGCATTGTCATCGCCAGTCGTTCCATCGGGTTTTCGTGGCATAGTGTCCAGTGGCTGGTGGCGGCGATGGGCGTCGGTCTCGGATTCGGCCTGCAGGAAATCTTCGCCAACTTCATTTCCGGAATCATCATCCTGCTGGAAAGACCCATACGCGCCGGTGACCTCGTGACCGTCAACGGAACGACCGGGATCGTCAGCAAGATGCAATTGCGCGCGACCACGATTCTCGACTACGATCGCCGCGAACTGATCGTCCCCAACAAGAAATTTATCACCGACGACGTGATCAACTGGACCCTCACCGACTCGATCACGCGAATGATTGTCGATGTGGGAATCGCCTACGGCTCCGATACGCGGCTGGTGCACGACTCGTTGATGCGCGTCGCGCGACAACATCCCGGCGTCCTGAAAGACCCGCCGCCGCAAGTCATTTTCAAGGCGTTCGGTGCCAGTTCACTCGACTTTGAACTGCGCGTTCACATTCCCAATCGCGATCACTACCCGGAGATGCAACACCAGTTGCACATGGCGATCGACGAGGAGTTCCGTCGCCGCAAGATCGAGATCGCATTTCCCCAGCAGGACGTTCACCTCAAGGGGCTGGAGCACCTCGTGCCGTCGCGCGTAGTCGAGGAGCGGGACGCGCCGGGACAACGCGCCGCGTGAATCCTATCGCTCGATCGCGTAGTCGTCGATCTTGCGGTAAAGCGTCGCGCGGCTGACGCCCAGCAGCTCCGCCGCCGCCGGGATGCCGCCGTCGGTCCGCGAAAGCGCCTCTTTGATCAGCTTCCGCTCCCAGAAATCGAACTTGAGCGACTCCAGTTCCTCGTTCCGGACATCGCGGATTCCGAGATCGTCGATCGTGATTTCAGCACCGTCGGCCAGGACGACGGCACTGTCGATCACGTTTCGCAGTTGCCGCACGTTGCCGGGCCAGTTAAACGCCAGCATCCGGTGTCGCGCTTCGTCCGAAAACCGGAGTTGAGGACGGCCATGTCGCGCGCGGAAATGATCGAAAAAATGATTCAGGAGCAACTCGATGTCCGGTCCGCGCTCGCGGAGCGGGGGAATCGTCAGTTCAAACACGCTGAGCCGGTAGTACAAGTCCTCGCGAAAGCGTTTCTCGGCGACGAATTCACGCAAGTCCCGGTTCGTCGCGCAAATGACCCGCACGTCGACCGTGATTTGCCCGGTCCCTCCGACGGGCAGAAACGGGTGCCCCTCGAGAATCCGCAGTAACTTGGCCTGTCCCTCAAGCGTCAGTTCGCCGATCTCATCAAGAAAAAGAGTGCTGAGGTCCGCCTGCTGGAACCAGCCCATGTGATCGCGGTCGGCGCTGGTGAAGGAACCTTTCTTGTGCCCAAACAACTGGCTTTCCACAAGGTCTCTCGGAATCGCCGCGCAGTTGACGCTCAACATCGGCCGGTCGGCTCGATTTCCCGAACGGTGCAAGGCCCGTGCGACGAGTTCCTTTCCTGACCCGCTTTCGCCGCGCACAAGGACGCAGCCCTGCGCGCGGGCGACTCGTCCGATTTTCGACTTGAGCTGCTCCATGGGCTGGCTGGTGCCAATCAGTTCGCCAGCATCGGCAGCGTCCGACTTGAGTCTTGCGTTGTCGGCGACGATCACCGCCTGGCGGTTCGCACGCTCCAGCGAGCGGCTCATCAGATTGGCGACCGACGTGGCGAGCCGAAAATGACTGTCGTCGAACCCGCGCGACTGGCGGTACAGGTGGAGCGCGCCGATCGGCTGGCCAGCGCGGATCAGCGGAATGCAGATCGAATCGGCGAAGGCCTCTCCGTGGAGACTGGTCCCGTGTTCGATGCGGATGACCTTTCGGTCGCGGACGACGCGCCCGGTGAGTTTCTCATTGAGTGACAGCTTCCCCGATTCGTCCACCGGGAGAACGAACCGTGGCATGAGCTGGCCCTGATCGGACAACCACATAAAGCCCGTGACGGTCGCCAGGGTCGTCTCATGGAGACGTTCAACGCACAGTCGAACGACTTCGTCGGGTGCCTCGACGCCGAGCAGCTTGACCGACAACTGGAACAGGAAGAAAAAATCGCCGCCGCGCTTGTGCTCATGGAGAAAGTCGAGCGTGTACTCGCCGGTATCGGACGGGTCGTGGTTCTCCTCCAGCACAATCGTCTTCTGACCCGTCGTCGAGTCGACAGGCGATCCGGGCTGGTCGGCGGGGGACGTGGAGAAGGTAAACGCGCTGGCACCGATGCGAATTTCGGTTCCCTCGACCAGTTGCGCCGAATCGGCGCGCTGTCCGTTGACCCAGGTGCCATTGCTGCTCGTGTGGTCGTGAACCCACCAGAGGCCCTCGTCGATCGTGATCGAGGCGTGGACACGGGAACACTGGGGATCGTTGAGCACAACGCGGCAGTCCCAGTCACGTCCCAGCAAATTCGGCCCGTTTTCGTCCAGTCGATACCGCGATCCGATCCGCAACCCGGCGTTCATGAGCAAATAGGCGGCCACGTCGAACCTGCGTGTGAATTGAGGAAAAGAGTCGCAAACCGCCAAATGTTTCAGGGTCGGCTTGTTAACCGGCCTCAGGAGCGCGCATGTCGTCTCCATTTTGAGGGAACACTCGCGGAATGAAAGATTCCAGTAATAACCGGGATGCTTTCACGAATTCGATATTGAACGAGGTATGATCAACTCAGTCGACCTGCTCCCGCAATTGTTTTCGAGTTATCGCGATTGACGGATCGTCATCAAGTTCCCTGGACCGGCGGCTGGCTTCGTCCTTGTGCCAACCCTGAACATGGTTGCAATATCGATGTCCAATTCTTAATTATAGCCCAACAAGTGCTTCCGACAATTTGCCCGTATCGATAAGGGTCATCACCAACGAAACTGATTCCCGCCGCGCCAACGGATTGACAGCCGGTGATCGAGGGGCGCGTGTGTTCCGTTTCTCCATACACGAGCGGCGGTGGGCTGGTGGTGGCAAGAACGGATCGATCGAACTTCACAATATGCGGGAATAAACGACACCTCACGGCCCTCAAGGGGTTTAAACCGACCTTGCCCCGCCCCCGGCAACCGCTTACCATTGCACAGCCCAATAAATCAAACAACAACAGGATTTCACATGATCCACCATTCGCGACCCACGAATTTTCGTCGTCTGATTGTTCTCGCTTCCGCCGCCGCCATTCTCGCCGCGTCGCTGGCAAGTATTCCGCGAACCGCCAGCTCGGACGAGTTCGGCAAGCCCGATCGCCAGGCCCGTCGCATCTCTCAGATCGTCGCGACGCTGATGCAGCAGCACCTCTCGAATCGCAAGCTCAATGACGAAATTTCCCATCGCGCGTTGAAGACTTATTTCAACAATCTCGACTCGATGAAAATGTACTTTCTCAAGAGCGACATCGACGAATTTACAGCCAAATATGGCGATTCGCTCGATGACTTTCTCCCGGAAGGTGAATACAAGGCGGCCTTTGACATCTTTAACCGGTTCCTTCAGCGTGTTGACGAACGGCTCGGGATGGCCAACGAGTTGATCGACAATGAACAGGATTATACGGTCGAAGAGGAAATCGCGATTGATCCCGACCTGATTGATTACGCCGAAATGGAGGGCGAACTCGCCGAGCGATGGCGGCAACGAATCAAATACAACCTGCTTGTCTTTGGCACTGACAAGGAGGAAGACAATCCCGATCGCAAAGACCCCAGGGAACGACTCCACAACCGGTATCGCGCCTTTGCCAACCGGATGAAGCAGTTCGACAACGAGGATGTGATCGAGATGTATGTCTCCGCCATCACGACGAGCTTTGACCCGCACACCTCGTACATGTCGAAATCGTCCTACGAGAACTTTCGCATCCAGATGAGTCTCGAGCTCGACGGAATCGGCGCGACGCTCCAGTCCACCGACGACGGGCTGACAGTGATTCGCCGCATCGTCCCGGGAGGCGCGGCGGAAAAGAGCGGCAAGATTCAGGTCGACGACAAAATCGTTGCCGTGGGGCAGGGTCGCGACGGAGAAATGACGGACATCCTTGACATGAAACTCGATGACGTCGTGGACATGATTCGCGGCAAGGCGGGAACGATCGTGCGGCTGAGCGTCTTGCGGCCCAGTTCCGCCGACATCGATACGATCGAGATCACTCGCGAACGGATCGAACTGAAGGACAGTGAGGCAAACGGCAAGGTCTTTGAGGCGGGTGAGAAGTCTCCCGGCGTCCCGTGGAAGGTCGGCGTCATCGATCTGCCAAGTTTCTACACGGACATGCAGGGCCGGTCGGCGAATATGCCCGGGTACAAGAGTACAACCGTTGACGTCCGCCGCCTGCTCGATGAATTCCGCGCCGAGGGAGTCGACGCGGTCGTCCTCGATCTCCGGAGCAACGGGGGCGGCAGCCTTCCCGAAGCGATCGATTGTACCGGACTGTTCATCGACCATGGACCGGTCGTCCAGGTCAAGGACATGTTCGGCCAGGTCAAGGTCTCGAACGACCAGAATTTCGGTATGGCATGGGAAGGCCCGTTGGTCGTGATCACCAGCAAGTTCAGCGCAAGTGCCAGCGAGATTCTCGCCGGCGCGGTTCAGGACTACCGCCGCGGACTGGTCGTCGGGGACACGTCGACGCACGGCAAGGGAACGGTACAAACGCTGCAAAACCTCGCCGAGGTTCTGCTCCGCACTCCCAACGCGCCCCCAACCCTCGGCGCGCTGAAAATCACCATCCAGCAGTTCTACCGGCCCAACGGTGACAGCACGCAATTACGCGGTGTGTTGTCCGACATCGTGATCCCGTCGATCACCGACCACCTCGACGAGATCAGCGAATCCGACCTCGATTATCCAGTTGACTTCGACCAGGTTTCGCGCGCCAGTTTCACGCCGCTGAATCTGGTTACTCCGGATGTCATCCAGCAACTTGCGGTGGCGTCGCGAAAGCGAATCGCCGCGTCGGAGGAATTCCGGCGCGAGGAGGGGCGAATTGAGCGATACGTCGATCAAAAGGACGACAAGTCGATTTCACTCAACCGCGAGGCATTTCTTGAGCGGCGGAAGGAACTGGACGCCGAACGCGAGGAGAACAAGCTGCTTGAGAACCAGGTGAACCACACCAACACGGAAATCGAGCGGACCTACTACCTCGACGAGGTGCTCAACATCACGGCGGATTACCTTCACTCCCTCCGCACGGACCCGCTGGCCCAAAACCGCTGATCAGCCGAGACATTCCCAGGGAGGTCGAGGCTCCCGCCGAGACATCCCAGCTCCTCGTAACCGGATTCTGTCCGCATTCGTGTATCCCAATGACCGGTTTGCCAACGATGAGGGGGAATCTTGTGTGTTTTTGTAAATTGCGACTTCCAATACTGAACCAAACAACACCCCATGAGCGGGCTGAAACCCCGCTCCCGCCGAAACCCCGCTCCCGCAGGTCTCGGCAAGAGCCTCGACCTCCCGTTAATCGATCATTCCGCGGATTTCCTCGCGCCAGTTCACTCATCTCGCAGAGCTGCAGGTCTCGGCAGGAGCCTTGACCTCCCGTCTCGGACATTGGCTACGCAACCATTTGCTGTTCAATCGGCGGCTGGCCGAGGCGGTCGTAGACCTCAAACGTGAAGTCAAAGTCGTTTTGCTTGTCCGCGGCACCGCGCTCCGAGCCGGTTAACTCCCATTCGTCCCACTTGACGGGCGGAAAAAGCGTTTCACCCGCCAACTCGACATGGACTCGCGTGATGTACAAACGCTGCGCGACGGGCAGGGCCAGCCGGTAGATTTCCCCGCCGCCAATGACGAAGACTTCCGGATCGTTCGATGTGACGTCGAGCGCGGCGTCGAGGCTGGTCACAACGGTCGCGCCGTCGAGTTTCAAGTCACGATCGCGCGAGATCACGACGGTCGTTCGGCCCGGCAGAGGTCGCCCGATCGATTCCCAGGTGCGGCGGCCCATCACCAAATGATGTCCCATCGTCAACAGCCTGAAACGGCGGAGGTCCGAAGCGAGACGCCACGGCAAGGCCCCCCTGTGACCGATCACGCCATTTTCGCTGATCGCGGCAATGATCGAGACCATCATACGGCGATCGGTGCGGCAATGTGCGGGTGCGGATCGTAGCCCGTCATCGCGATGTCCTCGTAGCGAAACGCAAACAGGTCGTTCACTGATGGATTCAGTTCCAGACGCGGCAGCGGGCGTGGCGGTCGCTCGAGCTGCAACCGCGCCTGTTCGAGGTGATTGTTGTAGAGGTGCGCGTCGCCAAGTACGTGAACGAAGTCGCCCGGCTCAAGACCGCTGACCCGGGCAACCATCGACGTGAGCAGGGCATACGAAGCGATGTTGAACGGCACGCCGAGGAAGACGTCGGCGCTGCGCTGGTACAACTGGCATGACAAGCGTCCGTCGGCCACATGGAACTGAAACAGCGTGTGACAGGGGGGCAATTTCATTCGTGGAATTTCCGCCACATTCCACGCGCTGACGATCAAGCGCCGGGAATCGGGCTGGTGCCGTATCATTTGTACGACTTGCGAAATCTGATCGATCGTCTCGCCATCGGGACCGCGCCAGGATC
>JBGTFW010000006.1:0-2147 GCA_041747075.1 Pirellulaceae bacterium
GGAGAGGGTTGGGGTGAGGGGGAGTTTTGGGTTGAGCGTTTGTTGTCATCCCGGATTTCAGATTGAGATTTGAGATTGGAAAACGGAGAGACCGCCGAGGACCGACTGGCCACACCTAACTGATCCGCGGATTTCGCAGAATTCGCCGATTGAAGAGACAGAACCCTGAAAACTGAACACTGAAAACTGAACACTCCTCATGCGATCCTCCCATTGCCATCGATTCCGCCCGCTTCCGATCACCCGCCGCCAAATGCTCCGCGATGCGGCGTGTGGCTTTGGAGGTGTTGCACTTGCCGCGTTGATGGGCGACCTGGCATACAGTGCGATTCCCGCACCCGACGAGCCGGTCGACTCCAACCACCCCTTGAAGCCAAGACCTTCGCACTTTCCGCCGAAAGTCAAGCGCGTCGTTTATTTCTACATGGATGGTGGTCCGAGCCAGGTCGACACGTTCGACCCCAAGCCGCGTCTGGAGAAGGAGAACGGCGAACCCTTCGGCATGAAAATCGAACCGACGCAGTTCAACAACATCGGCACGACCCTGCAGAGTCCCTGGAAGTTCCGCCAATACGGCGAATGCGGCACGCCGGTCAGCGAACTCTTCCCCCACGTCGCCCGGCACGTCGATGACCTCGCGGTGATCCGCTCGATGGTGAGCAATTTCTCCGAGCATACCAACGCGAACTATTTTCTTCATACCGGCAACGGGTTCCAGGGACGACCGAGCATGGGCGCGTGGATCGGGTACGGCCTTGGGAGTGAGTGCGAGGACTTGCCGGGATTCGTGGTCCTCAATGGCGGCCTTATTCCGCCGGGCGGACTGGACTGTTTCAACAGTGGATTTCTGCCCGCCTCCTATCAAGGTTCGGTTTTCAACGCAGGCGATGTCCCGCTCGCCAATATCCAGCGACGCGAGGCTAGCGAATCGCTTCAGCGTCGAAAGCTTGACTTGCTCAACCAGCTCGACCGGCGACATCTGGAAACCCGCGGACGCAGCGATGCCATGGAAGCGGCAATCGCAAACTACGAACTTGCGTGGCGAATGCAATCGACCGTGCCGGACCTGACCAGCCTCGAGGGAGAAAGCGAGGCGATTCGCAATCTCTACGGACTCGATTCAAAGCACACGGGTGCCGCGGTCTTTGGCCGCCAGTGCCTTGTCGCGCGGCGGCTGCTCGAACGGGGCGTTCGCTTCATCGAGTTGACTTGTCCGGGCGTTGGCCACGACCGATGGGACCAGCATCAGAATCTTCGCGCCGGTCACGCCGACAACGCCCTGGCCGTTGACCAGGGGATCGGTGCATTCCTGACGGACCTCAAGCAACGCGGCCTTTTCGACGACACACTCGTTGTATGGAGCGGCGAGTTCGGACGCACGCCCTTTGCTCAAGGGGCCGACGGCCGCGACCATAACCCGTTTGGATTCAGTCTGTGGCTCGCCGGGGGAGGCGTGCGCGGCGGGACGATTCACGGTGCGACCGACGAATACGGGTACAAGGCGATTGAGAACAAGGTCGAGATTCACGACTTGCACGCGACCATGTTGCACTTGCTCGGAATGGACCATGAGCGGCTAACGTACCGCTGGAGCGGTCGTGACATGCGGCTGACCGACGTTCACGGCAAACTGATCCCGGAAATCCTTGCATAGCGAATTCCCATGAGCGCGGAAATTGACTTGAGACAGTTCATTGGCGGCGGAATGCCGCGAGGAATTTGGGAAGTGGACGAAAAATTTGGGTCGATTTCAATTTTAACACGACCAGGTGCGAGCAAGGAGCTGGAAGTATGACGCAAATGAACTCCCACCCGTCTGAGTGCATTCAGCACCTGCAGGACCCTGTTTCGCGTTTTTCCCGCAAGGGCATCGCGACAGCTCGTCATCCACTCCGGGGAGGGCAAATTCGGTAATTCGGTCACCGTTCTGCCCGCGCTTTGACGCCCCCCCGGCTGCATCCAAAGCTCCGCAGGCCGGAGCACTCCATACACGTCTTTGGAGTGCGGTGGTTCACCACCGCTTTGGATTCCTAAGACGTCGTCGTCCGCGCGAGGATCGCACCGGTCACAACGGCATTTCCGGAAATCTCGATCCTCGAATCTCAGGCCCGCAATCCAAAAGCTCCGCCAAGCCGGAGCACTCCAAA
>JBGTFW010000007.1:0-7166 GCA_041747075.1 Pirellulaceae bacterium
CGTCGAGTTGCTTTCCATCGACAGTCCCGACGGCGTGCACGGCGCGAAGATTCGCGAAGCCGGCAAGGGATCGAGCAACGTGTATTTCAAGATCGCGAGAATGTCCGCCGGCGACGAACTGACCGTGACCGTCACCATGCGAATTGAAAAGCTCGCATCCGAACCGCCCGAAAACACCGATCGCTTTGTCTTCAGCACCGACAATCGGGGCGCGCTGCGTCCATTTCTCACCCCCAGCGAAAATATTGAAAGCCGCGACGCGCGAATCCGTTCACTGGCGGAATCGATTCCTGTCGATCCCCAAGCGCCGGCGTGGAACCAGGTCGAGACGATTTACAATTGGGTGCGCGACAACGTTGAGTACCGTTTCAACCCGGAGATGCAATCCTCTCTCACGGCACTTGAGAATCGCGTTGGCGACTGCGAGGAGTTGTCGGGGCTATTCATTGCGATTTGTCGTGCGAGGGAAATTCCGGCCCGCGCCGTATGGATACCCGATCACACGTATCCGGAGTTCTACCTGCTCGACGAGCAAGGCGAGGGGCACTGGTTTCCCTGCCAGGCGGCGGGTTCCTTCGCGTTTGGCCACATGCCGGAAGCCAAGCCGATTCTGCAAAAGGGGGACAAGTTCCGCACCCTCGGCGAGCGTGACGAAAAACGCTATAATCAACCCTCGCTTACCGCGGCCAACGGCACCTCCAATCCGACCGTGACATGGATCATGCAGCGCGTCGATGAGAGGTGACCCGGGATCTTCCGCCGCCAGCCATAAAACGACGGCTCGGAGATGGACCATGACGACCCCTTTTCAATTGGCCTCGATTGGATTGTTTTCGGTGTTCGCTGCCTGCTCAGGATGCGGGCCGTTGCCCGACGAGCCGGCCGCCGACAGTGACGCGCCCGCCGCACAATCGCCTGAGGAAACGGTGCTCGCCCGTCGCGGTGTCGGCAAGCAGGGCAAGGGACTCGAAGGACAGGAGGGCATGTTCGTAACGCCGGTCAAGATACTTTTCGAGACGCGCCAGCGAGTCGTCTTTGAAATCCAGATTCCGCAGGCACTGGCACTGTACCAGGCCGAGCACGGACACTGGCCAAAAACGGAAGAGGAGTTTATGGACAAGATCGTCAAGTTCAACGGACTCGAATTGCCGGAACTCCCGGTAGGTCACGAGTACGTTTACGATCCGGACCAGGGCCAGTTAATGGTCCGCCGCCCCGTCGAATCCCCGGCAACGAAATAGCCAGATAGCGTCACGTTCGAACGGAATGGCTGTAATACAAGCCCGACGCGCAAGCGAGTGAATCTTGCCGAGTCGTTCACTCGCTGGCGCTTCGGACTTGTATTGGTCACGACATGGCGTTGTCCAGCGAACAACGGCGAGTGCATTTCGAGAACGAGCGCGAGCAAGGAGTAGGGCCTCGATCAGCCTGCTCCACCTTCCGACACCGCAATCCCCATTGCGCCAAGCAGCATTTGCATGTCCTGCCAGGTGCTCGCCTTGGCGGCCGGGTTGCGCAGCAGGTACGCCGGATGATACGTAACCACGACCCGGCTGTTGCGATAATTGTGAATCGAACCGCGGAGTCGGCCCACCGCCTCGCGCGTGTTGAGCAACGTCCGCGCGGCAACCGAACCGAGACAACAAATAAATTCCGGCTGCAAAATCTCCAGTTGCGTCTCGAAATACTCGCGGCAATTCGCCAGTTCGTCGTCGTTGGGGTTGCGATTCCCTGGCGGTCGGCATTTGACCGTGTTGAAAATGTATATCTCTTCCCGTTTCAAATTGCAGGCGGCGAGAATCCGGTCGAGCAACTCGCCCGCCCGCCCGACAAAGGGTTCTCCCAGCCGATCCTCCTCGGCACCGGGCGCCTCGCCAAAGAACACCAGTCTCGGCGTCGCGGTTCCCACGCCGAAAACGGTCTGTGTGCGGCAACTCGCCAGTTCCGGACAACGCGTACAGCCGGCCACGGTCAGGGCCAATTCGTTCAAGAGCTTTTCCCGTTCGCCCCGTTCGCGTGACGGCCCGTATTCCGCGGTCAACGCGCGTTGTAGCGGAACTCGCGCAGAGTTTCGAGGATTGGGCACTCGCCGCGCTTCCGCGGACGATGCGGGCGGACTTTCATGGCTCAGCTCGCTCGTTTGTTCTTGATGCGCCATTTCAGTTTTGTCGATGGGTGTTTGCACGCTCTCAACCTGAATTGCCGCCGGCTGAAGCGCGGCAGGCGACTCGGCAACGGATTCAGCCTTTCGCGGCGGAAGCTCGAGCGCGCCAAGCTGGCGGATGCTTCGCGCCGGCAAGTCAGTCAGTCCGGCCCATTCGAGCGATTCGAGCCACCGCGCGGCGACCTCTCGCAAATCAATCGTCTCGTTCATGTCATTCGTCTCGTATATGGGCTACCGGGCTTCCCCGTGATTTGACTTTTCGGTGCGTTGTGAAACAATCGACGCCAGCCCTTTCGGCATCGTACCCAATGGTTACTCCTGCTCCTGCTCCTGCTCGTACTCGTGCTCCTGCTCGAACTCTCCACCGGTACCAAGTACGGCTACCATCCCTGAATTCTTTCCATTCATGTCACTCCCGCAAGTAGCCATCGTCGGACGCCCCAACGTGGGCAAATCCAGTATTTTCAACTGGCTGGCCGGTCGCCGACTGGCGATAGTCGACGACGTGGCGGGCGTGACGCGGGACCGCATGACGCGGCTCATCAGTCACGGAGAGCATTATTTCGAGATTGTCGATACGGGCGGGATCGGCATCAATGACATCGACGACCTGAATGAGGAAATCGAGGAGCAAATCAATTTCGCGATTGCCAGTTCGCGCGTTCTCCTCTTCGTGGTCGATACGCGCGACGGGTTGACGGCCGTCGATGAACGGATTGCACGCCGTCTCCGCGCCGTCGACCGACCGATTGTGCTGGTCGCCAACAAGACCGATCACGAACGACTCGACGCCCAGGCGGGCGAGTTCTTTTCGCTGGGACTGGGAGACCCCGTGCTGGTGAGCGCGAAACAAATGCGGCACAGGGAGCAGTTGCTTGAGCGGATTTGCCGCGCGATGGGCGATATCTCCGGACTTCCGTTGCCCGACACGAGCGAGCCGGAGATGAAGGTCGCGATTGTCGGCCAGCGCAACGTCGGGAAAAGCACCTTTGTCAACACGCTTCTCAATGAGCCGCGGATGATCGTCAGCGAAGTCGCGGGAACGACGCGCGACAGCGTCGACGTTCGATTCGAACTGGATGGCAAGTCGTTTCTCGCGATCGATACGCCAGGATTGCGTCGCGGCAAGAGCGTGAAGACCGACATCGATTACTACGGAAGCCACCGCGCTTACCGGTCGATTCGTTACGCCGACGTGGTGCTTATGTTCTTTGACGCGGGAAAACGCATTAGCAAGGTCGACCGCCAGTTATGCTCGTATGTCGAATCACAATTCAAGCCCTGCATATTCGTCGTCAACAAATGGGACTTGATGGCCGAACACATGCCGACCGGGCGGTGGGCGGACTACCTGCGCGACAACTTCACGACGCTGTGGAACGCGCCAATCGCCTTTATCACCGGCCAGTCGGGGCGCAACATCAAACGGCTCCTTAATCATGCCTGGATGCTTTTTCGCCAGTCGCGGGAACGGGTCGCGACGAGCGAACTGAACCGGATTCTCCGCGCAGCCCTCGAGCACCATCAACCGTCGCTCAGCAATGCGCGGCGTCGCCCGAAAATCTACTACGCAACGCAGATCGCCGTCGCGCCGCCGACAATCATTCTCAAGTGCAACGACCCCGACTCGTTCGACAAAACGTACCGCCGGTACTTGCTGGGCGTGCTTCGCGATACCCTGAGTTTCGGCGAAGTCCCCATCCGGCTGGTGCTCGAACCGCGCGGTTCGTCCGACGGCCGGGACGAAGTGGACGAACCGGCAGCGACCCGCGACGGGTCCTAGGTCGAAAATAAAGGACCGATGACATGCCCTCCCCGTCTCGCGCTTTCCTGCTGGCCGTCGCGGAAGGGGATGGCAAGGACTATGAACCGCTCATCGCAAACGACGCGGTTGTCTTCGGAATGCTCATGGCGATCCTTGCGTTCGTCTTTCTCACTTCCCGCAGCGAGCATCCGTGGTTCAAGAGGTTCTACAAGTTCGTGCCGATGCTGCTCCTGTGCTACTTTATCCCTTCACTTCTCACGCTGTTTCGCATTGTCAATCCGGAAAAGTCCAGCTTGTACAGTGTCGCGACACAATACCTCTTGCCAGCGAGTCTTGTCCTCCTCACGATCAGCGTCGACTTGCGCGCGATTCTGCGGCTGGGACCCAAGGCGATGGTCATGTTTCTGACGGGGACGGTGGGCGTGATCCTTGGCGGGCCGCTCGCGATTCTTCTTGTCGCGACTTTCGATCCGCAACTGGTCGGTGGCCAGGGTCCCGACGCCGTTTGGCGCGGCATGACGACGATTGCCGGTAGCTGGATCGGCGGCGGTGCCAATCAACTGGCGATGAAGGAAATCTGGATGTCCGGCGAAAACGCCAACGAAGACCTTTTTACCGTGATGGTGACGATCGACATTCTGGTCGCCGAGTTCTGGATGCTTTTTTTGTTGCTCGGCGTCGGACAGGCGAGTGCGATCGACCGCTTTTTTCGCGCCGATGCGTCCAACATCACGGCCCTTCAGCAAAAAATGGAGAAGTTCTCGCTCGGCCAGACGCGCATTCCGACAACGACGGACCTGATGGTGCTGGCCGCCGTGGCGTTCGGGATTACCGCGATTTGCCACGCCTGCGCCGACGTGGTTTGCCCGGCAATCCAGCACCTTTATGAGGCGGCGCGCGTCGATGGAGAGGTCAATCCGTATCAATGGATGATCAATTTCAGCCTCAACAAGGAGTTCTTCTGGATCGTCGTGCTCGCGACGACGTTTGCCCTTGCGCTTTCCTTCACGCCCGTTCGCAAGCTGGAAGGGGCCGGGGCGTCGAAAGTCGGAACTGTGTTTATTTTCATTCTCGTCGCGGTGATCGGCATGAAAATGGACGTCACGCAGATTTGGGAACACAAAGGCCTTTTTCTGGTCGGCCTTGTGTGGATGCTTGTTCACGTGGGGCTGCTGATCGTTGTGGGATGGTTGATTCGCGCGCCGTATTTTTTCCTTGCCGTGGGGAGCAAGGCGAACATCGGCGGCGCTGCCAGCGCTCCGGTTGTGGCGGCGGCCTTTCACCCGTCGCTTGCACCGGTCGGCGTGCTGCTTGCGGTGCTTGGTTACGTACTGGGCACCTATGGAGCCTGGCTCTGCGGCCTCCTCATGCAGGAAGTCGCGCCCACGTAAATTCAGTCACGCCTCCAGGGCTCGACGCCCCCGGATTGCCGGGACGTCAACCGGCTGGCGACGCGCGCGGCAACCGCCAGGCGCACCAGTCCGATTCCTGCCCGAAAGACGATGACGCCCGGCAGCGAAAGCGCCATCGCCTCGAAGACGTACCGGTTGATCGCGAGGTACAAGACGATTCCGATCAGCCCCAGCCCCAGCAGCGTCAAGAGCCAGCCCGTGAGTTCCCGGATTCCCGCCATGTCTTGCACTTCAGTGATTTCAGAAATCGATATTGATCAATGTTAGTCCGCGCGATCCGCGCGAGCGAGGTTCCGCTCGATCCGGCTCAACTCGCCGCGAAGCTCCCGCGCAAACGCATTGCGCAGGTACAACGAGCTCTCGGCGCGACTCATATCATAAATGCCCAGCAGTCCATGCACGGCGCTCACGATCATCCAACCGGTGCCGAAGAGGAGCACGAACGTCATGGAGCGCAGTCCGCCGGGGGTCAACCCGAAATTCTCGCGGCTGTCCGAATTCTCCGGGAGGAGGACCATGAGCGACCACGCGACCAGCACCGACACCCCGATCAGGACCAAAACTGGCGCATCGGCAAAAGGTCGCGGACGATTTACGTTGGGCCGATTTTCGACATCGTCACCCGCCACTCCCCCTTCTTCGCTCTCTTTCTCCGGGTTTCCAGCCGAGTAGGCACCCGCTTCTTCTTTGCCCCCTCTCCCCCGGCTTCCGGGGGAGAGGGTTGGGGTAAGGGGGGTAACAGGTGTGAGGGGGTCGATTCCATCCCGCAACCCAACCCGCCCCGGCCAGGGAAACACTCGCGGCATCGTATCGACCATGCGTAACGAACTGTACACAAACGCAATCAGCGTCACGGCAAAATGCACATCAAACGATTCGATTCCGGGGCTTTCAAACCCAAATGCCCGGAATCGTCCCGCGACCGCTATCGGCCAAATGAGCACGAGCGAGGCGGTCACATACGAGACCAGTACGAATCGAAGTGCCAGTCCGACGATGACGGCACACCAAATCCACCAGGCAACTTCGGCCTGGAATCGCCAATGAACGAGCAACCAGGCCGAGACCGCCACGATCAGCGAGCAACTCGCCAGCGAGGCCAGCGTCATGTTGTCGGCGCGTTGAATCATCGGGTTCGTCGCCTGGGTCGAAATGTCGTGGGGAGGCATTTGGCCGCGCATTGTTTCCCGGATTCCCTTCCCTCCGAACCGCAGGAGCGGTTTTCGCGCATCCGGCTCTCCGATTACTGGTTATCCAGAAACAGGTTGACGGGTCATCCAGGCATCTTCAGGGAGAAGAGCCGAGTTCTCGTCAATACAACGTTCGGCCAGCTTTGATGATGATCGCCTTCATGCTTTCTGTATAGCCGGCGTAGCCATAAAGGAGGGTCAATGCGTTGCGAAGGCGCGTCATCCCCGCGAAGGCGACGAGAGTTTCGGCTTGGGTCAATGGCAAACATTCGTCCTTTTGGAATTTGACGCAGAGTCGCAGCGACGCAAGGACGCGGAGGAAAACGACCCTCTGCGCCTTCGCGTCTCCGTGCCACTGCGTTCAATTCCTTCGGAAGAACCGAACAATTGCTGAGCGTGTCGACCTGGTCGCGCGTGACCTTGAAAGGCTGCACGCGACCATCCCCGACCCCAAAAAAGTACAATGTCCCCCTTCCACTCGCCTCAACTGGCCAACAGTGGCGAAGCCACGAAAGGGAGCGACAAACAATGTTGGAGAAAGCCCCGATTATCGGGGCTTGGGACAAAAGGGTTTGGGGGTACCTGGTATACGATTCGGACTTCATCCTCGCAGATCTCAATGCGCTTGATCAGCA
>JBGTFW010000008.1:0-20318 GCA_041747075.1 Pirellulaceae bacterium
CCCGGGTCGCCCACCGCATGGGGCCAAGTATGTACCAGGCGATCGCCCAACCGGGAAGCCATCGAACCTGGGGAACCTCCAGGGCACCGGCGACATATCCTGGGTCGCGAAGCCTTGCCAGGTACTCGGCCGTATGCACGAGCAAGAGTTCATCCCGGTTTGCGGGACGTTTGAGTGGAACGTGACACGAACGCAATTCTGAACCGAAATGGCCTTGCATCCGCTTCCATGCGCGGCGGTATTTCCGCGAGTCGAATGGGTGAAGTCGTTCGAGACCGAAAACGCCGATGTTGTACTGGCGAGCGTAAACGACGCGAGGCGTCGATCGGTTTGTCGGGGTTTGCCGTGCCAGTCGATGTTCCATTTGGCCGAACCGCGCGTTACCCGGTTGACGGAATCAGCGGTTCTCCAGCACGATCGCCCGGGTGATGATGATCGCGAGGGAACCCAGTAGCAGCAGGAGGCGGTGCGTACGGATTGTCGCCTGACATTGGTTTCTTTCAAGAAGTCGGTTCAATTCGGCAACACCTTCTGAAGCGCGGCGACGGTCTGGTCGAGTTGCTCGCGGGTGTGCCGCGAGTTGACAAAAAAGCGGAGCCGAGCCAGTTCATTCGGGACCGCCGGGTACATGATCGGCTGGACGCTGACTCCCTCTTCGTGCATTTGCCGCGAGGCGCGAAGCGAGCGGAGCGAGTCGCCAAGGATCACGGGCACGATCGGCGAACCCGCGCTGTCGCCCGTGTTGAAACCGGCGCCGCGCGCTTGCTCGAGAAAATACGCGGCGTTCTCGTGCAGTTGGCGAATGCGGCGATTGTCGTCCTTGATCAAACGGATGGCCGCCGTCGCCGCGCCGCAACTGGCCGGCGACAGCCCGATCGTAAAGACGACGCCGGGACACGTGTACTTGAGGTAGCGGATGATCGACTCGCGGGCGGCGACAAATCCGCCGCAGGCACCAAGTGCCTTGCTCAATGTTCCCATCCAGATTTCCACGGCGTCGCGCGGCACGCCGAACATTTCGGCCAGCCCCCGTCCGGTCGCGCCCATCGTGCCGATCGAGTGCGCCTCGTCGACGTACAGCCATGCGTGATGGCGGTCCTTGACTTCGACGAATCTTGTCAAGTCCGGATAATCGCCGTCCATGCTATAAAGACCCTCGATCACGACGACGACCTTGCGATACTGGTCGCGCATTTCGCGGAGGTAATCGCTGGCGGCTTCCCAGTCGTTGTGGGGAAACGAGCGGCGTTCGGCCCCCGACACCTTGCAGCCAAACACGATGCTGTTGTGAACCAGCTCGTCGTGAAGGATCAGATCATCGGGACCGAACAGGTGTCCCAGCACGACCGCGTTGGTTGTATGCCCGGCGGTGAAGGTAATGCACTCCGGAACACCGAGAAAATCACAAATGGCACTTTCCAATTCGCGGTGGATTGGGCGAGTTCCGGAAACGATGCGGCTGGCGGAGACGCTTGTGCCAAAGGCCTCGACGGCGGCGACCGAAGCGGCGGTGACGACCGGGTCGCCGGACATACCGAGATAATTATTGCCCGAAAAGTTGATATAAGTTCGCCCGTCGATCCGGGTTTGATGGTTGCTGATCCCCGCGTGCTCGCAAAAGAACGGATTCTCCTCGCCGGCCGCCTCGATTTTGGAAAACTCCGCTTGCAGGCGAAGGTACTCGGGCGACTTTTCAAAAATGTAGTCTTCTTCCGGGACGGCCTGGGACGCAGTTTCATTCGGCTTTCGCGCCAGAAGGCCCGACACCGCGTCGGCCAGTTCGCGGCTCGTCTCGATCTCGTCGATCAGCGTTTCCGGCAGTCGAACGCGAAAGCGCGACTCGATTCTTGAAATGACGTCCATCCATTCAAGCGAATCGAGACCGATGTCAATCATCGACGTGTCGGCACGCACGCCGTCGGCGCGTCGTTTGGCAACGGACTGCACATCCTGGATGACCCCGTCGATAATTTCGCGGTATTCGAGCGTCGTGGCAGGGGTGATTGCCGGGAGGGCGGTTTTTTGGCCGTGTTGGTCTGCCATGGGTCTCAGGAGTCAAAATTCCGAATTGAGAGGTTGAACGAACAGTTGGGCATTGCTCTTTGCGCGATGAATGCGCGTTGAAGTATTTCCGAGAACCGGTATTTTAGTAACTTTCCCGCATTCTCCCCAGACGTCCCTGGGCGATCTTGCTTTGCCTGTCCGCGATACGACCCATGTCCGCGATATGACCCATTCTCCGTCCACCCCCCCGATCCGAATCGTTCCCGTAGCCAGTCGCCGTCAGCAGGCGGAGTTTATTCGCCTGCCGTGGCGGCTCTACAAGGGAAATCCGAACTGGTCCCCCCCGATCATTCAGAACCAGCGGGAATTGCTCCATTACCGCCCGCACCCGTTTTACGAAGACGCCGACATCCAGTCGTTTCTGGCGGAACGAGACGGCGAGGTCGTGGGAAGAATCGCGGCGATTGTCAATCATGCTCACAATCGCCGCTTTGACGAAAAGCGGGGATTCTTCGGATTCTTCGAGTCGATCGACGACTCGGCGGTCGCGAAGGCACTGTTTGAACGGGCGATTGACTGGCTCAGCGAACGGGGGATGACGGCGGTTCGCGGGCCGATGAACCCGTCGTTCAACTATGAAATGGGGCTGCTGGTCGAGGGATTCGACCGGCCTTCGTCCTTCATGTTGACTTACAACCCGCCCTACTACGAGCGACTGGTAACGGAGTTCGGCTTCCGGCAAGAGCAGGACCTGTACGCCTATGCCGGACATTCGGACATGCTGGCGACACTCGACGAGAAAATCCATCGCATGGCATGCGAAGCGCGAAAGCGGCTGAATCTCGTCTTGCGGACTTTCGACCGGGGGCGGTTTGCCGAGGAGATTCGCACCTTCTTGCGGATTTACAACGAAGCGAATCTACCGCACTGGGGATTCGTCCCGATGTCCGATGCGGAAGTGAACCATATGAGCAACTCGCTGCGGCACCTGATCGTCCCTAAACTGACGCGAATCTGCGAAGTGGACGGGAAACCGATCGGAACGATGTTCGGGCTGCTCGATTTCAATCCGATCATCCGTCAGATCGACGGACGGCTTTTTCCGTTTGGATTCATTCGCCTCTTCACGGGCCGGAAAAAACTCAAGCGGGTTCGACTGGTGGCGACGCACGTCCTGCCCGCGTGGCAGAAATGGGGTGTCGGACTGGTGTTGATCGACGACGTGCGTGACGATGCCCTCACATGGGGCGTGGAGGAAGCGGAATTTTCATGGGTTGCCGAAAGCAATACCCTTTCGCGCAAGACGATCGAACGCGGCGGCGTGAAACGCGAAAAGACCTGGCGCATTTACGATCTCGATTTGCGAGCGATTCAATAGGGCACGTGGCCGGGGCTTGCACCCAATTCGCCCTCGCAGCGTTAGCGCCCCGCAAGGTTCGAAGCTGCTCGATGGGGTGGTCGCCGGGGGAACCCTTGGAATGTCAACGCCAGCGACGACCAGTATTTCGAACTGGACCCTCGCCGACGAGCAATCCATGCACCGTCTCGCCCAGACAAAAAAAGTCAAATCAGGCGCCCGGGGATGACGCACTGGGTTCCCGCCTTCGCGGGAATGACGCGCTGGATTCCCGCCTTCGCGGGAATGACGCGCTGGATTCCCGCCTTCGCGGGAATGACGCGCTGGGTTCCCGCCTTCGCGGGGATGACGCACTGGGTTCCCGCCTTCGCGGGAATGACGCGCTGGGTTCCGCCTTCGCGGGAATGACGCGCTGGGTTCCCGCATTCGCGGGAATGACGCGCTGGGTTCCCGCCTTCGCGGGAATGACGCGCTGGGTTCCCGCCTTCGCGGGAATGACGCACTGGGTTCCCGCCTTCGCGGGAATGACGCACTGGAATGATGCGCGGGTGGCTCGCGCGAAAAAATCGCCTGTTTCGGCACAATCAATTAAATCGATACAGTCGATCGGCCGATAAAGACCGTGACTGTCCAGGTTTTCGGGAGTCCATGAACTGATCCCGCCGGGCATTCGCAAAGGTCCAACCACGCCGCCGGCCATGAAAATTCAAACTTCACGCTTTGGCAACGTCGATATCCAGCCCGACGACATCCTGTTTTTTCGGGGCGGAATCCTTGGTTTTGAGGAGTGCCAGCACTGGGTCATCCTCGCTGACGCGGGCAACCGCTCCGTCGCGTGGTTGCAAAGCCTTCAGGAAGCATCGGTGGCGTTGCCCGTCGTCTCGCCGCGGCGATTTGTTCCCAACTACCAGGTGAGACTCGACCCGGCCGACACCGAGAGCCTGCATCTGGCATCGGTCAACCAGGCTTATGTTCTGGCGGTGGTCAGCCGCGACACCGACGTTTTAACGCTGAACCTTCGCGCGCCGGTGATTATCAATCTCGATCGACGCCTTGGTTGCCAGGTCGTAACTTCCGACCAGCAACCTATCCAATATGAGCTGACGGCGCTTCCCCTGCCGCTTCGTCGGATCGCCTGATCCGATATGGAGCGAAAATACAAGCCCGAAGCGCAAGCGAGTGAACCTCGCTGATCCGCATTTTCCTTCCCCTGTCAGTCGGAAACTCCGTTACAGACCGTTGTTTTGCGGCCGCGTGTCAAGGTCCGGGGGGGCGCTGGTCGAAGTTCACCCAAAGCAGTCCGATGAGCGGGAACGTTCATCGTAACAACACGGCAATCCGCCAGGCCGCGGCGGAGCGAGGAGCGCAAGGCAGCGGGGTGTTGACCGGCTCGCGGGCAATCAGCGTGTGCGGGACGTCTCGCGTCGCCCGATAGCCAAATTTACATCACAACACAGGTTCATTTTTGAAGCGTTTCCCGCGCACTGGAGTCGGCCATGCTTGTTCTTTCACGACATCGCGATGAATGTATCATGATCGGCGATGATGTGACCATCACGGTGGTCGACATCCGGGGAGACAAGGTGCGGCTGGGGATCGACGCCCCGCGCGACGTTCCCGTCCACCGCCGCGAAGTCTACGACGCGATCAAGCGCGAGAACCAGAAGGCCGCGCGGCTCGGTCCGGGCGAGACGCGGGACGTCGGAAAATAGCCTGGTTCCGAGGATCACCGTGACCGCGGCTTCCAGCGCTTCCAGCCGCAGCCAAGGATTCGAAGACTCGCCCTCAGTCTTGCCCGTTGGCCGCTACGCTTCGCAGGATGCGTTCCACCGTTCGCACCAGCACCTCGGGTCGAACCGGTTTCTGTAAATAGGCGTCGGCACCCATCACCTCGGCATAGTTTCGATGCCGCGTGCCGTCGTTAGCGGTAATCATGATCACCGGGATATAGTCATCGAGCTGGCGCATCCCCTCAAGGACAATCAGGCCGCCCCGATGTGGCATCATTAAATCGAGCAGCACCAGGTCAGGTTTGTAGAATTCAATGCAGGCGAGCCCCTGATTGCCGTCGTTGGCCGATAAAATCCGATAGCCGACCGGTTCGAGAGTCTCGGTGATCATTCGGATCATCGAGGCGTCGTCGTCAACGGTGAGGATTCGCGTTTCATTAGGGGTCATAAGAGTTCTCGCGATTTCGCCCGTTGACCAAATAAATACGACGCGCCGCGGGAAAAAATGACGTCGTCCGACGAAGGACACGACGCGATTCAACCCACTCGACATCGCAAGTCCCATTTTAGCTGGATTCTCCAGGCAGGACAGGGCGCGGAATCCGCGCCGCGAACCCGTCCGGGACCGGCAATCAACGATTTTGCGAAGCCTGACGTTTAGGCGCGGTGAATGCGTCAAGTCGGCGGGCAACACCGGGAATTGCCGATATCGAGAGACGAGACGTTTTTTGTGACAATTCAGGGGTATTGAGCATGTGGAAAGCCGTTTCACTGGCGATCGGGATCACCGCCATCATGGTGGGCGTCGAATTGTTCCTTGTCCAGGAACTGGAGATTCGCGCCATTCGCGCAGTGCAACTCGATCAGGGCAGCACTTTGAACAGCCCGTTTCAGCAAGTGTCCTTTTCGGGGCTGGGCGCGGCGGTTCAGCCGCCGGCAACGACATGGCTGTACAAGCCGCGCGACTGGATGCCGTGGAGCATGCTTGCCATCGGCACGATCATCGTGATCTATACGTTTACACTTCCGGTTCGGCGACGCGAGGGAGGGGCATAGAAACCGCCCTCGGCAAACCGCGAACTCCAGGTGCACCGGCATCTCGAACGCGCATCGCCGATCGCCGACAACACGCATCGGCCGGAGTTGCAATCCGCCCTTCCGGGGCCAACAATGACGTTTCTATCCCTCCACCCACAACTGAACGCCGTCGATGGCTCGCTTCGTTGACACACCGCGAAAGATATCCCGTCCGGGGAGCGAAATCGGAAAACTTCCTCGCGTGGCAGATCGCTCGCGCAAGGATCGCGCCACGGCCGACGAAGGCGAAACGCTGTTGTCCGGCATATTTCTCTGGTCGGGTCGTCTTCTGACATTTGCGATGATCCTCATGGGGCCGTGGTGGTTTGGTTCCGTCGCGCAGCTCCCGCAGCTCGTGTTGTATTGCCTGGCCATCACCAGCATGACGATGCTCTGGTTCTCGTTGGCGTTTGGAAAAAGAACGTCGCATCATTTTCCGTTTCTCGCGATTCCGGTCGTTCTCGGATTGTTCCTGCTGACCTTTCAGACCCTGCCGTTGCCTGATTGGCTGGCCGGCCTCGTGGCACCTGGTCAAAGCGGACTGTATACAGCACTTGCTTCACCGGCACCCAATGAGTTACTGGTTGACAAAGGCAATGCGACATCGGTCGTTCGCGTCACGATGGACCTCGACGGAACACGGCAGGCGGTGAATCTGTTGATGCTTGGCTTGCTCAGCCTCCTTTTGGGAAGCTATTTTTTCGCGGCGCGAAAGGCCAGCCTCCTTCTCCCCGCGGTCGCGACGATCAATGGGGTTGCACTGAGCATTTACGGAATTGTCCAGAAGCTGAAATTCGGGCGACTGATATATGGCACGATCAAGTTGCCCGACGGCGGCCAGCCGTTTGGCCCGTTTGTCAATCAAAACAACGCGGCCGGGTATTTGCTGATCTGCCTGGCGTGCAGTCTTGGGCTGCTTTACATGGCGTTTCACCGTCGTCCGAAGTCCGGGGCGCGGCCGCGAACGATCATTACGAACGACTATCCGGTGTGGGAAAAGGGGCGATTGCACATCGGTCTGTTTTTCGCCGAACTGAACGCGATCAAGCTCGCCGCCTTGCTGGCCACCGCCATCATCACGCTCGGCGTTTTTGCGTCGATTTCGCGCGGCGGATTGTTCGGGCTTGTCTGCGGTGCGGTCGTCGCGACGGTTTATTACAGCATGACGCGGCGAACCTTCAGCGTCTTTTTTGCCGGTGCCGCCGTTGTCGCGATCGCCGTCAGTGGCCTCACCTGGCTTGGATTCGGCGAAGAGGTTTGGAAAAGCGTCGCGCGCGTTTCGGACACCGATTTCGTTTCCAACGAAGTTCGTTTCCGTCACTGGCAAGAGACCGCGCCGGCGATCCTCGACTTTTCACCGCTCGGCAGCGGAGCAGGCAGCTACGACGACGTTCACCGGTTGTATCGCACCGGCTCGGAAGAGAAGATTTTTTACTTCGCCGAAAACCAGTACTACCAGTCGCTCGTCGAGACGGGGTGGCCCGGTCTGGTCTTTCTCGTCGCTGCGCTGGTCATCCTCGCGCTTTGTATTCGCTTTCTCGCCGTTCGGGGGAATTCCCCAAAGACAGGTGCCCTGTCGCTCGTTGGCGTCTTCCTGATTGTCAGCCAGTCCGTGGTCGCAATTTTTGACTTTGGGCTTTTTATACCCTCCAACATGGTCGCCATGGCCCTCGTTTGCGGAATGCTCGCGGGCCAGGCCCATTCGCTGGCCGACCGGCTGAGGAAGCGATATTACTTTCGTTTTAATTTTCCGCTGAGCCTCAACATGCTGATGTTGCTGCTCGCCTTCTCGGCCGGTCTGTATTGTGCGATGGACGCGCTTCGCTATACGCGCATCGAACTGGCGCTCGGTCCGCTGCCCGCCGGGGAAGACTACCAGACGACGAACCTGGACGAAGTCGACGGGCGACTGCAACGGCTGCAAACGGCCCTCCAGGGAAACGCCGATGCAGAAGCCTGGACACGGCTCGGCGAACTGTACGTGCTTCGCTATCGCCTGGCGCTTTACGAAACCCTCGCGCGGTCGCTCGCCCGGGAACAGGCCGATGACCCCGAATCCATGCGGCGAATCTGGCTCTCAACCGGTCTCGAACGATTGCAGGCACTGATCGGCGACGCACGAAGGTCTGGCGACGCCTCACGCCTTCGTCAACTCCGCGAAGACCCCCTTGTCACGGACAATCTGATCCCCGCCATTCACTATCTGAAGCTGTCGCGGGCGCGAAATCCGGTCCAGGCCACCGTCCACTTGATGCTCGCGCAGTTGCATGTCATCAGCCCCGTTGCCAACGCAGACCAGCCACACCTGGACCGGGCGCGGGAAACGGCCCCGGCCAACGCCGTCGCGTGGCTAATCTCCGGTTTGATGGACCTCCAGGCGAGTCGCCTCGACGACGCCGTGGCACACCTGAAGCAATGCCTGAAGATTGATCCGTCGCGATACGCGCTGGTCGCCCGAATCGCCGCGACAACCCTGCCGATGGAGCGAATCGTTCAGGAAGTGCTGCCAGACGAGGCTTTCATTCTCTTTGATTTCGCGAGGAACTATCTGGTGGTACAATCGTTACAAAGCTTGCAAATTGACACATTGCGGCGGGCGGAGGTGCTATTGCAGGCGGAAGGATCGGACGATCGCAAGTCACTATTGATCCTGTCCGAAATACTAATAGCACTCGATAAACGCGAGGCCGCCGTGGAAACGCTGGCCCTCGCGGCGGATTCGAACCGAGATGTTCAGCAAATACGTATCAAGCTGGTCAATTTGCTGGTCGACCTTGGGCGGTACGACGAGGCACTTGTGCACCTTCGTCGGGTGCGCAAATTCGGGAATGACCACCGGGGACTGGAGGCCCTGCAAAGGAAAATCGAGAAATTGCGACTGGAGCATGGCCCGTCCAGGTAGGTCCGGAATTGAAATCTATTCCGGAAAATAAGACTGGAAATCGTCGCCGCCTGGGTGACAATGGACTCCTCGCCCGAACGCAGCATTTTTTTGAGACCGCACCCTATTTGATGTCGGGGATTCGCCGTTCGCCATGTCCGCTCTGCCAACCATATTCGTTTCGCAATGGCTGATTTCGGCCAACGTGAAACCCCTCGCGTCGGCGGCGGGGCTTGACCCGGTCGTGGCATGCATCCTCGGGATTTTCGGGATCAGTCTGTTGATTTCGCTTCTCTCTGTTCCCGTCGCCAAGCGACTGGCAGTCAGCTTCCAACTGGTGGACTTGCCCGATCAGAAGCGCAAGTTGCATCAAACCGCAATTCCGCTGATCGGGGGCATCGTCATTTTTTTCTCGGTGATCTGGTCGGTCTTCCTTGCGCTGGGCCTGTTTTCCACCTGGTTATCGCGTATCCCGATCGACTGGATCGGTCTGATGGGACTGTTGATTGCGTCGACGATTATCTTGCTTGTGGGGATTATCGACGACCGCTACGCGATTCGCGGGCGACAAAAACTCTTGGGTCAGGTTGTTGCGGCTGCCGTGCTGATCGCCTTTGGGTATCGCTTTGAGTCAATCACCGTCTTTGGCACCGAACTGGACCTCAGCTTCTTTTCGCTGCTCGTGGTGTTTGGCTGGATTCTCGTGGGAATCAACTCCGTCAATCTGCTCGACGGTGCCGACGGGTTCGCGTCAACGATTGGCTTCCTCATGAGCGTCGCGCTGTGCATTATGGCGCTGCACCTTGGGCGTGCCGCCGACGCCCTGATTCTGGCCGCCGCCGCCGGAGCGATCCTTGGCTTTCTTCGATACAATTTCCCTCCGGCCACCGCCTATCTCGGCGACGCCGGGAGCATGCTCATTGGACTGTTCGTTTCCGCAATGGCGATCCGCTGCGCGTCCAAGGAAGCAGCCACGTATGCGTTTCTGGCACCGATCGCGCTGCTGGCGATCCCCATGGTTGACACTGTCGCCGCGCTGATTCGTCGCCGACTGACCGGTCGCAGCGTCTTCGCAGTCGATCGCGGGCACCTTCATCACGCGCTCATCCGCAAGGGGTACGGCCCGCGCAAGGCGCTGCTCATGTTTTTCGGGATGTGCCTCATGACGGCGACCGGCGGAACCCTCTCGCTGGTCTACCGGCAAGCGGAATATGCCTTCATATCGATCGCCGCGGTCGTGCTTTTCCTGTTTGTCGGCAAGGTCTTTGGCATCGCCGAGTTCCAGTTGATCGCCAACCGTTCGGCGGCACTGGTCCGCTCGTTCGTGATTTTCCCGCAGCGCAACCCGCGCCTCAGTTCCCACCAGGTTTCGGTCCGCCTGCAAGGTGACAAGAACTGGGACGCCTGCTGGCAGGCACTGCGCGATTTCGCCCAGACTTGCAAATTGCAGCGCATGACGATGGACCTTAACCTCCCCTGGCTTCATGAAAGTTTCCACGCCAAGTACCACCAGCTCGACCGGAACTCTCTCGATGACGAGTTGTGGAGCTCGGAGGTGCCGCTTGTGTCCGATGACCGTGTTATCGGGAGGCTCTACCTGGAAGGGGAGATTCACGAATCGTCCTTCTTTGAAGTCGTCACAGTGTTGTTTCAGGTCCTTGAGAAACTTCAGCCGATTCTTCGCGATACGATCGCCAGCGTTACGCCGACCCTCGAATCCGACGACGAATATGCAAGCATCCAGTCGCTGGAATTTGGGGCCGGTTCCGGGAAGAAGGCGGTCGCCGGTCACGCAGCGGACCTTCGCTAGTGCTTTCCTGCAAACCTCGGCGTTTGCGAACGGGCAGTTCGCGCGACGGCGGAGCCGCAACGATGCAAGCTTGCAGTTCGCGCGACGGCAGCCCGGAATTTTTCGGGTTTGACAAGAAAACGGGGGATCGGTCAGATAGTCACGGGGAGACGCTCTACCCGCTATCTTCAACAGGTTTTTTTTCGCGTGAGACTTGCATGAACGTGACATTTATCCACGCTTGCCAGCATTGCCGGCGGACGCGGCAACTGGCGATCGAGTTACTGGGCACGTTGGTCAAGTGTTCCGGATGTGGCCGCATATCGCGGGCTTGCGACCGGGACCTCGAGTCGGCGGCGTTGCTGGACACGATGAAGGAGCACGCGGAACTGCGATCCGACGCCGGTTTCACGTCGTTTTCCGGCGGCGAATTGCCCGCGAGACCCCGTTGAGCAGGGATCGTCACCGTCAGATCGAAGGACTCACCGGTATTAACGGACCCGTTTCAACCCTAAAATGGACCCCAGGCGGGCCACTTCAGACGCCGCGACCCGCCCCGAATTGACTCGCTTCCACGGAGTGCACCGAGATGCAATTGAAACCCTACATGCTTCGCCGTTACACCGCGCCGGCAATCGTTGCCCTCCTCATCCTGTCGATCGTCGCGGCCCCGCCGGCATTCGCGCACGGTATTTTCAAGAAGACGCTTGAAAAAAAGTACGAGGGACTTCGGGTGACCTGTAACATGTGCCACATTGCCAAGGAAAGCAAGGAAGTTCGCAACGAATTCGGTAATTTGTTTTACGAGGAGTTGAAGGAGTTGGACCTCTCGGCGCGGTGGAACGCCGTCAAGGGCAAGGAGCGAAAGGACCTGGAAAACGACATAATGGCGCCTGCCATCCTTGAGTCGCTGGAGAAAGTCGCGGAAATGGAGAACGCCGACGGCCAGAAGTACAGCGACCTCCTCCCGGCCGGGCTGGTTGAGGGTTCCAAACTCAAGTCGGCCGATGGCGACGACGATGGCGACGACGAGGAGGACGGGGAGGACGGAGTGGTTTCGCTAAACTAGCTGCGGGCGAATCGCCCGGTTGGCTGGAGTACCACGCCTGCAACGCGATCAATTCTTCGCCAAATCTCCAAGGTCGCAATCCCCGGCAGGATCGGGCCGCCTTCTGGCAAACAAAAAAGCGATTCATGAATTCATGAATCGCCATTCGACTACAAAAGGACGAGTGAAAAATAACTTTGGTATTTCAGTCGTAGCCACACTCGCCAGAGCGTGGTTTCTTTGTGGTCCGCCGTCTGGCGACGGCAGCTACATGCGCCGAAATATTTATTCCCACGTTCCTAAGATCGTCGCCGACGCGCCAACCCAATCAGGCCGATCGCACCGATTCCCGGAAACGCCAACGACGCCGGTTCCGGAACGGCGTTGTAATAGATCGTGCCGTTCCAAACACGCGGCGTGAAAGCAAGGGTAAAGGGGACATTCGACGCCGATCCCAGCGTTATGCTCAGGTCAGCATTCGAAAAAAATTGATTGGCACCGGTTCCATTCGTGTAGTCGTGCCCGATCGCCGGATCCATCACCAATGCGATTCCAGTCAACGTATTGGCGCTCAACAAGAACGAATTGGACAAGGTGACCGAGGTGGGGTTGTTGAATCCGGCTCCCGTTCCGCTGCCGGTGGCAACCTGAACCCAGGCAGCACTGGTTTCATTGCCTTGTGAGGTCAGACCTGGTAACACCCAAACCTGAAAATTGGTGAACGCCACGGTTTCGGTAGTATTGGTGTCAAACCCGGTCACCTCCAGCGGGTTGGCACCGACGTTCGCATCGAAATAAACAGCGCCTCCCAAATTACCGCCATTATTCGCGGCAAACAGGGTTGTCAGCATATCTGCCTGGGCCATTGCAGCAGGCAACACCGAAAGAACGGCCAAAACCGCAAGCCGTGTAATCGATCGGACAACGAAAATTTTTCTCATGGCAGACTCCGGGAAGTAAATCAATTAGAGACGGACGAAAACCGCAGGCTTGAAAAACCTGGCTATTAACCTGGCTATTCGTGGATCGATTGTACCCGGAATTTTGAGGAACGCAACCACCCGCCGAAAAATCTCCCTTTTTTTTGGCCATGATGCAACAGGCCATTTTTTGCCGCCAAGAGCACGAAAAACCCCCTCACGCAAGGTCCGGCGGTTGGAAAAACTTGCGGTCTTGACGTCCCTTTTCGCCGGCTTACGGGGGAACTTTGTTCGTCGCCGGGTGTCGAGACAATGCGGAGTGGGTTAGACGGCTTGCAGCGGCTCCGTGAGGATGGCACCGGGTCCAATTGTGGGTTGAGGGCAACTTCTCTAGAATTCCGTTTTTGGGGGGCGATTAGCTCAGTTGGCTAGAGCGCCACGCTTACAACGTGGATGTCGGGGGTTCGAGTCCCTCATCGCCCATTCAGAATTCGAGCGGGACGCGGCGGCCGCTGTGGGCGCTGTCGTTGGCGCTGATGACGATCTTCATCGCTCGCCAGGCGACCGCCAGATCGGTCGTGTTGCGGACCAGGCTTGTCACCGCGCGATGAAAGTGCATCAGCATCTGCTCGCCGACCGTGCGATCCGAATCCAGCGATTCGGTGTGCTGGCCCGCGTCGTCGAACCAGACGAGACTGCTCGGAAGGTCGATAAACGCCACGCCGTTTTCGCACAACACCTGAATCGACGACGGGCGGCGAAAGGATAACGCTTCACTCCAGCATTCGGGCATGTAGTAGCCGACGCTCAACTGCGAACTCGCCGAGAGTTGTCCGTCGACGCGCGGATCAAAGTTCAGCGTCACCGACTGGTAAAAGGTCCCGTGTCCGTTGACCATCGGACGGTGGATCGAGCTGGTGACGGATGTCGGATCGCGTTCGACCAGGTAACAGCACCAGTCGACTTGCTCCATGAGACTTCGCCACGTCAATGGGCAGAACTTGCCGCGGCGCAAGTGCGACGTCTGTGCCTCGGTCGACATGCGTTCGTGGCAGAACATCTGGGTCGCCCTGCCGAGCTTGGTCGCCATCAGCTCCTTGAGACGAATCGTCGCCGGAGAAAAACGGCGCGGCAACTCGGCCATGAAGGCGACGCCCGATTCCTCGACGCGACGGCGGATTTCCCCCACATGCTCCGGAGCGATGTCCAGCGCCGCCGACGAGTAAACGGCCTTGCCGACCTCGCACGCGGCGAGCAAGGGAAGCGGACCGACCCAGTCAGGCGCAAGCGACAGAACCGCGTCGATATCGTCGCGGCCGATCATCGCCCGGAATCCGTCGACGGCAATGGCACCAAACTCGCGGGCAACGCGCTCTCCCTTTTGCGCCACTTCGCAGCAGATCGCCCGCACTTCGAACCGGTCCGACAACGCCAGCAACGCCGGACGGTGCCGCGATTCCCACTGGTCACCCAGCCCGATTAATCCGACTTTCAGCTTCATAGACAGGCAATTATGTCGTCTCCACGTGGCCCAAGGCAACAAGCCCGTCGCATTTTCGATTCGCATCGCGGGGGCAAGGCGTTTCAGGCGGCACAAGCGGCAGTTCTTGTCCCCGCTATTCCCTTAAGCCTTCCAAATGGCGGGAATGCCATCATTTGCAGCGATGGCACTATGGCGCGGTGCCGATAGAAAGAACGGACCTGGTAGCCAGCAAATCACTGGTCATTCCCCAAAATATCCTCGAAGCGCCGCGACGCTTACACGCAGGAGCCAAGTATGAATCTAGTACCAGTCGTTCTCGTCCTCGCCGCGTTTGCAAACGCCAACTCCAGCCAGCCGACCGACTACAAAACGGCCTACAAACGATCGCAACAGGACGATCATCCGCTGCTGGTACTCGTCAGCGCCCAATGGTGTCCTCCCTGCCAACTGATGAAGACAACGACGATTCCGCAAATGATCGAGGACAATAAACTGAGTCAGTTTCACTTTGCCACCGTCGATCTGGACAAAAACGCCACGGACGCGCACAACCTGATTGGCAGCCGTGGTGTCCCGCAACTCGTGCTTTACGAAAAACAGGGAGGCGTCTGGACCGTGCGATTCCTCGGCGGTTATCACGATGTCGCGGCGGTCGAGACATTCCTGAAACAGTCCGATGGGGTCCGCACCGCCAAGGCGCAGACTCTGGTTGTCGGGCAGTAAGCCAGGGATTCGGGCAGCCGCCAAAGCACTGCGGAAGCCCGCGCGTTCGCGCGGCGGGACCTCACCATCAGGCTAACTTTGGAGCCTATCCCAATACCAGCCCGCCGCGCCAACAAGGGCTTCACTTGCTGGCGCCGCGTGCTTGTAGTTGGCGGTCCCGGGATAGGCTCTTAATATCTGAGTATCTTTGCGGGCCATGGTCGCTCCTCTTCGCGAAGGTGTTCCGGGAGCGGGCCGCCGCAAACGATCGCGCGGTCGAAGCGGCCGCGGTCGTACGCGGTCGAAAATACCTCGCGCAGATTGATCAACAGGTCCCGACCCGGCGCGCGGAGCGGGACCGGCAACGTCGGCAGTTGCGCTGAAAGCGGCCATGCATACCTGGCAATCGGGGCGCTGGTCGGCGCGCGACAGGAAGTAACAACCGTCGCCCGCCGGCAACGATTCTTTCAGCGGCAATCGCTGGCCGCCGAGCAACAGATTGAGTTCCACCAGGTCGACCGGCTGGTAAGATCGTCACGTTGCCAGAAAACGGATAAAACCCGTATATTGGTTGTTTGCGCGACTGGCACGGCCGTTTGCGAACTGGCAGTTCGCACTACTATTGTTTGAGTCATGATGATGAATGAAACCGGGGATTCCCCTGAAGGCGAGTTTTCCGAACTTGAAACCGCGCGGCGCGGCAAGCTCCGAAAATTGATCGAACTGGGCGTCGATCCGTGGGGACAGCGCTTTGACGACCGCCAGTCGATTGGCGAGATTCGAAACCGTGCCCGCGAAGTCAAATGGATTACCACGTCCGGTGCGAAAGTTGAACTGCCGCCGGAGATTGACGACGACGAATTCGATTTCCGCGCATGGAAAGCGGAACAGGAGAGTGGCGAACTGGATGGCCCCATCGTTCGCGCAGCCGGTCGAGTTATGCTGCATCGCGACAAGGGAAAACTTCAGTTCATTGACGTCGAGGACTGGACCGGTCGCATCCAGTTGTTTGTCGGACAGGGCCAGGTCGGTGACGAGAACTGGAATATCGTCCAATGCATCGATCTGGGGGACTTGATCGGTGTCGACGGCCAGTTGCGTCGCACCAACACCGGCGAGCTTTCGATTTTTGCAACGAGAATCCACTTTCTCGCCAAGATGCTTGACCCGCCGCCGGCCAAACACCTTGGCATGACCGACCCCGAACTGCGTCAGCGACTTCGCTATGTCGATCTCGCCTGGAACGAGGGATCGCGGACACGATTCATGGCTCGCACGCGAATCGTCCAGTCCATTCGCACAACGCTGGACAAACACGGTTTCTGTGAAATCGAGGGACCGACCCTCCACACGATCGCTGGCGGCGCGGCGGCCCGGCCCTTTTCGACGCATCACAATACTCTGGACATGAAGCTTTTCATGCGGATCGCCCTGGAGTTGCACCTGAAACGACTGATGGTGGGCGGGATGGAACGGGTTTACGAACTCGGTCACGTTTTCCGGAACGAAGGCGTCAGTCCGCGCCACAATCCCGAATTCACGATGCTCGAACTGTATCAGGCTTACGGAGACTACCACTCAATGATGGATATTACGGAAGCGATCATCGCCAACGCGCTGCTAGCACTTGAAAAGGGACCCGTTATTCGGTGGGGCGGCACAGACGTCGACTTTTCAACTCCCTTCGCGCGGCGAACCTACGACGAGCTGTTTCGTGAACACACT
This sequence comes from Pirellulaceae bacterium, assembly GCA_041747075.1. Lineage (GTDB taxonomy): Bacteria > Planctomycetota > Planctomycetia > Pirellulales > Pirellulaceae > CAJQPP01. The sequence continues at coordinate 16,717 of JBGTFW010000008.1, forward strand.
GCCGTTGACCCCGCCGATCACGCTGCGGTACAAGCCCTTGCCCAATCGATCCGTCTGGAGGTGAAGGGCAAGCACCCCGACGTGCTGAAGAACGAATTGTTCGAATCGCAGGTCGAGGACGCGCTGGACGGACCGGTGTTCGTGACCGACTACCCGGCGAGCATTTGTCCATTGACCAAACGCAAGCGGGACAACCCCGCCGTTGCGGAACGGTTCGAACTGTTCGTGCGGGGAATGGAAATTGCCAACGCCTACACGGAATTGAACGATCCGGACTTGCAACAACGATTGTTCGAGACGCAACTGGAGGGACTTCCCGACGACGACTCGATGGCGCGGATGGACCATGACTTCGTGCGGGCGTTGCGAAACGGCATGCCGCCGGCTGGAGGACTTGGAATTGGTATTGATCGCCTCGTCATGCTGTTGACCGACGCCCAGACGATTCGCGACGTGATTTTGTTCCCGTTGCTCCGTGAGAATTGAACCGCGTCGATGAAGTTGAAGTGTCGCGGGGAGGAAAACTGAAACTGAAAACCGAAAACTGAAAACCCATGTATATCTACCTGCTCGCCTGGCGATACTTGCGGACGCGCTTTATCGCGGTGGCGTCGATCATCAGCGTGACGCTCGGGGTCGCGACGCTGATCGTGGTCAACGCCGTCATGGCCGGCTTTGTCGACCAAATGCACGAGCGGCTGCACGGAATTCTTTCGGACATCGAAATCGCTCCGCCCGGGCTGGGTGAAATCCACAACGTGGGCTGGCACGTCAACCAGATACAGGAAATCGCAGGTGGCGATCTCGAAGCCGTCACAACGATCGTTCGCGTCCCGGCCCTGTTGCAGTTCAATTTCGCCGGTCGCCCGATGACTCATCAGTTGCTGCTCGTGGGCATTGACGACGCGACGTACGGCAAGGTGACCGATTTTCAGCCCTTTCTCATGAACGAGCTGAACCGCGAACAGGTTTCGTTCGATCTCCGCGGTTCGGGCTACGATCCGGTGATCGGCGAATGCGGCTGGAATTACCGCAGGACGATGGCGGAGTACGAGGAAGCTTACCGCAGGCAGGTCGACGAAATTTACGGCGAGCGAATGGCGGAGGTTGCCGCTATCCGCCAACCGGAAAAGGACGTAAGCGGCGATTCAGCGGACGCACGACGCCCGTTGCCGGAACTGCCGGACGTCATGCCGGTCCTGCCACCCGAGGGCATTCGCGAAACGGCGACCGCCGATTCGGATTCGTCTGTCCTTCGCGCGACGGACTCGTCGGTGGAACACCGGCCCGCGATCGACCCTGAAGACATCTTCAACAAGGCACGGGACCAGTACGCGGGTATCATCATCGGCCGGGCGATCTCGCACCGCCAGGTTCCGGAGTCGAAATTCGGACCCGCCCACGAGTTGTACCTGCTGAAACCCGGCGACGACGTTTACGTGACGCTTCCGACAGCCGGCCACGAACCCAAACCGATCATGGAGAACTTCACGGTCGTCGATCTGTACAGTTCGCAAATGCATGAATACGACAGCACGTTCGCATTCATGTCGCTGAGTCACTTGCAAAAGATACGCGGGATGATTGACCCGGCACGCGGTACGGCCTCGGTCTCGTCAATTCAGATTCGGACGCGGCCAGGCACGGACCTTGCAAAGCTCCGCGATCGCTTGACGGTCGTCTTTCCACTCGAAGCGAACCTGATGGTTCAGACCTGGCAGGATACCCAACGGCCGCTCCTCAACGCCGTCAACCTTGAGCTGACGATCCTCAACATCCTGTTGTTTCTGATTATTGGCGTGGCGGGATTCGGAATCCTTGCGACGTTTTTCATGATCGTCGTGGAAAAGACCCGCGACATCGGCATCCTCAAATCGCTGGGCGCGCCGGGGCGCGGTGTGATGGCGATTTTCCTCGGTTACGGGCTCTCGCTGGGGACGGTCGGGACGGGCGCGGGAATTCTGTTGGGGTTGATTTTTGTGTGGAATATCAACGCCATCGCCGATGCGATTGCGGTATTTACGGGGACGGAAGTCTACGACCCGATGATTTACTTCTTCGACGAAATCCCGACGATCGTCAGTCCGTGGATGGTGGTGTGGGTGGCGTTTGGCGCTATTGCGATTGCGGTGCTGGCGAGCGTCCTGCCTTCCTTGCGCGCCGCGCGGTTGCGGCCCGTCGAATCGTTGCGATTCGAGTAGTGACGCGTCGCGCGATTGCGGACAGTTTGAAAAAGTCAAGACTCCCTCGCCCCTGAATTCAGAACATGAACAGACCGGCCCGCAAGCTCGCGATCGAACCATCGCATCTGCCTGGAAAGTCCGGAATCGCCACATTGTCCCGCGCGCCATTGCGCGTCGCCCAGCCGATGGCGATCGCCGCGGTCGACGTTCACAAGCGTTACCGAACTGGCAACGGGACGGTTTCCGTCCTTTGCGGGATCGACTTGCACGTGCGTGAAGGCGAATTTGTTTCCGTCGTCGGCGAATCGGGGTCGGGAAAAAGTACGCTGTTGCACTTGCTCGGCACGCTCGACAAGCCGGACGAAGGCGAAATCTGGATCGGTCAGCATTGCGTCAATTCGCTGCGTCCGCTCGAGCGCGACCGGCTGCGAAACGCCGAGATCGGATTGATTTTCCAGTTCTACCATTTGCTGCCGGAACTGACGGCACTGGAAAACGTGATGTTGCCCCACATGATTGGCGACGGTCTCCTCCGCTGGTGGCGCAATCGCGGCGCGTATCGCAGGCGCGCCATTGAGTTGCTGGAAAAGGTCGGACTGGGGCATCGACTGCATCACCGCCCCTGTCAGTTGTCGGGCGGAGAAATGCAGCGCGCGGCGATCGCGCGATCCCTCGTTGCCCGCCCGCGGCTCTTGCTCGCCGACGAGCCGACCGGGAACCTCGACCGGCGGAACAGCGAAGAGGTGATGAAGTCGCTTGTCACACTTCGCGACGAGGAACAACTTACGATCATCATGGTCACCCACGACGACGGCATCGCGCGAATGGCGGACCGTTCCATTCGGCTCGTCGAAGGCCGGGTCGCTTGCGCCGGCTGATCACGGATACGCGGGTGAGTTCGGAAGATACGAGTACCGTGACACTTCCCGGCTGAACCATCGGGCGATATATTGGGTCAGTAACTAACCAACTGCCTGGACCGCGCCGTTAATGGAGTGGTCCGCCTGCAAGCCGAATCGCAAGCGAGCGAACCTCGCGGAAAGCTGTTCACTCGCTGGCACTTCGGGCTGGTATTGGCCACCTGATTCGCCATGCAGACCAACGAAATTCGAGAAAAATACCTGGAGTTCTTCCGGGGCAAGGGGCATACCGTCTGTCCCAGCGATGTGCTCGTCCCGAAAGGGGACCCGACGGTGCTCTTCACACCCGCCGGAATGAACCCGTTCAAGGATCACTTTCTCGGCAAGGTCAAGCTCGAATTCACACGCGCCGCCAGTTGCCAGAAATGCCTTCGCACCGGTGATATCGAGAACGTCGGACGGACGGCCTACCACCACACGTTTTTCGAGATGCTGGGTAATTTCAGTTTCGGCGATTACTTCAAGCGGGATACTATCGTTTGGGCATGGGAGTTTCTCA
>JBGTFW010000009.1:0-21178 GCA_041747075.1 Pirellulaceae bacterium
CCAGGGGAACCAGATTTCAGGGATGTTCCATACTCGATTCGGACCGCTTGCAGGGAGGCAACGGATGTCACGTCACTCAAATCGTACAGTTCCGATTTCTTCAGGGCATTGCGTCGATCAGCCTGCGGCGGGACCCGTCCCGCTGCTGGACGTCAACCGCGGCAATGAAGCATGGCTCGGGACCATTTTGGAGAAACTTGACGGGATATGCCGCAGCGGCCATTTTATTGGAGGGCCGCATTGTCAGGAACTTGAGTCCGCGATTGCGCGGATTTGTCAGACCCGTTTCGCAATCGGCTGCGCGTCGGGAAGCGACGCCTTGCTGCTGGCGCTGATGGCGATCGATCTCAAGCCTGGCGATGAAGTCATCGTGCCGAGCTTTACGTTTTTCGCCAGCGTCAGTGCGATCACGCGACTCGGCGGCGTACCGGTTTTCGTCGACATTGACCCAAAGACTTTCAATCTGAATGCCGAATTGCTTCCGCACCTGGTGACGGGGCGGACGCGCGCGATCATGCCCGTTCACGTGTTCGGACAATGTTGCGACATGGACGCGGTTCGCAGGGTCGCGAACGCGCACGGACTGCGCATTATCGAAGACGCCGCGCAGGCAATCGGTGCGGGCTTTCAAGGCGAAATGGCCGGGGGCATGGGCGATATTGGCTGCATCAGTTTTTATCCGACCAAGAACCTCGGCGGATTCGGTGACGGGGGGATGGTCGTGTGCAACGATCGGGCGCTTGCCGAGCGAATTCGACTGCTTGCCAATCACGGCATGAGTCCTCGCTATTATCATCAGGCGATTGGCATCAACAGTCGCCTCGACGCGATTCAGGCGGCGATTTTGTGTACGAAGCTTCCCGGACTCGCGATGAGCGCCGCCGGACGCCAGCGGAACGCAATGATTTATCACCAGTTGTTCGGCGCGGCGGGAATGCAGGAGTCGATCGGCTTGCCCGAAGCCGATCGGCGCTGCGGTCACGTCTGGAACCAGTACACGATTCGAATTCCCGGTGGCGGCCGTGACGAAGTTCGCTCGGCATTGGCCGAACGGGGCGTTGGCAGCGAGATTTACTACCCGGTTCCGATGCACCGTCAAGCGTGCTTCGCCCACTTGCAATGCGACCGTCATTCACTGGTTGAAACGGAACGAGCCGCCGGTGAAGTGCTCAGCCTGCCGATTTTTCCCGAGTTGACGCGCACGGAAATGGAAACCGTCGCCCGACAGCTTGCCGACGTTTTACCGGGCAACCGGCAGCCCATGCGGAAGGCCGCGTAACGCGCCCGGTTTCGATCTCCACGAGTACCAGGGGAAGAGTGCCAGTGCCACGCTCACGGCACACGGAGTGTGCCTGCTAGTGCGCCACGCTCACGGCTCACCACGCGGCACTATCCCCAGGTTCGCAGGAGGATCCAGCAGAGGGGGCCGGTCAAGGCGACGTATAGCCAGAGTGGAAAGACCCACTGGGCGAATTTGCGGTGCCTCGCGAACTGGCGAGTCGTTGCCAAAACCCACGTGTACAGAATGAGCGGGAAGCTGACCGCCGCGAGAACGATGTGGGAAATCAGCAGCGAAAAATAAACGAACCGGATGGGGCCTTCGCCCGTGAATCGCTGCTCGTCCGCCGTGACGTGGTAGATGACGTAGCCAAGCAAAAAGATGAACGAGCCGACGAGCGCCGTTTGAATCGCCGCGCGATGGCCGCGGACATGGCCCCGCTTGATGAGAATCCATGCGACGACGAGCAAAACGGCGACGCCGGCATTGATTGTCGAATAGGCGGACGGCAGAAAATCAGTCGACCAGCCGTCGGGCAGCGGGATGCGGATAACCCGCATCGCCGCAACCAGACCGAGGACAGTGATCGAGAGACCGACAACGAGCCAATTCAGTCGCCGCGCCAGAACCAGGTCTGGCGGGCGACTGAGGAGTTCGCTTCGGCTCATTTAGTACATGTCGTCGTGGCCGCCGTGGCCATGAGACTTGCCCTTTTCCTTGGGGATGTCGGCGATGAGGGCGTCGCTGGTGAGCAGCAAGATTGCAACGCTTGCGGCGTTCGACAGGGCGGTCTTCGTCACCTTTGCCGGATCGATGACACCGGCCTTGACGAGGTCCTCGTACTTGTCGGTCAGCGCGTTGTAGCCGATGTTGTCGCCGGCCTCGATGACTCGTTCGCAGACGATTCCGCCGTCCTGCCCGGCGTTACTGGCGATCATGATCAGCGGAGAGCGGCACGAGCGGACGACGATATTGAAACCGGTTTTCTCGTCTTCGGTCAGATCGCTACCCGGCTTCGCCTTGTTCGCCGCGCGAAGCAGGGCGACGCCGCCACCGGCGAGGATGCCTTCTTCGACCGCCGCCCGGGTTGCGTGCAGTGCGTCCTCGACACGGGCCTTTTTCTCCTTCATTTCCGACTCGGTTGCCGCGCCGACGTTGACCTTGGCGACACCACCGGCGAGTTTGGCAAGGCGCTCTTCGAGCTTTTCCTTGTCGTAGTCGCTGGACGTGTTGTCGATCTCGCGGCGAATCTGGTCGATGCGGGCCTTGATGTCCGCGCTCTTGCCGGCACCTTCGATGATCGTCGTGGTGTCCTTGTCGATCATCACTTTCTTGGCGCGACCGAGGTCGGCCAGCGTGAGCGATTCGAGTTTGCGTCCCAGCGCCTCGAAGATCGCGACGCCACCGGTGAGAATCGAAATGTCCTCAAGCATCGCCTTGCGGCGGTCGCCATACCCGGGTGCCTTGACGGCGCAGCAATTGAGAATGCTTCGCAACCGGTTGATGACGAGCGTGGCAAGCGCCTCGCCCTCAATATCCTCGGCGATGATCACCAGCGACTTGTTTTGCTGGACGACCTGTTCGAGGATCGGGACAAGGTCCTTGATGTTGGAAAGTTTCTTTTCAAAAACGAGGATGTACGGCTCTTCGAGGACGCATTCCATGCTCGCCGGGTCGGTGACGAAGTAGGGAGAGAGGTATCCGCGATCGAATTGCATCCCTTCGACCCATTCGACTTCCGTGCCAAGGCTTTTGCCCTCGTCGACCGTGATGACACCGTCCTTGCCAACCTTTTCCATCGCACCGGCGAGCAATTCGCCGATCTCGCGATCGTTATTGGCGGCGATGGCCGCGACGTTGGCCATTTCGTCACGCGACTTGACCTTGATCGACGCCTTGGTGAGCAGGTCATTGATTTCGTTGACGGCCTTTTCGATCCCCTGTTTCAACTGGATCGGATTGACTCCTGCCGTAACGGCCTTGAGACCCTCGTTGAATATCGCTTCGGCGAGGACCGTGGCCGTCGTTGTTCCGTCGCCCGCCACGTCGCTCGTCTTGCTGGCGACCTCGCGAACCATCTGGGCACCCATGTTTTCATAAGCGTCCTCCAGCTCGATCTCCTTGGCGACGCTCACACCGTCCTTGGTGACGGTGGGCGAGCCAAAACTCTTTTGCAGGATTACGTTGCGACCCTTGGGTCCCAGCGTGACCTTGACGGCGCGGGAAAGCTTGGCGACCCCGCGACGAATGGCTTCGCGGGCTTCCTGTTCAAAGGCAATCATCTTTGCCATGGTAAAACTCCAGTCTGATTGTGGTTGATTTAGTGAATGGTGATGGGGGGTTTGGTCGGCAACACTGGCGACGCTCAATCGATAATCGCGAGCACGTCGTCCTCGCGCATCAGGAGCAACTCCTGATCACCGACCTTGAGTTCCTCGGGACCGTAAGAGGTAAAGAGAATTCGGTCGCCTTCCTTGACCTGCAAGGGGCTGCGCTTGCCGTCCTTGAGCATCTTTCCCTCGCCGACACTCAACACGATGCCGCGCGCGGGCTTGTCACGCGCCGTGTCGGGAAGGACGATTCCGCCAGTCGTCACGTCCTCGGACTCGTCGCGCTGAACGACGAGCCGATCGCCCAATGGCTGAAGATTGACTTTGGTTTTGCCGGGTTTCTTTTTCGTAGCGGTCGCCATAATGGGGATTCCTCCGGGAATTCTGGTATCAAGGGGTTTTTTGTTGGGTGATCGTCGCAGCGGACGTTGGGCGATTTTGACTGGCAAACGGATCATTGTGGCCTGGCGGGGCGACGGGCGATAGCGGAGCATCACAAACGTCATCTGACAGAATGGCGCACGCCGAGCCAGTCAACGGATTTGAAAGGCAAGCGGCGCGCCAAAACGGGCGGTTGTTAAAAAGTTGAGGACGTGCCGGGGATTGATCCTGTTTTTTAGCGGTGAAGTCTCCCGGCATTGTCCGAGTCCTGGCCGTTGTGAGGCCGAAAGACTGGCGGATGATGCTGACAGAATGTCAGTAGTGTTCGGAGACGACTGTCCGAATGCCGCCGCCTCGGAGGCGAACTTCGTCGAAGGGAGTTGGTTAGTTCAGAGCGATTTACCACCGGACGGGTCGGCTGGTCCTCATAATCGTCCGTCCTCCAGGGTCGTTTCCAGGGGTTTGTTGCAAATTGCTGCTTGCCATGTCGGGAGGGCCTGGCAAAATGGAATTGGGTCCTCCGAGTTGAAACTTTCTCCTAAACGAACAAACGATGGCGATCAAGACAACGTGTCCATGCGGATTCTCGTTCAACGCGCGCGACGAATTTTCGGGGAAGCGCGTTAAATGTCCTCGCTGCCAGGCGGCGGTGCAGGTTCCAGACGCTTCTCAGGCGGTCGGCGCGAGCGGTGGTGCAAAGCGAGCGGCCAGTGCCGGTGCCCCGCAAGTCAACAAGAAGCTGCTCGACCTGCTCGACGACGCGGGGGTAAAGTCGACTCCGAAAGGTCCGATTTGCGCGGCATGCGGCGAGGAGATGGAACCCTCCGCCGTGATCTGTATCAATTGCGGCTACAACGTGGCGACCGGCCAGTACCTCGATACGTACACCGACCCGGATGACGAAGAGGGCCTTGCCGACTCGAAAATGACCGACGCACAAAAGCGGCTGGCCAAGGCCGAGCGGGAAATCGCCGATTCACCGATTGGTGCCGAGGATCAGGATTTTGGCGACGGTGCCGACTCGTATGTGGTGGCGATGGCGGGCCTCGCCATTTTCGCGGTCGTTGTGCTGATTGGCCTGGCCGTGGTTCTCATCATGGATTCGGTGACCGACGAAATTCATCCTGGGTTTATCAGCGCCGTTGCGTCGACCAGTCTGTATGCCCTGTGCGCGGTGTGGATTACCTACGTTGCCTTTCGGACCAGGCCTGGCCAGGCGATTGCGTGCGTTTTTTCGCTCGGCCTGTTTTGCCCAATTTTGGGATTCATGATGGGGCGAGGGACGATCGGAGCCGCGGCGATCATGACAGTTTCCCTTGTCGTTGGGGGCGGCTCATGGATGTACTGCATTGCCAACGATTTGTTGTAGCGGCGATGTACGGGTCGGGCGAGGGGCCTGGGGTTGCGCGAAGCTGTAACGAATGGAACGCTTCTTGCATAAACTCAGCCGTGAACTCAAGCATTACGCGGGGATTGGCGGGATTTAGGCATGGACTCAAACGGCGGGTCCCGCTACCCTGAAAGCATCATAAAACGGTCTCTCTCCGTCAGTAGCCTCGATGAGCCGACGATCCTTTTTTGCCAAACGAATTCCATTTTTTGGCAACCGCGCGATGCTCATTCTGTGCGCGGTCTTCTTTTTGTTGCCGTTTATTCTCCGTGGTGCCCGCGAGTCCGTCGACAACATTCGAAATGACGTCGCCGATTGGCTCCCGCAATCGTTCACGGAAACGGGCGAGCTGAAGTTTTTTCGCGATTTCTTTGTCGGCGACCAGTTCGTCGTCGTCAGTTGGGATGGCTGCAACGAGCGCGACCCGCGTTACAAGCTGTTTTACGAAAAAGTCAAGGACGAATCGCTTGCCGGTGAACAACGCGACCTTGAGCGGCTTAAGTCAATGGACCCGGACAGTCCGGCCTGGGCGGAACTGGACGAGGAGATCAAGGCGCGACGATGGGGGACCGAACTCGGTCTGCAGGAGACCGGGAACCACTACCAGGACTGGGGGGAACACAAGGAAAAATGGCTGCTCGGCCGCAACAAGCAATGGTATTTTGTCTGCCAGAACGGAAGTGTCTTCAAGTGGAGCGGCAAGAACAACGTCATTGACGCCGGCAAACGCTTTGTCCAGCGATTTCTCAACGGACGCAATCGGGCCGACGGGACTTTCGTCCGCCAGTGGGGAGCGGAGACGAACAACCGTTTTTATCGCAATCCCGAACTGCTCAGCGCAAGGTTTTTCGTCGATGTGACGAGTGGGCCGGATATCTTCAAGCGGATGGCGGGCGTCGATGGAACGATGCTCGTCGGCAATTACAGTGAGGGCGACCGCGCGGCGTACGAGGCCGCCGTCGAAACGCACAAGCGATTGACGGGCGTTCTTTTCGGGCCAACGCCCCCGACCGACTTTCAGTGGACGGTCGAGTCCCTCATAAGATTCATTCCGGAGGACTATCAACGGCTGATCGATGAACGCCGCGCGTTTGAGTTTAACCGCTTTGTGGATGAACTGGTCGCGCAGAAATACGGCGGCGATATTGAGCGGCTGAAAGGAACTTCCCAGGCGACACGACTGGGGCACTGGTACGATCTGTGGCAACGACTGGAAATCGACCCGCCGCCACGGCAAACGTGCCTGGTCATTACGTTGAACGAGCCGGTATTGCATGAGCTCGCTCGGGCGGTGGGTCGCCCCGTTCTCGGCAAACCGCGCGGACGGATTCTCGAACTCGCCTCGGGTGACTGCGGCATCAATCCGGAAAACCTGCACATTGGCGGCCCCCCGGTCGACAACGTGGCGATCGATGAGGAAGGGTCCATCACGCTCTTTCGACTCGTCGGCCTGTCGGCGGTGATCGGTATTGCGCTTGCGTGGCTGAGCTTTCGCAGTCTGCGTATCACGCTCATGGTGTTTTTTGTGGGCGGAACGACGGCGATCGGCAGCATCGCGATCGTTTATTTCCTTGGCGGCACGATGGATGCGATTCTCATGACGATGCCGTCGCTCATCTATGTGCTCGGGCTTTCGGGAGCGGTCCACGTCGTCAACTATTATCGCGAGGCGTGCCGCGAAAGCGGCGAGGGACGCGCGGCGGACATTGCCGTGAGAAACGGCCTGTTCCCCTGCGCGCTGGCCGCCTTTACCACCGCCCTGGGCCTGATTTCGCTCTGCACGAGCAATCTGACGCCGATCAACAAGTTTGGTTTTTATTCGGCCATTGCCACGATTGCGACGGTCGTCTTTCTTTTTTCGTATCTGCCCGCGGCGCTCACGATCTGGCCCCCCGGATACCGCAGGCGAGACCCTGGCGGCGAAGCAACCGTCCCTCGGCGCTGGAGTTTTACGCGGGCCGTTGAACGGTCATGGGACAGGATTGGCCAATGGGTAGTCGGTCATCACGCACTGGTGGTCGTGACGATGCTCATCGTGATGGTGGTGACGGGGCTTGGACTGGCCAAGATCCAGACGAGCGTCCAGTTGCTCAAGCTCTTTCGCAGCGACGCGAAGATTCTCGGCGATTATGCATGGATGGAGAACCATCTGGGCAAACTGGTTCCGATGGAAGTCTTGTTGATGGTTGACAGCGACGCCCAGATTCGCCCCGACGAATTGCCGGAACCGGCGATGATGACCAACGAGGCGTTGCTGGAAACGGACCTGAAGATGGACGTGCTCGAACGGATCGAATTGTCCGATCGAATCCGCCGTTACGTCCTTGAGGTTTTTGGCGACGAGAGCGTCGTTCCCGAAAAGCGGATCATTGGCAACGTAATGTCGACCGACCTGACGACGCCCCTGAAATGGGCGGTCGGCTCCCAGTTGCGCGGCGCGCCCTCGCGAATCGCCACCAACTCGGAACTTGAATACAAGCGTGACGCCCTCCTCGACCAGGATTACCTGCGTGTCGATCCGCGTTCCCGTGAGGAGTTGTGGCGAATCAGTCTGCGGCTTGCGGCGCTCAACGACGTCGACTACGGCGAGTTCGTTGGCGAGATCAAGACGGTCGTCGAGCCGGTCCTTGCCGCCTACCGATACCGTCTGGAAATTCTCAAAAAGCTGCACGAGAAATTTGAACAGCGCGATCAAGGGCGCGTTCTCGTACTTGGCCTGGCCCCCGAGCCGCGTCCCCAAAAAGGCGAGCCGGAAGCGCAAATCGGCCTGACCCGCGACGGCGAGGTCAACCAGACCGGGCTCTTTGTCAATACGCTCCGCGACTTGCTCGAAAATTCCGGGTTTCGCTACGCGCGCAGCCCCTCGGAGGCGCGCACGTACGACTGGCGCGATCCCGAGAAGTTCGGCGATCCCTCCGAGCAACTGTGGCAAAAGTTTCTCTCGGGTTTCGACGTTGTGGTCGTCGTTGGCGACAATCCGCGGCTTGACATGAACATCGTTCGCAAGCACGCCAGTAATCTCGTCACGGTCGACGATTACCAGTTCCTCGTTGATCCGGAAACTCGCCTGCCACTGGAGGGAATGGTTACGGCCGCCCAGCGAAAGGCGGCGGGGGACGAAAACGCGCTGGTCAAGGCTTCCTATACCGGCATCGTTCCCATTGTTTACAAGGCACAGCGATCGCTCCTGAAAAGTCTCGTTGAGAGCATTATGCTCGCCTTTGTGATGATCGCCGCGACGATGATGGTGCTGCTCCGCCCGTGGGGGAGGCGTTTGACGTGGGGAAACGTCCTGAATTTCCGGGCCGGCCTGCTCAGCATGATCCCCAACGTATTGCCCATGATCGTGGTCTTCGGATTGATGGGTCATCTCGGCAACCTTGTCGACATCGGCTCGATGATGACCGCCAGCGTGGCGATGGGCGTCGCCGTCGATGACACGATTCACTTTCTCACGTGGTTCCGCGACGGCATTTCGCGCGGTCTCAATCGGCTTGAGGCCATCGCGGTCGCCTATCGGAAGGTCGCCACGGCAATGACTCAAACGACGCTGATCGCCGGTTTCGGACTGGCGGCGTTCGCGTTCAGCACCTTCATGCCGACACAGCGATTCGGAATCCTCATGCTGTTTCTGCTCATCGCCGCTCTCGTGGGAGACTTGATCCTCCTCCCGGCGATTTTGGCGGGCCCGCTTGGCAAGTGTTTTTGCAGCGTTGCGCCGCGCGCGGAAATTGACGACGAAACGGACGACGACGATCACGCCTCGGATGAATCGATGGAAGCGCGATCCCCATCCGGGATGCCACTCGAATCGGCTGCTTCGGGCAATGGCGACCCCGCGGCGCAAAAGTCCCCGCCGGTCAAGGCACCTCATATCACGGCGATGCGTCGCGGCGCGCGGGAACCGCGGTGATGTCCCGTCAGCTTGCCAACTACGATCGCGTGGCGGGCGTCTACGATTTGCTTTCGGGCGCATGGTCGCTCGGAAAGATTCGTGCCGCGAAACTCGATCAAATCAACTGGCTGGAACCCGACCAGGCCGTTCTCTTCGCGGGCTGCGGATCGGGCGCGGAAGTCGAGGCGGCCGCGCGACACGGTTGTCATGTGACGGCCGTCGATACTTCGAAAAAAATGCTCGAACAGCTCCAGCGACGGCTCGATCGCGCCGGGTGCGAAGGGCGACTGATCCATGACCGCGTTGAGAATCTTCCCGTCGAACCGCTCTACGACGTGGCTTGCGCCAATTTTTTTCTCAATTGCTTCCCTGCACCACGGATGCGCGAATTGCTGGAGCAAATCGCTGCGAAGGTCAGGCCCGGCGGACGATTGATGATTGCCGACGTCGCCCCACCCGACGGAAACGTCCTGGCGCGATTGCTCAACCGCGCCTACCTGCGAAGCGCGCGGTTTCCGTTCTGGGTGACAGGACTGGTCCACTGGCACGCCGACCATGACTATATCCAGACGCTGGGGGAACTCGGATGGAGTGTCGACGCGGTTCGGACGTTCCGGGTGCCGCCACCAGGACCGGTGATGTACCGAAACCTCGTCGCGACCCGAAGGGAAGCAGGTTGAAGGCCGCCACAACCGGCGTTTTCACTACAATTCGCCGTGCGGGAATGCTCGTCGACAAAGATCCGGCGGTGCGGGAAAATCCGGTAATTATTGACCCTTGCCCGTGACGGTAACTATACTTGAATCCTCGATTGATCTGACTTTGAAGCCCGCTTTTCCGTTTCGCTTCCGGGGACATTGCACGTGCGAATTCAGCATTTGACTCTCGCGGTTTGCCTGGCCAGCAGTCTCGTCGCCAGTGATCTGGCGGCTCAGCGAAAACTTGCGCCCGGCGCGCTAAAGATTATTCAGCCGGAAATCGACTTGCGCGACGTTCATTCGCTTCCCATGCCACTGCCGGGACTGGAAGTTGAACCCTACCAGCCAGCGACCTTCCCGAAAACGGAAACACTCTTCTCGACGACGCGGCAAGTCGTTTTCTTTCGCGACGTCTGGCAATACGAATTCGGCTTCCTTGGCCTCCGCCAGCTCAAGATCGAGGCGACGGGCCCCGATGGGGGGGATCGCGTAAAGAACATCTGGTATCTCGCATATCGCGTTCGCAATACGGGGGTGGCGGTGAGCCATGACAAGGTCCCGGACCCTCGCTTTGGACATGTCGACCACGTTATCAATACGGCACCTGGCGAACTCGACCCCAATACCTTGCCTGGCCGTTTCTTTCCGGTCTTTACGCTTTCCGGTTGGGTGCAAGACGCCGCGACCGGGACCTACCAACTGGTTGAATACAAGGACCGGGTGCTGCCAGGGGTCAAGGAACTGGTCGCACGCGAGGAGGACCCGGACGAAACGTATCTCGACACGGTTCAGATGGTCCGCCAAGTGCTGGAACGTTTTCCCGCTGATTCCGGACAGGGCGGAACCTGGGGACTTGCGGTGTGGTACAACGTCGATCCCGCGATTGATTTTGTCACCGTCAAGGTCAACGGACTGACCAACGCCTTTCGACTGGAAAGGAACCCTGACGGCGAACTTGACGTGATCGCCAAGACGCTCCAGTTGAACTTCTGGCGGCCCGGCGACCGCATCGACGAGGACGAGGACGTCGTCGATTACGGGATTCCCCTGCTCGACAATTCGCTCGATCAATCGGAGATTGCCCGCCGCTACCGTCTGCCAGGACCGGTGATTCGCGGCCTTCACATTAACCCGGAAAACCTTCGCAAGTCCGTTGTCTTTGAAACTGATGCGGAACTCAGTCCCCGGAATTTTGAGTCGGCGGTGGGTGCCCAACTCGATGCTGCACAAATCGCGGAAAACGTGCTGGAGGGCTTCACCGGAGCGGGCGTCACCCTGGGCGGCGACGCGGCGATCACCACGAATATTCCGGGCCGGAGCTGGACGATCAAGGACACCTGGGAAAACGCTCCTCGCCAGTTCTTGATCGAGCTTTATCCCGAATTCTGGGAAAAAACGATCGACGGCGGAATTCGCTTTATCAAACGTATTGATCATCTGTGGGTTTACGAGTAGATTTCTGACTCGTCATTTCATCCACTCGCCCTGGATGTGGCAATGGTTTGACGGTGCCGCCAGTATGCGGTGCCGTTTGTTTCCAGCCGACAGTCCAACGGCGTTCGATCAAGGTACTACAGCTATGGCACACAAAAAGGGACAAGGTTCCAGTCGCAACGGTCGCGATTCCAACGCGCAGCGACGCGGCGTCAAACGATTTGGTGGACAAGCCGTCCAGGCCGGCAACATTCTCGTGCGCCAGTGTGGAACGCGGTTCCACGCCGGTCGGAACGTCGGCCAGGGCAAGGACTACACGTTGTTCGCTCTGGTTGATGGACAAGTGAACTTTGATCGCTCCGGTCGCCGCATCAACGTCGTGCCGGTCGAGAGCAACTGACCGCCGCGCGTGTCTCGGCCTGCCTGGCGAGCGCACCGTTCGATCGCGCGTGTCCCGCTGAAATGTCCTCGGCGGCGAAAATCCGCTATCAATACGAATTGGAGCGTTTTAGGAAAAAAATCCCGTGCGCATGTCGAAGAAAAGACTGGGGGTTTGCGAAACGAGCAATTTGACGTTATCAAAACGCGTCCCCGTGAACTAGAATAAACGAGGAAACAGATTCCTCTGACGATTACGGCTGAGGGACCATTTTCAGGGTAGGCCCGATTCATCAGTGGCTCGTGCTCAGCACGCCCGAACCGCGCCTGTCTCCCAGTAGCTCCCATCGCTACAACCGGTCGGAGGATTCTTATTCAAAGCCGTGGTGAGTCCATCCGGACGCTCCACGGCTTTTTTTTATGGCATTCGATTACGACGCAATCATCATCGGGTCCGGGCCAAATGGATTGGCGGCAGCTATCACACTGGCGCATCGCGGGCTGCGAACGATCGTCCTCGAAGCCGCCTCGGAAACGGGAGGCGGGACGACAACAAGGGAGTTGACCCTGCCTGGATTCCGGCACGATGTCTGTTCGAGCATTTACCCCCTCGTTTCCGTCTCCCCCTTTTTTCGTTCGCTCGCGGATGCTGGAGTCTTTCCAGAACTGATAAAACCGGAGATCGCGATGGCTCACGTCGTATCGTCCGGGGAAGTTGTCGCGATCCGCGAGAATATCGATACAACCACGAACGGATTGGGTGAAGACGGTGATCGATACCGCGCGCTGATCGAGCCTTTCCTGAAATCCTCCGAGGGGTTTTTTGACGCCATCCTTTCCCCGCCGCTTCAATTTCGACATTCGCTTTTGAAGCTCCGGTTGGGGTTGCGCGGACTCCGTTCGGCGGAAAGTCTTGCCAACAAGTGGTTTTCCCGCGAGGGGACCCGAGGGATGTTTGCCGGGATGGCGGCCCACTCAATATTGCCGCTGGACCGATGGTTGACGGGCGCGGTCGGGATGATGTTCTGCGTCGCCGCCCATGCCACCGGCTGGCCGCTCGTGCGTGGCGGGGCCGCTTCCCTTTCAAATCAACTGGTCGCGCATTTCCGATCGCTGGGTGGCGAGATTCAAACGGATTTCCTGGTAAAGTCGCTCGCCGAACTGCCAACCAGTCGCACCGTGTTGTTTGATACGTCCCCGTCGGCGCTGGCTG
This sequence comes from Pirellulaceae bacterium, assembly GCA_041747075.1. Lineage (GTDB taxonomy): Bacteria > Planctomycetota > Planctomycetia > Pirellulales > Pirellulaceae > CAJQPP01. The sequence continues at coordinate 12,999 of JBGTFW010000009.1, forward strand.
AAATCGCCAGCGAGGCGTTACCCTCCAGTTATCGCAAACGACTCCAGCGGTTTCGGCATGGACCGGGTGTTTGCAAAGTCGATTGGGCGCTCGCCGGTCCGATTCCATGGAATTCCGCTGTTTGTCGCCGTGCGGGAACTGTCCATTTGGGGGGCACGATGACCGAGATCAAGAAAAGCGAAGAGGAGGTGTGGAACGGACGTTTGCCGGAAACACCTTTCCTGCTCGTTACCCAGCCGAGTCTGTTCGACGAAACCCGGACGCCGCAAGGCCGGCACGTTGCCTGGGCCTATTGCCACGTGCCGGCGGGCAGTTCCGCGGATTTGTCCGTATTGATCGAAGAGCGAATCGAATCGGTGGCACCCGGTTTTCGCGAGCGGATCATCGGCAAGCACGTGCTCTCCGCCGCACGGCTGAATGCCTCCAATCCGAACTATATCGGCGGAGACATTGGTGGCGGAGTGATGGACCTGAGACAGTTCATCGCCCGCCCGGTTCTTCGTTGCGATCCGTACTCGACGCCGAATCCGCGGCTCTTCATGGGTTCCGCATCGACGCCGCCTGGCCCCGGCGTTCACGGGATGTGCGGCATGAATGCAGCCCGCTCGATCTTGCGTCGGGTGTTTTCAGTTTGACCAACGGCAAGTTAGCCGCGGTGCTATACGGGGCAAGTCCGGCTTCCTGCACGTCGTAACGTGGATGACAATGGCCAGGGTTGCAGGGGACCCGTCGGTTGTGGTTTGATGACGTAGCGATTGCCTCTCCGGAACTTTCCGTTTAATGACCAGTCCATCGATTACCGAATTGATTCCGCATCGCGGACCGATGCTCCTCATCGACGCAATCACCGAGCGGTCAGTGTCCGAAATCGTTTGTCGACGACGCTTTCGCGGTGATGAGTTTTTCTTTGACGGCCATTATCCGGATTTTCCGATCGTCCCGGGCGTGATCCTTTGCGAGTGCGCCGCACAGGCCGCCGCGCTGCTGATCGCCGGTTCCGCGTCCGTTTCGCCGCCCGCGAGCCAGGTCCCGGTGCTGACGCGGATGAACAACGTCCGCCTGAAACGCATGATTCGACCCGGCGAGGAAATCTCGATATCGGTGCGGCTGAACGAGACCGTGTCCGGTGCCTGGTTTCTTTCGGCAACTGTTCGGGTCGACGGCAAGCTGGCGGCCAGTCTCGACCTTGCCTGCGCCTCGGCAGCGAAGCCGGGCGGTGACGCATCCGCCATTGAGCGCGCGAGCGGGCCGTCATGAATTTTCTGCAAGTAGAGGGGCGGCGATATCTTGTTTTTGGCGTCGCCAACCGAAAGAGCGTGGCGTGGCACATCGCGCAAATGCTTGAGGAAGGCGGTGCCTCGGTCGTTTACGCCGTTCATACGCCCGAACGGAAAAAATCGCTGGAGAATCTGTTAACCGGTCGCGACGTGCTCGTTTGCGACGTCGGTGATGAAAGTGAAATTGCCGCGCTTGCAAACCAGCTTGGACGGATGAGCGGCAAGCTTGACGGGTTCGTTCACTCGATTGCCTTTGCGGACTACTCGGAGGGGTTCAAGCCCTTTCACGAAACTCCAAAACACGCGTTTCTGCGAACCATCGATGTTTCCTGCTGGTCGCTGGTCGCGCTCAGTAACGCCCTTCGCGAGCTTCTCAACAACGACGCTTCGGTCGTCACTATTTCGATTTCGACGACGCGAATGGCAAGCGAGAAATACGGATACATGGCACCCGTCAAGGCGGCACTCGAATCCGCGGTTGTCTTTCTCGCAAAAAGTTTCAGCCGTTTTTCAGAAATTCGATTCAACGCCATCGCACCGGGCCTTCTTAAAACGTCGTCATCGGCTGGAATTCCGGGATACGTCGACGCTTATTTGTACGCCGAGCAGGTGATTCCGCGGCGACGAGCGGTCCGGACGGAGGAAGCGGCGGCGGCAGCGTGTTTTCTTCTCAGCCCGCGCGCGTCGGGGGTCAACGCCCAGTCGATCGTCGTCGATGCCGGTATGGCGATCAACTATTTCGACGACCGGATCGTCGAAAAAGTCATGCGCGGCGAGTGAAGCAGTTCTGGCCTTTGCAATCGATTGGCAAACCTTGCCGGTTGAAGCGGACATGTTCAGGATTCCGGTCCGCCAGGGGCTCCGGGCGGTGCCGGTCGTTCGGCAAGTTCCACTCGCGCCGGTCGTGCCTGAATTGCTCGATCCGCTATCGCGTGGATTCCGAATACATAACCTGAGCACTGACGTTCCTGGTGTAGCAGCGTCTCTCCGAGACGCTGATTCGGGAAACGACTACCTGAAGCTTTAATCCGCGGCAGACCCTTTCCGTCGCCGCCCACTGGTAAGGGATGACCAGAATGAAACTGTCGATTCAATTCGGTTTGCTGATCGTAGTTCCAGTGCTTGTCGTGATTGGCCCAGGAGCCGCCGACGCCCAGCAACGTCCCTTTGAGCGTTTGCAAAAGGGGTGGGATGATATTCGGCCGAGGGGTGAATTGCTTCGCAAGATTTTCGGCGAAGACGAGCCGCGGCAACCGCCCGCTCAACCTTCTGGTTCAAACGTCCGGCCTGACAATCGCGAGCCGACGCTCGCCGACCCACGGGGAGCTGCGGACCTGGAGCGGCGCCGCGCATGGGCCTCCCAGCAACAGCGCCAGCAACAGATGCGAGAAGAGCAAATCGAGGCCCTTCAGCAGCGGCAGCAACCGCTTCGCCAACTTTTTCGCGTGCCAGGGCAGTCGGCGCCGACCGAACCCGGGAATGGCCATGCGCCTTCGCAAGCGAATGATGCCCCGCGCCCGCCCGTACATGGCGCGCCGGAACGAGCCCTGATGCCGCCGAAAGAAGCCGTTCCGACGCGCGCGCTGGCCAAAGGGCATCCGATGGAACTGGGGATCGAGATCGTCAAATCGGACGAGCGGGACGACGCCGAGGGCCTGTTAATCAACCGTATCGACCCGCGCGGTGCCGGTGCTCTTAGCGGCCTGCGGCGCGGCGACATGATCGTCTCGGTTGGCGGGATCGACGTCCATCACGAGGGAGACCTGAAGGGGATCATCGAAGTCATGCGACCCGGCGACCAGATCGAATTCCGGGTCCGGCGTAATGGAAAACCGGAAAACGTCTCGGTGCAATTTGGTGACATTCCGGATTCAACCGGCGACCTGAACTTCGTTCCTGGCGACGACGACTGGTCCGCGACGAGCAGCCGAATGGGGGACATCGCAAACAGTTCCTCGATCGTTCGAATCGCGTCAAGCGGACACGACGGCGCGTTGAAATCAGTGCTTGTTCGCGAGTGACCGGGGCCGTAGTTGGGCACTCTCATTTCGTCGCGCCGCTTTTCTGTCTCGGCGGACAACCACTCCCGCATCTTCGCGCGTGCCGCCGACCGGCTAAAACAGACCGCTGATTCGCCCTTCGTCGTCAATGTCGATCAGTTCCGCTGATGGTATCGCCGGGAGGCCAGGCATTCGCATCATGTCGCCCGTGATGGGGACAAGGAAACCGGCTCCGGCGGCGATTTCAATTTCCCGGACTGTCAACTCGAAATCGCGCGGGCGCCCCAGCAGGTCCGGGTTGTCGGAAAGTGACTTTTGCGTCTTCGCCATGCAGATCGGCAGACCCTCGAGGCCGAGCGTCCTGACACGCCCCAGTGCGGCGCGGGCGGCGGGCGTGTAAACGACCTCTCGCGCCCCGTAGATTTCCTGGGCAATCGTCTCGATCTTTTGCTCGACGGGCCACGACCAGTCGTAAAGCGGCTTGAAATCGCGGTTGTCCGATTCAGAGAGCCGGACAACTTCGTGCGCGAGTTCCTCCGCCCCCGCACCGCCGTTTCCCCACACATCCGCCACAACGGCCGACTGGCCGAGCGAGCGGCAACGGTTGCGAACCAAAGTGATTTCTTCGGCGGTGTCGGTCGTAAAGCGGTTGATCGCGACGACGCAGCGAAGACCAAACTTGCCGACGTTCTCGACATGCTTTTCCAGATTCTCAAGTCCTTTCTCCACGGCGGCGGGATTTGGCTCATTGACTGATTTCAATTCCACGCCGCCGTGATACCGCAGTGCGCGAACGGTCGCGACCAGCACGACCGCCGCCGGTTTGAGACCCGCGCTAACGCATTTGATGTCGATGAACTTTTCGGCACCGAGGTCACAGCCGAACCCCGCTTCGGTCACAACGAAATCGGAGAGGCTCATGCCCATCCGCGTCGCGATCACGGAGTTGGTCCCCTGAGCGATGTTGGCAAAAGGTCCTCCGTGAATGATGGCGGGATTTCCTTCGATGGTCTGAACGAGGTTCGGCTTGATCGCGTCCTTGAGCAGGGCGGCCATGGCACCCTGCGCCTTGAGATCGCGCGCAAAGACCGGTTCCTTGTCACGGAAGGTGAATCCGATAAAGATGTTTCCAAACCGCCGCTTGAGGTCTGGCAGATCGTCCGAGAGACAGAGGATGGCCATGATCTCGGAGGCCGCGGTGATATCAAATCCCGACTGGCGCGGAACTCCACCAGCCGTCCCGCCAAGCCCGATGACGACGTTTCGCAAGGCGCGGTCGTTCATGTCAAAAACGCGCTTCCATTCGATCGTTCGCGGATCAATGTCGAGCGACTTGCCACGGGACTGGAGGTTGTTGTCGACGAGCGCGGCGAGCAAATTGTGGGCCTTTTCCACGGCCGCGAAATCACCGGTAAAGTGCAGGTTGATGTCTTCCATCGGCAACACCTGCGAGTGGCCGCCACCGGTTGCGCCCCCCTTGATACCGAAAACCGGACCGAGGGACGGCTCGCGAAGCACCACGGTGGTCTTTTTGCCGATCCGGTTCAGGCCCTGGGTCAATCCGATCGAGGTGGTCGTTTTGCCTTCCCCGGCCGGCGTCGGCGAAATCGCCGAAACCAGGATCAGGCGACAGCGCTCGGCCGCCTGGGTATCGATCAGGGAGAGGGGAAGTTTCGCCTTGTACTTGCCGTACAGTTCGAGCTGGTCAGCGTCGATGCCGAGTTTTTCGGCAATGGAGGCGATCGGTAACATCGAGGCACGCGAGGCAATTTCCAGATCGGCAGGCATGAGTCAATTTCACGGGTTTGCGAAAGGGTGATGGAGCGAACAGTATCGGCGTCCGCGTCTCCGGCGACAAGCCAACTGCCGCTTCCCGTTTCTTGTTGGCAAAATGACAAAAAAACGGGCACGGGCGACACGCGGCCTCGCCACGGTTACAATACGCGGCTCGACCTCGCAAAAACTGCTTAATTGCAAAAGGCAAATTCCAGCGTCAGGAGAATCCCATGAATTTATTCCATCGAGTTACTTTTTATTCCCATTGCTGGCGGGCGGGAATCGTCGGCCTGACACTTGCCGCAGGCACTGCCATGGGGTGGGTTGGTGAAGGCGGTCCGGATGACTGGCCGCAGTGGCGCGGCCCCAATCGTGATGATATTTCCGCCGAAACGGGCCTGCTCGACGAATGGCCCGAGGCAGGGCCTCAATTGTTGTGGCGCTTCGACAACGGCGGAGTCGGCTACGCTGGATTCGCTGTCGTCGATGATCGCCTGTACACGATGGGAGCGAACGAATCGAGGGAATTTGTGCTGTGCCTCGACGCCTCGAACGGAAAAGAAATCTGGAAACGCGAAATCGACGATCGCTATCAAAACAACTGGGGAGACGGGCCGAGAGGAACGCCGACTGTGGCTAACGGCCACGTCGTGGCGCTGGCGGCGCGCGGAACGCTCGCCTGTCTCGATGCAAAAACCGGTCAGGTCGTTTGGACACAAAGCATGACGGACCTCGGTGGAAGCGTCCCCGGCTGGGGATACTGTGAATCGCCGCTCGTCGATGGTGATCAGGTCGTTTGCACTCCGGGCGGTCCGGAAGGTGCCCTGGTTGCGATTGACATGGAAAGCGGCGAAGTTCGCTGGCAGTCCACGTTGTTCACCGAACCGGCTCAATACTCATCGATCATCGTCGCCGACCATCCGGAAAAGCGACATTACGTCCAGTTGACGGAAAAGGCGCTTGTCGGAGTCGATCCAGCGGACGGGACGGTTCTTTGGCGAGAAGTCTGGAACGGTCGCACCGCGGTTATTCCCACGCCGATTTATCACGATCAAGGCGTTTATGTTACAAGCGGATACGGATCAGGTTCCGCGCTGATCAACATCAGCGACATCGCCGACCCGGAACAGGTATGGTTCAGCCGCAACATGAAGAATCATCACGGAGGCGTAATCCTCGTCGACGGATATTTCTACGGCTATTCTGACCAGATCGGCTGGGTTTGTCAGAGCCATGAGACCGGCGACATCGTTTGGAGCGAGAAGGACAAGGCCGGCAAGGGAGCGATTGGATATGCCGACGGTCACTTCTACCTTGTCGAGGAGAAGTCGGGCGACGTCATCCTGATTGACGCCACTCCCGACGGGTGGAACGAGCGGGGACGATTTACGTTGTCACCGCAAAGCGACAACCGCAAGCGAAGCGGCGGAGTCTGGGTCCATCCGGTAATCTCTGGCGGCCGACTCTTCCTCCGCGATCAGGAACTGATCTACTGTTTCGATGTGAAATCGCCGAAGCGCGAATCGCCGTAGCGCGAATCACCGTCGCGCGAATCACCGTAGTGCGAACTGCCAGTTCGCATACTTCCGGCGACTGGCAGGTCGCCCTACTGTCCTATCGGCACTCACGGCGAATCTTGTCGACCAGTGCACTGCCGTTGTTATACTCCCCGTCGATCGTGGTGCCGGGGAATAGCAGCTTGGGAATCGTTCCCTGACCGGCACGCTTGTATAATTCGACGTGCTTGGCGATGTACTGACCGGGTGCTTTCTTCGACAGTTCAGCGTCAATCGCTTTCTTGCCGACCAGTTCGTCAGCGCGCCGTTTGGCGTTGGCGTAACTCGGTGCGGAGGGACCTTCGAACATCCAGTTATGAAACTCCACGAACCTGGCCGGATCGACTCGCCAACAGGCGACTGCAAGCTTCGACAACTCGCATGATTCGCTGAACTTCGGTTCCGTGTTCAGGACGGTATCGTTGCAGCGCCCGTTGAGTGGAACAGGCAACACGATAATCGCAAGTTCGTCGCCAAGCGTGTCAAACGAATGGCGGATCGCATTATGGGTATTGCGACAATGCGGGCAGGCGTAGTCGAACATTTCGACGAAGACGTATCGGGCCTGCGGATCACCGAGGATCGGCCAGACCTTCGCATCGAGCTTGACCAGTCCGCCGCGAATTGATACGAGACGCCGCTCGTCCGTTTGCTTGCCTTGGTCCTGGCTTTCGTCTTGCTTTGTGCCGCTGCCTTCGGGTTTCTTCTTGTCGTCTTTCCGGGTCGCCTGAGCAACACCGGCAACGGTTTTCGCCGACGGCGCGTACAATACCAGGCTGTTGGTCAAACGAGGTTGAGTCAGTGCAAGGAGGGTTCCCCAGCCGTGGAGCGACGCCTGCAAGTCGCGTAGCTTCGGGTCTGGTTCGCTTTGCGCGTCATCAAACGTGGGCGGTTCAAAAACGCCTTCGCTGCCGCCGTCACTCTCATCGGCCGGTGCGCCAAAAACTCCGCCTTCGGGCACCGTGCTGGTTGGCATATTGGGCGTGACGATCACGTCATGCCGGGTTTCCTGGTGCAATTCCCGCTCGGGAGAGACCATCTGAACAGCCATCATTGCGGCAACCCCCATCGCTGCGATCGACGTCAAGCCGGCACCGGTACCAATCGGGAAGGGACGCCGAATCATTAGCGCGATTGCAATCAGCAGTCCGCACGCATGCGCGGCCAGGCACCACGGACACCAGTGACCAATCTCGAAGTACTGGAGCGATACGAACCAGATCGCCGCCAGACCGGCGGAGTAGCCAAACAACACAATTCCCATCCAGGCGAGGCGGTTCGTCGAGTTGCTCCCCGGCTTCAAAAGGGAAACGCAAACGCCCAGCAAGACGCCCGCCCAGGCAATCGCACCGAACAATCCGACGGGGACGCCAAAAACCGCTGACCATTTGGTCGTTAGCACATGGCCGCAATCAAAAACCGCTCCGCCGCCGCCGCAACCAGCGACTTTGGACCCGGTCAAACCTGCCCAAGCCAGATAGGATGAAACGCCAAATGCAGCCAACGCGACGACCAGTACAAAGGTCGCCATAAGCCGGCCGGGACTCGTTTCGTTACGAAATCCGGCCGGT
>JBGTFW010000010.1:0-8742 GCA_041747075.1 Pirellulaceae bacterium
GGGCTGACGGCATGTAACCGGCCCGTGATCAGTGACAGTCGGTTGCCGTGCTGTTCCAGATTTCTCAATGCCGACGCATCGAGACGCGCACCCAGTTCGTCGACCCGACGGCTGGCGACCGCAAGCAAGTCTCCGGGCGCAATGAGGACGCGGCGCGATCCCAGCGCCGCGACGCGGTCGCGCGCCCGGTCAATCGTCACTTGCAGGGCACCGGACATCCGGCGGCTGATTGCGGCAAGCCCTTCCTCGAATTCGCGACGCGGCGGCGCGACCAGCTCGGCAGCTTCACTCGGAGTCAGCGCGCGAACGTCGGCGACCAGATCGCAGAGCGTCACGTCAATCTCATGCCCAACGCCGCTGACGACCGGCGGTTCGCACGCAGCAATCGCGCGAATAAGTCGTTCGTCATTGAAACTCGACAGGTCTTCCGCCGCTCCCCCGCCGCGGGTGACCACCACGACGTCGGGGCGGGGACGCATCGCTCCCGCCACGGTGACGCCGCTGGCCAGTTCCATCGCGGCACCCTCTCCCTGGACGCGGACGGGAATGACGACGATTTCGAGACCGGGCCAGCGTCGCGTGACGACTTTCAGAAAATCCTGAATCGCCGCACCGGTGGGACTCGTGACGACCGCGATTCGCGCGGGGAAACGGGGAAGCGGCTTCTTTCGTTCGGCGGCAAAGAGCCCTTCGGCCTCCAGTCGCGCATGGAGCTTCTTCAGCGCCAGTTGCTGTGCCCCCAGTCCCAGCGGCTCGATGTACCTCACGACGAGTTGGTAGGTGCCGCGGGGCGGATATAGATCGATTTCGCCGCGACAGACGACTTGCATTCCATCAGCCAAATCAAAGGCGACTTGTTCGGCGTCGAGCCGCCAGATGACGGCCCGCAACTGCGCGGCCTCGTCGTTGAGCGCGAGGTAGACGTGCCCGCTGCGCGCCGGTGCCAAATTGGAAATCTCGCCGCTCACCCAAACGTCGTGGAACTTTTCCTGCAACGTCCATTTCAGTCGGCGGGTCAGGCTGGAAACCGTTAGTACCCTGGGTTCGGGTTGTTCCATCGATGTGCCGATCATCCGATTATCGTAACAGAAGGCGAATGGATAGTTGCCGTGTCTCCGCGCGAACCGCATAATGCGGAATTCCACCGACAGGACCGATCGCGAAGCTCCTCCGGTCGAACACCACACAAACCTTGTTTTCGGTGCAACCCCAATGAATCGGGCGACATTCCAGGAATCTCCCCGGCCCGCCACGCTGCAAGAGGCCGAAATGCCGTACTTTCACGACAAGATTCTCCAATCGGGGATCACCTTCGACGACGTACTGATCCTTCCCCGGTACAGCGACGTCGTTCCCAGTCAGGTAGAAACCCGGACGCGCCTCACGCGAAACATCTCGCTCAACATCCCCATCCTCAGCGCTCCGATGGACACGGTTACGGAATCGGAACTGGCGATTGCGCTCGCCAAGGTCGGGGGCCTGGGGGTGATTCACAAGAACATGTCGATCGAGGCCCAGTGCGAGGAAGTTCGCCGCGTAAAACGCAGCGCCAACGGAATCATCGACGATCCGGTGACTCTGCCGCCGGACGCGCCGGTGATTCGGGCGCGGGAATTGATGGACCAGCACAATGTTTCCGGCATCCCGATTGTGCTAGCAGACGGCACGCTGGTGGGGATTCTGACGCGACGTGACTTGCGGTTTCTTGAGTCGACGAACGTCGCGATCCGTGAAGTTATGACGACTGACCCGTTGGTAATGGCTGCGGGGAGAGTAACGCTTGCGGAAGCTGAGAAAATTTTAACGGCTAAAAAGGTGGAGAAACTTTTACTGATTGACGAAAAGAAAAGACTGAAGGGGCTGATCACGATCCGGGACATCGACATGATGAAGCGGTTCCCCAATGCTTGCAAGGACGAGCAGGGGAGGCTGCGAGTCGGTGCGGCGGTCGGCGTCAACGATTCCGATCGAGTCGCCGCCCTCCTCCAGCACGACGTCGATGTGTTGATCGTGGACAGTGCCCACGGCCACTCAAGGAATGTGATCGAAGCGATTCGGGCCATCAAATCCTCCGCCGACATCGACGTCGTCGCGGGAAATGTCGCGACCGCCGAAGGTTGCAGTGCCCTGATCGACGCCGGTGCCGACGCCGTGAAGGTCGGGATCGGCCCAGGTTCGATTTGCACAACACGAATAGTCAGCGGGATTGGCGTGCCCCAAATCACGGCAGTCTCCAACGCGGCATCGGTCGCCGTCAAACACAACGTCCCGATCATCGCCGACGGAGGAATTCGATTCTCCGGCGACGTGACCAAGGCCCTCGTGGCGGGAGCGGATTGTGTGATGATTGGCGGACTGCTGGCGGGTTTGGCCGAGAGTCCAGGCCGGACGATTTTGTATCAGGGACGTACTTTCAAGACGTACCGGGGTATGGGATCGCTCGGCGCGATGGTCAAGGGGTCGAGTGAACGGTATCGGCAAGGCAATGACGGCGAAGCGGACAAACTTGTCCCTGAAGGCGTCGAGGGCCGCGTCCCGTTCAAGGGTCCCCTGAGCGACTTCGTTTATCAACTTGTGGGCGGCTTGCGGGCCGGCATGGGTTATTGCGGAGCGCGTACGATTCATGAGCTGCGTACGGAAGCGCGGTTCATCCAGGTATCCGCTGCGAGCGTAAAAGAAAGTCACCCCCATGACATCGCCATCACGCAGGAAGCGCCCAACTACAGCGTTGTTAACCCGATGCGCGACAAGAGCTAGTGGCCTGGCCCTGTGGTTCATTGCCTGTGCCTGCCCGGCCCTTTCCCAAGTCCAGGCCCTCCAGCAACAGCCGGTCCCGAAATTCGTTCGGCCGCCCCAATTCAGTCCACCCGTTCACGCCCGGCCAGTCGAGCCCGAGCGGTTACCGACGCAGGACGATCGGCCCGTTCAACGCGTCGCCAGTTTCCAGGAATTTTCCGGGCCTCAGGCGCGGGCCATCCCGGCGCAGACGGGCGAATCCGGTCAATGGCGAACGCGACCGCGCCAATCGAACGACGACGGCAACGGACGAATGAATTCGGTCCTCGATCAGGGTCAAATGCCCGCCGGTCAGGCAAGCGGTCAACCCTTCGGTCATCAAGGCGGGCAACCGTCGCTTAATCATCCTTCCAGTCAGGCCGCGCCGCGCCGCGCGGCCAACAATCCTCCGTCGTGGTCGATACCCGTGCCATCGCCTGTTCAATCATGGCAAGACCACCCGGCGCCTTCCGCGCAGTCGGGCAACGTGACGATGCCCGGTGCCATTTCCGGAATGGACCGGCAAGTCGAGCCGCTGCGCGAGCCGCTGCGACAAACCGCGCCTGCTTCCCGATCCACTTTGCCGGGACGAACCCCGATGGACGAGCGAGCCGAGGGCGAATCTGTTGGCACCAATCAATTGCGAGTTGAGCCGCGCCGGGCAGCCGGCCGGGCCGCGGAACCCCAGCTCCGGAACACATCCAGTCCGCGCCGTGGAGACCCCCCCGCGGGCCGAAACGCCGGAAGCCTGACGATCCAGGACGACGCAGACGATGATTCGCAGGGGCGCGGTCGCAAGACTTGCGAAGAGTTCCGGAACGAACTGCTCAACTCGCCGATCACCGACGTCGTTCTCGACGCTTCACCGCTGCAGCCAACGGAAGCCCAGCAGGGGGCGCACGAGGGAATCACCCGGACGTGGACGGACTGCGACGGCAATCCGCTTGGCACGGGAACTTTCACCGGTCTGGAACGCAGTTACATCGTCATCACCGAAGATACGGGTACCCGGCGGCTCATCCCGTTTGTAAAACTCAGCGACGGCGACCTCGCGGTCGTTACCGAATACTGGGCGCTTCCGAACGAATGCAGTCTCGGCTGTTATCCCTTCGAGGGACGAAGCTGGACGGAAAACGGCATGTTGTGGACGGCTTCGTCACTCTGTCACAAGCCGTTGTATTTTGAAAACATCCAGTTGGAGCGATATGGGCATTCGCACGGCCCGGTCATGCAGCCGGTTCGCTCGACGGCTCACTTTTTTGCGAGCCTGGTCCTGTGGCCTTACCAAACAGGCATTCATCCTCCGACGGAGTGCCAGTACGCACTCGGTTACTACCGGCCGGGCGACTGCGCACCGTGGCTGAAGGACCCATTCCCGATCAGCCTTCACGGTGCCGCGCGACAAGCGGGATTTGTGGTCGGCACGGCAGCGATCTTGCCATGACAAGCGGAGTCAATTTGAATCGTTGTTTTTAACTTCTGAGACAAACAAAAGACAAGGAAGAGCCTCGTTTCTCAATTCGTGAACCCTGGAGAATCAGCGATTTTCCTTGAGGGCGATTGGCTCGAAAGCAGCCCCGGCATTTGCCTGCCGGGGCTGTTTTTTTTTGAGGTGTTGGCAGACAACTTGCATCCAGCATCTGGAGGCAGCTCGTTCTTCAGGTCGCCCAGTCGGGCAAATCACCGGATTCAAACCGTCTCGGCGAAATCCGGCGCGGCGGCTTGACTCGTGACGGCATCACGCGGTGATTGTTTCAATTCGTCAATCCGGTTGCGGACTTCCAGATACGTTGATTCGAGGGACCGAAAGAAGTCCTTGTCCCGCAGTTTGAGATCGGCGACCGGTTCACCCGCGAGGAGGCGGGCGATATCGCGGTTAAACCGGACGACCGGCCCGACAATCCGGTTGCTGAAGAGAATCGACCACCAGATTCCCAGCGGCGCGACGAGCAGCGCCATCAGAAGGGGAAACGCCAACGACTCGGCAATCAAGGCCAGCAGTTCGTCCAGTGGATGTTCCTGAACGAAAAATCCGAAAACGAGTGTCGCAAAAACGGGAAAAGCCGCGACCGCGAGTCCGCCAACGAACCAGACGGAAATCAATCCTCGGGCGATTCCCCACTGCGTTTGCTTGTCAACCAAATACTGACGCCGTTGGTTTTTCATCGTGTGATTCGTGCAACCTTTGGACTGCGTGTGACTGTGAATTCATTGAAACCCGTATTGGGGCACTCAATGATTCCGTTGCAAGAATAGGACGCATTTGTGACCCTGTTCGCGAACAGGAAGCGAATTCCCGCCCGGAATGGAAAAGGAACCCGGATCGCCGTCTCATTTAACGGGGTTGTGTCGATCGATTCACCGCCGGGAGTTGATCTTTTTCAACGCCAGAAAACTTTCATTGCGTTTTTCAAAAAATCGTCCAGCAACCCGTTGATTCTGACATAGGGTTGTTTGGATAGTTGCGCGATTCATTCGTTTTTTCCGAGTGAAGCACGACATGTTCTTGCCCATTCATTGATCCTCTGCCTGGAGAGACCGCCATGACCCGCAGTCGCCGCCGCGTCGCATTTTCCGCATTAATGACCCTTTCACTTTCCTGGCTGGGCGGCGCTTGTCCGGCGCAGTCCCAGCAGATCACTCGCGTCGAGGAGGACTGGCGAGTTCGCATCGTCCAGCCTGATTCAGAGATCACCGCGCCCCAGTTTACGGCGGTGATGGTTCCCGACGGGAGCGACGAGTCGACCTATTTTTCCGTTGAGTTCAACCATTCGACGTCGCCGGACTTCGAGCATGGCGGCATGCAATTGCAGGTCTGGCGCGACGACCAGTTCGAGGACTCGACCGGACGGCTGAGCGAGAACACGCTGGGAACGCACGACGAAAATATCTCGTGGACACAGTACGCCGAAGTAAGCGGAACTGATCTTACCTTGGGCGTCAGCAGCTTCAAGTCGAGTACGCTCGATGGGGAGTTCGATCCGGAAACCGCGAAGGTTGTCCTGTACGACTTCGGCGGCAATCTGGGTAATTACAATTTCAACCAATCGCTGGATTCTTCGGCCGTAGGATTCTCCGGCAACCGTGTCGGATACATGTACCTGATTCAGGTCAGGGCGTACTCCGGCAATCAACTGGTGCAAACGATCGACGTTCAACAGGACGTGAAGAAAGGTCGCCTCGGTGGCAGCGGAGGTGGTGGCGAGTAACGCTTCTATTGGCACGTTTGAACGTCCCGCGGAAATTCACCAGGAAATTGATCATGACACTTCAACCAAAGTTCCATCGCCTGGCGGCTGGCCAGCCCCGACGAGGCGCGATGGCCGTCTTCGCCATGTTGCTGCTCTCGCTGTTCATCGTCGTCGCGGCGATGGGAATTGAACTGGGGATGTTCATGGCGGACAAGGCGGAAATGCAGCGGGCCGCCGACGCCGCGGCGCTTGCCGCGTGCTGGGAATATACGGCTCATCTGGCTCGCGAAGTTAACGAGCCGGACGCCCGCACGATGGGCCGCCAACTCGCCTCGACGATCATCAACGACAACTGGGTGCGCAGCGACTCGCTGATTGTCGATCTGAACAATGATAATGCCGACGATGGCGATATTGTCTTCGGCAACTTCAACGGTTTTGGAGACCCCTACGCGGAAATAACACCAACCGACGCGGGCGTCGCCAACGCCGTAAAGGTTACGTTCCAGAAGACCCAAAGTCGAAACGGTGAAGTCCTCTTTACGCTTGGAAGGTTGCTCGGGCTTGAAAGCAGTCCGTTGACCGTCGAGTCGACGGCGTCGATTTCCCGCAAGATTCGCGGCTTCACTTCTCCCCCAGACAGCTCACGACGTGTTAACCTGCTTCCCTTTGCCGTCAAGCGGGAAATGTGGGACTCGCTGATCGCAGGAAACGGCGACGACAATTCCCAGGTCGATCCGGACACTGGCGTCGTAACCCCCGGCAGCGATGGTGTTCTCGAGATCAATATCTACCCGCATACCACAGGCGTCTCGGGAAATTCCGGAACGGTTGACATCGGAAGCAGCGGGAACAGCACCAACGACATCAAGCGTCAGATTTCCGAAGGAGTCTCCGCGAGCGACCTTGCCTACCACGGCGGGAAACTGGAACTGGGTGCCAACGGAGAACTGGTCCTTAACGGCGACACCGGAATCAGCGCCGGGATGAAAGCGGAACTTGAGGGCATTATCGGCGACCCGCGCGTCATCATGGTCTATTCGCAGGTCGCCGGGAATGGAAACAACGCCAACTTTACCATCATCCGGTTCGTTGGAGTCCGCGTTCTCTATGTCAATTTTCAGGGATCCAAGAACAGCTCGAAAAAGCTGATCATTCAACCATCGCCCGTTCTCTCCGAATACGTCATCGTTTCCAACGGCAACGGCGGGACCAGCGAGAACGTCTTCGCACCGGCACGCATCGTCCACTAGCTCCATTTGTCCAGGAATCTGGTTTAATGAATATCAAGCAACGAACCAAGTCAGGTCGCCGCGGCGCGGCGGCGGTCGAATTTGCCCTCGTCGCGCCGGTCTTTCTCGTATTTCTTTTCGGGACGATCGAACTGGGGCGACTCGCCCTGAGCCGAAACGTGATCACCAATGCCTCGCGTGAAGGCGCGCGATTGGCCATTATCGAGGGGGCGACCGACGAGGACGTCAAAAGCACTGCCGAGCACTTTGCTACCGTGGGGAGCGTGGACAATGTCACGGTAACGGTCGATCGCGATGACACAACCGTATCGGTGACCGTGAGCATCCTCTTCAAGGACGTAAGCTGGCTTCCCAACGCGTGGTTCCTCCGTGACCAGACCCTGGCCTCAACGACGACCATGCGGCAGGAATCGATCACGGTCACGACGAACGACCCGCCGTAACCCCTGCATGCGGCCGCGACCGCCTCGATCGATCGTGGCGGCGGTGCGGTGAGAACGCTTGAGATTCGCTCCTTATGCCGGGCGGGCCACCGGCGTATAATCGGGGCATGAATTTTCCCTCGCTCCCGGTCATCGAAAATCGCCCCGCGCCGGGGCAGACGGCGGATTCGCTTCAGTCGCTACGTGGAGTCCGAAGCCATATCAGGGCATCCACACCATTGCCAATGTCGATGGACGAAATGGCGGCGCGGGGATGGGACGAGGCCGACGTCGTGTTTGTCACCGGCGACGCCTACGTCGATCATCCGAGCATGGCGATGGCGATCCTCGGCCGCGTTCTCGAGGCTGCCGGCTATCGCGTCGGGATGATCAGCCAGCCCGACTGGCGAACCTGTGACGCATGGCACCGTTTTGGCCGGCCGCGACTCTTTTTCGCGATCAGCGCCGGCAACATGGACTCGATGATCAACCATTACACGGCGAACCGGAAGGTCCGCAACAAGGACGCCTATTCGCCTGGCGGGCGGATCGGCTTGCGGCCCGATCGCGCGACGCTCTCGTATTGCCAGCGTGCTCGCGAAGCGTACAAGGGGGTCCCGATCATCGCCGGTGGCGTCGAAGCGTCGCTCCGCCGTTTGGCACACTATGATTTCTGGAGCGACAAGGTCCGTCGCTCGATCCTTCTCGATTGCAAGGCGGACGTGGTCGCCTACGGCATGGGTGAGGACTCGATTGTTGAGATGGCGCGGCGGCTCGAAGCCGGTGAGACCGTGAAGGACCTGCGCGACATGCGCGGCGTCGCCTATGCACTTGGTGCGAGCGAGACGCCGCCGGACGACGCGATCGTGCTTCCTTCCTTCGCGGACGTTCGCGACGACAAGTTGCAGTTTGCCGAGGCGACCCGCATCATACACAACGAAACGAACCCGTATAACGCGCGGAGGCTGGTTCAGTTTCACGACCGCCAGGCGGTCGTCTGCAACCCGCCGCCGCTCCCCGTATCGCAAGCGGTGATGGATCGCATCTACGGACTTCCCTACACGCGGCGTCCGCACCCCTCGTACACCGAACCCGTTCCCG
>JBGTFW010000011.1:0-13687 GCA_041747075.1 Pirellulaceae bacterium
TCCGTGAATTGTAGGCCGTCAGCGCGCGGGTCCCGTTGAGTCCGATGAGCCAGTCGCTTTCGCTGCGGCACATGGCGGCGTCGGCGAGCGGGTGCATTTCCTTGTCGCTTCGCATGTGGTTCCACGCGTCGCGAATTGCCTGGTCGGTCATCGACTGCATCCACATGCGGCGGATTTCCAGTTTTTTGTTCACGTCCGCCATTTCGATCAGGTAGCGAAAGATCAACTCCCCCTCGCGCCCCGCGTCACAGGCGTTGACAACGACATCGACCTCACGGTGTTTCAGGAGGCGTGTGAGGAGCCTGAAACGCGACTCGCTTTTCTCGATCGGCTGCAGCTCAAAATTGTCGGGGATCACCGGCAGATGCTTCATTCCCCACGGCAGTTTCTTGCCCTCCTCGGTAACGGGCATCTTGAGTTCCACCAGGTGGCCGATCGCCGACGAGACAAATCCGTGCTCGTTTTCGAAGTAGTCCTTTTTCTTTTCAAATTTCCCGACGTCGGGCAGCTTGCCGAGGACTCGGGCGAGATCGGTGGCCACACTGGGCTTTTCGGCAATTATGAGGAACCTGGACATACGGCAATCTGTGCGGGAAACGCTGGGGCGGCGATGCGGCGATTGGGATTGAACTCGCGGCGTTGACTCATAGAATCAATGGCGATGAAGTTCGTTGGAAAGCTTGGATAATCTTGCCGCACGGGGCTTGTCAAGCCCACCCGCAAGGGCCGGTGACCGTTTGAATTCGATAAAGGACCCATTCGATGGCCTCTCCGCTGGGCTGGTTTCGCCGCAATCAAAAAGGAATGCTCGTGGTCTTTGGCGTGCTGCTGATGGCCTCGTTCGGCCTCGGCAGTGTCATGTATACACTCACCCCGCGCGCCGCTCCCGATGAATCGGCGGACCGCCCGGTCGTCGAGTACCGGGATGGTACGTTGACCCGCGGCGACATGCAAATGCTCCGGCGAGCGCACTTTCTCGCCGTCAATTTTCTCAAGCAGATCCGGTCGTCGATGGCCGATCGTCGCGGCGCCGAATACCGGCCCCGCGCGGTTCTCTTTGAGGAAATAGTCGTTGAAGTCCCCCCGGAACAACTGGACGCACAGGTTCTCGACCGACAGCTTGTGCTCAACAAGGCGCACGAGATGGGCGTCCAGATCAGCAACGAAGCCGTCATGAGCTACATCCGCCACCTCGCCGACGACACCAGCCTCACGGCTCGCGACATGGACCGGTTCGCAAGGCAGTTCTTCAACAACGAAGTCGATTTCATCCGGATTCGAGATCAAATCAAGAAGGAACTTGCGATCCAGGAAGTCCGACGAATGTTTGGGGCCGGTTTGCCAATCACCGGCAACGGGTATTCACTTCCATCATTGACCGAGGCGTGGGAGTATTTTCTCCGGCTCGAACGGCGCATTGAATGCGAAGTGCTTCCCTTTGCCGTCGCTGATTACATGGACAAGGTCGCCGAGTCCCCGTCCGATGCGGAATTGCGAAAGACCTTTGACGACGGAAAGTACCGCGAACCCGATTTGGCCGGTGAAAAGGCGGGATTCAAGCGCCCACGGAAAATATCCGCGACGCTTCTCCGCGCCATTTACAACGAGTTTCATGATCGCGCGAAACTGGCGGTCACTCCAGAACAGATTCAGGCCGAATATGATCGCCTCGTCAATGAAAATAGTCCAATCGTTACCGAGATTGTCCCCTCCCAACCGAATCCCGCCGACGACAACATGACCGGCGAGGACCCGCCTCCCCCGCTCGATGATTTGCCGAACGACGGCAATTCCTCCAACGACGACGGTGCACTGGACGAATCCCTCGATTCGTCGGTCGATACGTCGGATGACGGCGACGATTCGGGTGACGATTCGGGTGACGGCTCGGAAAAATCCGACGAAGGCGGCGATGACGGGGGGGACGGAGGCAGCGTTTCGTTAATCAAGTCGCCGGGGCAACGCCTCGTTTCAACCGCGTCGTTGCGGACCGCGGGGGAGAACCTGACGAGGGCTTTTCAGGAGGAAAATCCCGCGGAAAAGGGGGAAGAAAACCTGGAGAAATCCGCCGAGGAATCGCGGGAAACGCCGCCGGGCGAGTCGCCCGACAACGAGGATTCCGCGGACACAACGCAGGACGAGTTGCCGCCAGCCGTTGAGCCGCCGGATGACGCAACACCCCAACAGGATGATCCGCTGGACCTCGGTCCCGTACCGATCGTGCAAACGCGGATCAAGCCGCTCGACGAAAAACTGTCGGACGAGATTCGCGGCCGCCTCGCGCATGAGCCAGCGGCGACCGCCTTGCACCTGGCGGTCAACGATGCCGCCGCCGAAATCATGGACTACGGTGACGAACTTGCGACATGGACACAGTCGCGCGATCTGCCGATGGAAGAACGCGAACCGGAACCCGAACCGATTGATTTGAAGGCGATTGCCGCCAGGTATCGCTTGCACGTTGAACACGTCGACTTAAGCAGCGAAATCGAAATGATGCAAACGGATGTCGGCAAGACGCTCGCCGTGATCGAAGTTCCCACGTACGGTCAGGTTCAAAGGCGGCCCGTCCCGGTCTACGAATTGCTCTTCGCAAGATTCGATGAAATGGACCCCTGGCGTTCGGAAGTCCACGAAGTCTTTTTGTCAAAAGACCAGTTTGTACTTTTCGCCGAGGACAAGCGCGACCCCGTGATTCCCGAATTCAGCGACGCTCGCGAGGAAGTCGTTGAATACTGGAAACGCGAGAAAGCCTTGAAGCTGGCGACGGAGGCGGCCGCGGAGGCTGCCAAATCGATCAACGAATCGGGAGCGAAGCTTGCCGAAGAATTCCCCGATCAGGCGAGGAACACCGGCGGGTTTTCGTGGCACTCGCAAACCAGCATGTATCCCAATCTCCAGGGCGACGTTCGCCCCGGTGAGGATTTCATGAAGGCCGCCTTTGCACTGGAAACGGGCGAGGCGAGCGTCGCTCCAGATATCCTTCGCGAAAACGTCTACGTGATTCAGCAGGTTAGCGGAGAAACCCGGACCAACGAGCAACTGGAGGAGGAATTCTTCGAGTCGCTTTCGGCCAACAAAGGGATTTCTCCGGGGATTCGCCAGTTTCACTCGATCCGAATTCGTGAGGCGATCCGCGAATTCAGTCGGCAATTAAACGAGGAGATGGGTGTCCGTTGGATCGCCCACTAGGAATTATGAACGGACCCGCTTGCGAACTTTCCCTGTTTTTTTGGGGGAGTCGGTGAGATGCTGGCACTTTTCGGGAGTTTCCGGGGCGTTGCAATAATCGCCCTTGTCGCTTGGGGACGCGCGGGCTAATTGTATCGCCGCACCGGGACAAACAACCGGTCTCCCGCCTGGGAAGACATGAAAAGCTCTGTCGATCGTGTTGGGTTGCGGGACCTGACACAGCCCTCCCTCCTGGGTCCGAGCATTTACTTGCCGAAAAGCCGGTTTCTGGGTCAACCGTTTCGGCAAGCGCTCACGACTGAGCTTGTGACTGTCACCGGGGCGTCCCTTGGGCGCTCCGGTGCCAGGGAACACGGACGCTGACCGATTGGCGAAACATCGCCATCGGTCAGCGTCTTTTTTTTTGTTTGCTTCTTCTCGTACTCGACCCCTGGTGCTTCGTCACAGTCAGAAATCCGGGTTCGACAAATTAGGCCGTTTGGGCGCTGGCCCCGGTTAAGGCCGACGGAACCGTGGCAATCTCCAAAACGGCTAGTCCTGAAATGAGATGGCCCAGCACGGCCCTACGCTAGCGCACACCGGCGGTACTCGTACTCGCATCGATATTCGCACTGGTGCAAGCAATCACAGCGCGGGAGAAAGCCCGTTCGGGCCGCGGAACGATCACATGACAGTAGCCGCTGGATTCAATCAACGGATCGCGGGTTTCCACCAACGAGTTCCGGAATGGATCAACGTACGTCGCGTACCGAAAAATGGATAACGGCTCCCTCCGTCGATCACTGGGGGTCTCCGGGACCACCTTCAGCAACTAACAGACGCACCGGAACAAGTCGACGGAAGTCGTCACGCAGTCCACCTAACCAATTTGCGGTTTCCATCGACTCTCGCCAAGGCTTAGTTCCAGTATTGCACTTTTCTTTGGAGTGCGGGGACTTGGTACCGCTTTGGATTCGCGAAGGGAGGAAATTATTGGCGGTGTGGAGGGCAAGGCCCCATTCCAGAATTTGTCTCAATGCATCGCGTTTTCCGAAACTAATCCAAAGCTCCGCCAGGCCGGAGCACTCCAAATTTGCAAAACTGGAACTTAGCGGATAAAGTCCGTCTGGTTTGGCGGTGCCGTTGCGTTTCGGGTCTCCGTCGTCGCCTCGCCAAAGAACTTCGTCGTTCCCTCCGCCACTTCATGCGCGTCGGATTCCTCGCACAGCAACTGGGCACGGAAGCGGTGAGAACCCGCCTTGGTGGCCGAGGCAATCACCTTGAGCGAAATTTCCTGACCCGGATCGATCTGCGCGATGGGCGAAAAGGTGATCTGACCGGCCGCCATTTCATGCGTCAATCCCTCCGCGTCGAGAGGCTCGATGCCCTCCGAGAAGTGCATGACCACATCGACGCCCTTCGCTGATTTGGTTCCCCGGTTGAGAATCGTGACTTCGTAGGCGATACTTTGTCCGACGGGAAGCGGGCCTTGCGGGTCTTCGACAGTCAGCACGAGATCGGCGACCGCGTCGACGCGCGTGATGATCTTGTCGGTTGCGGCAAGGTCGCCGTAGCCCCGCGCGGCGGCTTCAAAATGTATCTCACCGGCGGATGCGATCATGCACTCGATCTGGTAGGTGCGGTGATTGCCGGGCGACAGCATTCCGACGTTCCACCGGATGCCGCCATCAATCGTTTCGGCACCTTCAATACCGGCGACGTACTGGACGCCTCCGGGCATCGCCACGGCCGCGATGACGTCGCGCGCCACGGCGTCGCCGCGATTGGCCACGGTGACATGATAGACCGCGTTGTTGCCGGCGAATTTCATGGGTGGTCCTTCGACTTGCACTTCAAGTGCCGCACGGCGGACCATGATTTCGCGGGTCACGGACTCTGACAACTCGGTGTCGGCGGTCACGGTCGTCACCAGATCGAGGGGACCCGCCGTCCGCGCGATCAATTCGACCTCAAACTGTCTTTGCTGTTGCGGTTCGATGTTGCCAAGTACCGCGCGCTCGCCACCAAGGACTTCGGGCAACATAACGGCGACATTCTCGGCCGTTCCGGTTCCTGGATTGCTGACGGTCACGTGGTAAAGGGCTTTTTCGCCAAACTGGACTTCCGCCGGACCGGTCATTTGAACCATGAGTTGCGGCTGAGTAACCTGGACGGTGGCCTTGCCGCGAATCGGCTTGAAAGTCCACTCAACATTGAGATCAAACGAGCGGGCGTCCTTCGGGGTTACGTCAATCATCATTTTTTCAGTCGACGATGACTCGACGATTGGAATCTCCCAGATAATTCGCGGTTTCCCCTGGCCGTCGCTCGTCTCTCGCGAACCAGTCGTCGGTTGCGAATTGTTGATTTCAATCCATTCCGGCAGGTCAATGCCGACGACGATGTTCTCGGCCCGGCGATTTTCGAGATTTTCAACGACGACCTCGAATCGAGACGACTTGTTCAGCGAGATTTTTTCGGGACTCTGCCAACTGACTCGCAGGCGCGGCCCGTTGGTCTCGATCAGTTGGTTGCCCGGTGCAGCCAGCGAGGAGGTTGTTTCATCCGTGTCGCGCAGCGTCGCGGAAACAGGCTGAACCGGATGTTGCGTCATTGCGACGTTTTCAGTTTCCTGGTAATCCTGCCGATGAGTCTGCGTTGGCGGTTCCGAACTGCCAAACCCCTCCTGGGAGCGGAGCCAATTGGGTGCTTCGGCTAATCGATCGGGCGGCGGACCCGCGGGCTGGACGAATGCGCCGTGATCGTTCGGGTTTAGTCGCGATTGGTCCTGAGTCGGCGAGGTCAGCGGTGCCTTGCCGGCGCTTGATGGATTACCATTGAAAGCACCACCGGTCGCTGGGCGGAACGCGGCGGCAGGCGAACTCGGCCTGTCCGGAAGGGTTGCCTGGGGCAAAGGCGACTTCTGGCCGCCCGCTTGCGCGTCTGCTCCGCTCAAAATAGCGGGAACTTCGACGTCCTGTTGAATCGTTGCGGGCCGTACCGCGCCCGGTCCGCTATGGGCTGGCGGCATGTAGGCCGGAGGTGCCACTGGGGGCTGGCTGCCGCCGCTGGAAGGCGACTGCGGATTGGCGTTTTGTGAATGAACCGGCTCGGCAACGAGCGTGAAGGAGATCAGGGCAACGGCAACTGCCGAAAAAATCGTTGTTCTGCGCATGGTTCGTCGTTTCGAGGGGGGTCGAAATAATGGGTGACTTCCCACGTCTTATCGACAATACCGTTTAAGAAGATTAAGCCGATCGTCAGAAATTTTCCGAAAGGGCCGCGCGGGTAAACCAGGCAAACCAGGAAATGGGGCTGGGCATCCTGGACAGTGGCGCGGTTGGAAGCGCTGGAAGCCGCGGCGACGTCAAATGCGCCGATAATTCTTGTGCGATCCTTGCTACCAGGCACTGCCGGTGACGGCTCTCGTGCTCGCGATTAAATCGTGAAGACTCTCGCCATTTCGCCGTGCAAGCATCCATCCGCCGTCAATCACCAGCCAAAGAACTCCGGCAATCAACGGCAAGGCGAAGTAAAAACTTGTCGAGGACTGGGCAATCAATGCCAGCGAAACCAGCCAAAATGACAGCATTCGCAAGACGCTGCGCGTCAACATCGTTCGCCGTGTGGGTCGCAACCCAAACTGGTTAACGATTCGCACATGGACCAGTTCGCGCCCGATCGATTGACGCCATCCAGCGACTACGAGCGTGAACGCCGCCAGCGAAATGGGCAGTGCAAGCTGATTGAGAATCGCAGGAACAACCGGCAGGCGGATCAACGGGTTGATCGACTGAATTCCGAGCAGGATCAGGAGCGTCGCGAGGGCGATGGCGGCGGCGTCGATGCCCCATGCGATGACTCTCGAAAGTTTCGGAGCGTTTTCATGTTGATGGGGGAGGATAACGTGCAGTTCGCGGCCCAATTCCACCCAGCTTTCAAAGCGCTCGTCAGGATCGCGGGCGAGCAACCGCTCAAGTATTTCCCGCCACTGATCGGGCAAGTGATCGGGCCAGGGAAGCGGGAATTCGATTCTCGCCTCGTTGTGGACGCGCGCCCACTCCACTGGCGTGGAACCGGACAACGCCACTGGCAGTTTCCCAAAAGTCATTTCGAAGAGGGTGACCCCGAGCGCGTACATGTCGGACTTGATCGACGGAGGCTTGCCTTCGAGCAATTCCGGCGCGAGGTAGTTGGGCGTTCCGCCGTACGACGACTCACCCGCTTCCTCGCCAAGCCGCGCCATGCCAAAGTCCGACAACTTCACCTCGCCATTGGTCATGACCAGCAGGTTTCGCGGCTTGATGTCCGAATGAACAATTCCCATCTGTCGCGCCGTTTCAAGCGCATGGACAATCCGGATCGCGAATCCGCACAACGTCTCGTAAGGAATTTCGCCCTGGCGGATCAGTTCGGCGACGTCGTGGCCATCGATTAGTTCCATCGCGAGAAAGGGGATTTCATTCTCTTCTCCCACGTAATAGATCGTCACGATATTGGGGTGGTTGACGCGCGCCTGCGCGACGGCCTCGCGCATCAATCGCTGGCGGGCGTCCATTTCCCGCTCACCGGCGAGATGGCGAAGTACCTTGACCGCCACGTAACGTTGCAGGGAGGTGTCAAGTGCGCGGTAGATACGGCCCATCCCTCCCTGCCCGATCGGTTCGATGATCTCAAAGTGCCCCAGCCGGCGTCCGACGAGGTCGTCCGCTTCGCCGGAAACGGTTGTCCGTTGCGATCCTGAAAAATTGGTGGCCGTTAAGGAAAACGACAATGGCAGGCGCGTCGCTTCCGCGGGAATCGCGCGCCCGCAACGATCGCACCGCCCGTCCTCGTCCCGTTCAATCAGGATGTCGTTCCCGCACGAACAGCGCCACACGTACGTTGCCGATGTGTTTAGCGGTTGTGTTCTTTCAAGGTCCATCAACCCCTCATACGCGTTGCGTCCCGCCAGAGTTTCAATTATTCCTTCGATCGTCCAGGGAACGTCGGACAGTTTTTCAATAATTCTAGAGCGTTGCCGATGAGGAGTGATCCCCTTTATCAGCGATTCACGTCCCGGAACCTGGCGATTGCCCGTCGGCGAGCCGCTGGTGTTCGGCGAGGTATTTTCGTTTTGCCCTGCGGTAATGCCACTCGATCCACAAAACGCCACAAACCACGATGGCAATCCCTGAAATATTGACCAGCCATCCGTAAGGGCCGTCATTGAGATCATTGATTTCGCGGGCAAATACGAACATCAACCCGTTGCCGAGGACGCTCCCTCCGACGACTCCAAGCAAGGTCCGCAACCTTCCCAGGCCGAGGAGTCGGCCGAAAATCGAGCCCCCGATGCTGCCGGTGGTCGAGGTGGGGAATATGACAAACCCGACCAGCGCGAGAAAGGCCAGTCGCCGAATCCACGGCTGCTGGTCCATGATAAATCGACTGTCCGACGTCAAGCCGGCGATCTTTGGACCGAGCCAGGGAATGCGAAAGAGAATTCCCATGTGGAAGGTGACGAAGAGGGCGACCATAAAGTCCATCCACGTGACCATCGCAAACAACTGCGTCGGCGACATCTGGTAATTGGCCCAGGCCCCCTCTCGATCCCCCTCGACCCCTCCAAGAATTACGAAGCGACCAAAGACAAAAAACGTCAGCACGCCGGTCCAAAAGAACTTGTTGACAAGGCCCCAGCCAGAAATCAATCCGATCGATGCAAGCAGGAAGCCGGTGGCAAGAAAGGGTCCAACAAGGGTTGTAACCCAAAGAACGGGAGAGCGACGGCGAAAACTATTCTCAAATGATGTGATTCGCGCGATGACGCGACGACGCATTTCATCCAGGGGCAAGCTGGAATGCAGCAACTCGTCGAGGGATGAGTCATCGAGGTTTCGGATCGGGTTGTCGCGCATCGGTTTCGATATTGTACTGTCTCGTCATCGTCCGTCGACTCGTCCGGTCGCGGGAACCACTGTTCCGGTTGCGAGCCACCTGTTTGCTTCAAAAACAGTTGAGTAAAATCGGGCGGTCGTTACAATGGAGGTGAATGGCTCCTCTTGTTGACGGGAACCCCTGTAACCCTTGCATCGAATCACCGTCCCCGATACGGCGCGTATCGATGTACCGCCGCTTCGCGGCTTGCGTGGCGTTTTCAGAATCGGTGACATGGGGTTTCATCCGCGGGCGCGGATTTCACCCCATGCTTTACACGGTCGTGGCGCCGCCACTTGGGATGAAAACGTCCGCCGAATGAAGAGACAACCTGCAACCGCGGGATGCAGAATGCTTGCATCGTGCTGATCGACCGTGACGTGCGCCCTCGACCTCGCTAATGTATGCACCGCTCGATCAATGAGTCGCTGGGCCGTACCGCGGCTTGAGCGATTTCATCGTCTGGATCAGGGAGGTATTTCACCGATGTGCGTCGATCGCCGCCATTTTATTCGTGTCGCGGGAGCAGGATGTGTCGGGCTCGCGACCTCTCTCCACGGGTGCCGGACCGCACCCTCAACCGGGCGTCACCAACTTATGCTGATGTCCGAAAATCAGGAGGTGGCCCTCGGCGTTCAGGCGTGGGGAGACGTCACTTCAAACGAGCTGCTTTCGCAAAATGTTCCGCTTTCGCAACTGGTCCATCGCGTTGGACGTCGGATCGCGGACGTCTCGGATCGTACGGACTATGACTGGGAATTCTCGCTGATATCGAGTCCGGAACAAAACGCCTTTTGCCTGCCGGGAGGGAAAGTCGCGATTTACGAAGGCATTTTGCCCATTTGCGAAACCGAAGCGGGACTTGCCGTCGTGATGTCGCACGAAGTCGCTCATGCCCTCGCGCGACATGGCGGAGAACGGATGAGCCAGGAATTGATCAACAACGGTGCCAAAACAGTTGCGGGAAAAATCGCACAACGGCGCGTCCCGGACCGGGCGGAATTGCTGATGCAGGCGTATGGCGTGGCGACTCAATACGGCGTCATCCTCCCCTACAGTCGCAAACAGGAATCCGAGGCGGACCATATCGGCGTCATGTTGATGTCTCGCGCCGGCTACGATCCGAACGAAGCGCCCCGTTTCTGGGACCGGTTTTCATCCGTGGGTGGCGATAAGCCGCCGGAATTCATGTCGACGCATCCTTCGGACCAGCGTCGCGCGGCGGATTTGATGGCGCTGATGGGCGAGGCGAGCGGCCATTACCAGCAAGCACCGCAAAAATACGGTCGCGGCCAGGCGATCGTCGTTTCCTGATTCGCTAGATCGCGGCGCGCCAAACTTGCCACCAGGGTTTCTTTTCGGACTTGCGCGACGTAAAACCCCACGGCTTGCCGTTGGTGCCGATGCTCCCCTGCAACTTCGAGTAGGTGAAATCGGCGCGGGCAATTTTCGCACCCGTCATATCGGCTTCGCGGAGGTCGGCCTTGCTCAAATCCGCGCCGGTAAAATCGACACTGTATAGATTGGCTTTTCTGAAATTCGCGCCTGAAAAGACTCCGCGCAGTTCGGCGAAACTGCAATCCGATTCGCTCAGATTGGCACCTGTGAAATCCGCACCGTTGGCACGGCAATGCCGCAACTGGACTTTCGCGCCGTTGACCGACAGCATCAGCGCGCCATCGAGAACGGCGTCCGTCATTTCCGCACCGGCAATGACCGCCTCGGCAAAATTGGCGCGTTTCAGCACACAATTCTGAAAAGTCGCATTGTTGAATTTGGCAAAGCGACAATCCGCATCCGTGAAATTGCAACTGGTAAAGCGCGCACCAGTAAAGTCCATTCCGGACAAATCGGCGCCGGTTAGATTGGTTCCGGACAACTGGACGCCCTGGGCGGACTCCACGGAGAGTTCCATGAGCACGTCGCTTCCGCCCTTGTTCTTGATCACAAGCACAACAACCTCCCAATCGACCGGAAAAAGGTGGGGATGGCCGGTCGTTACCCCGTACTTCACATTAAACAACCGCAACGACGCAAGGTTTCGCGTTCCCGCTAAACCTGCCGCGCAGTCAAGCTGGCTGGAAAAACTCCGCTATCGAATTTGGAACCACGCGATGCCGTTGCAATTCCTCGCGCGCGTTCCATTTATTCACTGTCGGGGGCCCGAGGGAGCGTTATTCACACGCGTCATGGGGTCACGTCATTCTATCCAGTTCGCCCAGGTCAAGCCAATATTTCCCGATTTTTTCGCGTAACACCCCCCGTTTCCCTGCTTCAAACCGGACAATCGCAAGGTTTTTCAGGGAATTACCGCAAGAAACAGGGGTGAAATCCATTTTCAACGCGACGCCTCGGCCTCGCCCGTTTTTTCGGCTACCGACGCCTCGACGGAACCCGCCAGGCGGCGGTATTCCTTCAGCGTAACCGGCTGGAACTCCGTCCAATACCGCTTGGCCGACTCGATCCGCTCGCGGTCCGTGCGTGAAAGGTCCCACATCGTCACATGTCGGGTTCGCAATCGAACCGGTTCCTCCTCGTTTTCCGCGTGAGGATAGAGGGTCAACTCGATTTCGTTTGGAATCATTCCGTGCTTTTTGATTGCCTGGTTCAGAATGAGGCGGGCAAAGGGCGGCATTCGACGCGGGTCGGTGGCGTTCAGCCTCGCGAACTGGTCAATAAACTCGAAATAAACGTGAAGTACCATTTCCCGCGGCGGCCTTTCGCCACGCACGCGGTAGATCAAGCGGGGACTGCGCAATTCCAGTACGCCCGTCACCGGGTCGAGCGTCTCCTCGAACTGGGGATGAAAAAGAAACCGGTTGTCTTCATCGATAAACGGAGCACTCTGCAACGCTGCAAGCATTTTCAACAGTTCGCTCTCAATGATCTCCGCCTTGACCTTGCGAGTCGTGTCGAGCAACACGAACCGCTTCTCGCTCACGACAAACGCCACGACCTCCGTCGGAAATCGCGTCTTGTCGGGTCGCAGCATGAAGTCGACGATGAGGTTGTCGTCAAAGATAGTCAGGTTCTCGGAAATCGGAGTGGGATCGTCGCCGCGCACGACTTCCGTCTCGATGCGAAATTCCTGTGCCGACAAGTCGACCGCACCAACGACAGTGAACAACGACGCGACGAACAATGACCGGATGTATTCCATTTCGACTCCGTCCTCGGGTCACGGATTCACGCGGATTTTCCCGCATCTCCAAACGGGTGGCAGACTACGACTCGCGTTCGCCAGGGTCCAGATGAAACCGCCGGCAATGCTAGCGACTCGAATCGACAACCTCGCCAGCGGTTTCCCGTCAATTCCGCAAACCGGGAGGGAGTCCGTCGGGAAAAAATTCCTTGATCTTCGACTCGATCTGTTCCTTGCGATTCGCCGGCAACGGATGAGTACTGAACATTTCGGGGGTTCCGCCGGGAGCCGCGGCGGCAAGAACATCCATCACGTCAAGCATCGCGCGCGGATCATACCCCGCGAGCGTCGTCAGCATGACGGCCCATCCATCCGACTCCAGTTCGTCGTCCCGTCCGTACTTCATCATCGTGAACTGGGCGACCATTTGCGCCATGCGCATGGAATTTACATCTCCGCCAAAGACGCCCGCGGCACCCGCAACACCCTGTGAAAGTCCCTGTTTGGCCATCTGTTCCGCGGAATGCCGTTCGATCACGTGTCCAATTTCGTGTGCGAGAACACCCGCCAGTTGCGAATCGCGCGACAGTTTGTCGTACAGGGCACGGGTGACAAAGATCTGACCGCCCGGAAGGGCAAAGGCATTGATCGTTTGGTTGTCGGCAAGCAAATGAAAATCAAACCGATAGGGAATCTCGACGTTGCGCGGGCGAAACTGGCCTTCCAGCGCCGTGATCAATCGAAAACCAATTGTGTCGACGCGGCTTGTCGCTTCCGCATCCCGACTGAGTCCACCGTGCATCCGGATCATCTCCGGCGCGGCCGCTGCTCCCATCCGGACTTCTTCCTGAGGCGTCAGCGCAACCCGCTGTTTTTCGCCCGTTACCGGGTTGACGTCGGTCCGCACGTAGTAGCTGACGACTGAAAAAAGAATGATTCCCACCGCGATGATCAGTCGCAATTTGAGTCCGCTGGGGCGTCGCCGTCGCGGCTGGCGTTCGACGGATCGCCCGGTTCTTTCGTCGTAGTAGCTCATGGGGAGTTCGTTTCCACCTTTGGCTTGAAATCAATTCAGCGATCTGGGTTGAATTCAGCTCCGGCTGGCGGGCACGCAATTGAAGCACTGCATTGCGAACGGGTTCCCGAAGGGCGGGAGGCTTGACTAGCTGTCGCTCCGATTTTACGCAAATTTATCGGGATCGCCACAAGATTTTCCAAAAAACTGGCGAAGGTTCGTCACGTTCGGGCTTTTTACCGGTAACAGTTGGGGACGGACTCATGACGTCGCATGGTTCCGACCCTTTGATGACCGCGACAAGGGTGGACTGGCAAGAGCTGGACCACCCGATCGGCTTGGTGGAATTGCAAACTTCTTATCCGCTGTCCGGCGAATATTCGCCGATGTGTGGATGCCCGCCGCTCGGACGGCCCGGGGGACGACTCGCTGGACTCAGG
>JBGTFW010000012.1:0-35222 GCA_041747075.1 Pirellulaceae bacterium
GGCGACGGGACCGGTCCCGACATTTGGGCCGCCAGCCAGCCAGTCCTCGACGCCGCCGTCAAAAAGGCCTTTGGCGGAAGTCGAAAGATCGCGTGGATGGAGGTTTTTGCCGGCGACAAGGCGAACGACGTATACGGCGAAATCGTCTGGCTCCCCAACGAAACGGTCTCGGCGATTGACGAATTTCTCGTCGCCATCAAGGGACCCCTGACAACGCCCGTGGGTGGCGGAATTCGCAGCATCAACGTTGCGCTGCGTCAGCGACTCGATTTGTACGCGTGCGTTCGTCCCGTGCGCTGGTTCAGCGGCGTGCCAAGTCCCGTGCGCGAGCCGGATCGGGTCGACATGGTGATCTTTCGCGAAAACACCGAGGACATCTACGCGGGGATTGAGTTTGCCAATGGCGAGCCGGAAACGGAGAAGTTCAAGAAGCTGTTTGCCGAAGCCTTTCCCGACCGCTTTGCCAAAGTCCGTTTCCCCGACACCGCTGGATTCGGGATCAAGCCGGTCAGCCGCGAGGGTACGGCGCGTCTCGTGCGAGCGGCCATTGAGTACGCGCTGTTGAAGGACAAAAAAAGCGTCACGCTCGTTCACAAGGGGAACATCATGAAGTTCACCGAAGGAGCCTTTCGTGACTGGGGCTACGAGGTGGCCGCCGCGGAATTCCATGCGAAGCCGCTTGACGGGGGACCGTGGCACCAGTTGCCGGGAGGCCTCGTGATCAAGGACGTGATCGCCGACGCGATGTTGCAGCAAATCCTCCTCCGCCCCGACGAGTATGACGTGCTCGCGACGCTGAACCTCAATGGCGACTATATCAGCGACGCTCTGGCGGCCCAGGTCGGGGGCATCGGGATCGCTCCCGGTGCCAATATCAATTATGAAACCGGGCGGGCGATCTTTGAGGCGACTCACGGAACGGCCCCGCGTTACACGGGCCAGGACAAGGTCAATCCATCGTCGGTCATTCTCAGTGGCGAGATGATGCTCCGACACATGGGCTGGGACGCCGCCGCCGACCTGATCGTGGCGGCGATGGAAAAGACGATCGGCGAGAAAACCGTGACTTACGATTTTCACCGACTCATGGAAGGTGCAACGCTGCTCAAGTGCAGCGAGTTCGGCCAGGCACTCATCCGCAACATGTAAGCAGCGCGGGTACAGTTAAATGTCGTTGATCGCTCCGCGATCAAACGCAACCCTCGCGGAGCGATCAAGGCGCAACGGTCGCGTAGCGATCAAAGTCGATGCCTCATGCCAAAAGATTTCCTTCAGGGTGCCGCGGATTATTATGACGTCGTCGTCGTCGGCAGCGGACTGGGCGGGATGACAGCGGCGAACATTCTCGCCCGCGAAGGCCGCAGCGTCTTGTTGCTCGAACAGCACTACAAGCTCGGTGGGCTGGCGACCTGGTTCAAGCGGCCCGGCGGGCACATCTTCGACATTTCACTCCACGGCTTCCCCTACGGAATGGTGAAGAGCTGCCGCCGCTACTGGTCCGCCGAAATCGCCGACTCGATTGTGCAACTCGAGCACGTGCGATTCGACAACCCCATGTTTTCGCTCGTAACGACCTACAATCGCGATGATTTCACGCGTCTTCTCACGAGGGACTTCGGACTGGAACCTGCCCGGGTCGAGGAGTTTTTCAGCACCGCTCGCGGAATGAATTTTTACGACGACCAGCAACTGACGACGGGCGAACTTTTCCGGACATTCTTTCCGGGCCGCGAGGACGTGATCCGGCTCCTGATGGAACCGATCACGTACGCCAACGGCTCGACGCTGGAAGACCCCGCAATCACTTACGGGATCGTTTTTTCCAACTTCATGTCGAAAGGGGTCTTTACATTTCGCGGCGGAACCGATTTTCTGATCAAGTCGATGGAAGGCGAAATGAAAACCAGCGGCGTCGATATCCGCATTCGCTGTGAGGTCCGGAAAGTGCTCGTCGAGAATGGTCGGGTCGCGGGGATTCGCGTCGGCGGGCGCGAAATTCGCTGCGGCTCGGTCGTCTCGAACGCCAATCTCAACGGCACGATCTTTGGACTCGTCGGTGAGGAGAAGTTCGATCGCGCTTTTGTCGACGAGGCCCGCGCTGTCCGGCTCAACAACAGCAGCACCCAGGTCTACATGGCGCTTCGCGACGGCGATGAGATCGACCGCCGAACCGGCGATCTGCTCTTTTGCAGCACGGCGGACCGCTTCCGGACCAACCTGCTGCTGGCCAAGGAGGTCACGAGTCGCACCTTTTCATTTTATTACCCGGACATTCGCCCCGCCGGCAAGGGTCGCTACCTGATCGTGTCGAGCACCAATGCGAACTACGAGGACTGGGCCGGAATGGAGAAGGAGCAATATGAAGCGGACAAGCAGCACCTCATCGAAACGACCCTTGACGCCCTCGAGAAGTACGTGCCTGACTGCCGCGCGCGGATCGAACACGTCGAGGCGGCGACGCCGTTGACGTTCGAGCATTACACGAAACACCTTGCCGGTTCGAGTTTCGGCACGAAATTCGAGGGGCTGGCGGTCAGTCGCGCCGTTCCCCGGCAGGTTCCCGGTCTTTATCACGCCGGGAGCTGCGGGATCATCATGTCGGGCTGGCTCGGCACGATCAATTACGGAGTCATTGTCGCCAACGACGTCGACGGTTACTTGATGGATCGGGCAAGGTAAAGTCACCAGCGCGCGCTAATTGCAGCGGAAGCCGACAGGGCTCGGCCACGTGGCGAAAGCGTGCAAATCGTCATCCGAAGAAGTACAATCAGACCGGCGGTCACTCGACGGGCCGCCATTGTACGGCGGAAAAAGTCACGAATTAACATGAGCGGATCACCAACCACTTGAAACTCCCCCGGCGGAAAACGGTTGAAGTCCTTGCCACGTGGATCGTCGCCGCCAGGTGGTATCTGCTGGTCATCGCGATGGGCCTCGCCGCCGCTTCGTACGAGTTGCGGAAGGACCTTGCGACCGACACTTCGATCGAGGGGATGTTCTCGCCCGACGACCCGAGACTGGTCGATTACCAGCGGCTCAAGGAGATATTTGGCGGCGCGGAAATTGTGCTTGCCGTCTACGAGGACCCGGAACTCTTTGCACCGGACGGATCGGGACTTGCCAGGCTTCGCGAACGATCGACGCTGATGGCGGGTATCCACGGCGTTTCCGGCGTGTTGAGTCTTGCCGAGATCAATGACGCGCTGCGCAAAGTCTACTTGCTCGGCAACTTGCTGACGGGTGGCGGGAAATCCGATCCGCTGCTTGACCTGGACGATCCAATTGCCCGGAAATTTCTCGATACGTTCGAAGGCTACACGCACGGCAGCGACAGCAAGACGGTTGCCATTGTCTGTCTGATGGAGCCGGTGGAAACGCTCCAGATTCCCCGCGACAGCACGGTGCGAATGATGCAAAAGTACGCGATGGAATGGCCGGAGGTACGCATTACCGGCGAGCCGGTCATGTTGAACGATGGCTTCCAGTTCATTCGCCGCGACGGCCAGAAACTCAATCGCGTCTGTCTCGGCCTGATGGCGGTGATCATGCTGGTTTGCTTTCGCAGCCTCCGGTGGATCATTATTCCGGTCGCCGTCGTTCAGTTGTCGATGTGGATGACCGAAGGGCTGCTGGCCGCGCTCGGCTGGAAAATGACGATGGTCAGCTCGATGATGGCGGCGATACTGGCCGTCATCTCGGTCGCCACGATCGTTCACGTGATTGTCCGCTATCGGGAGGCCCGCCTGAAGCTCGGCCACGGTCGCGACAAGGCGATGGAAACGGTTTTTGCATCGCTGCTGTTGCCGATTACGTGGACCTGCCTGACGACTGCCGCCGGGTTTCTCGCGCTGACGTTTGCCCATGTCGAACCGGTTGCCGATTTTGGCTGGATGATGGTATTTGCAAGCCTCTTCATCCTTGTCAGTACCGTGCTGCTCGTCCCCGGCCTGGCGTTACTCGGGAATTTCGACAACGACCCCCAGGAGACGTGGGGAGAGGGATGGCTGGAAAGCGGCCTTGGCGCGAGCAGCTGGTTTATCAGTCGTCACGCGCTGCTCATTGGCGGACTCGTCCTGATTGGATTCACGGTGCTCGCTTCGGGGATGGCACGGCTCCGCGTCGAAACGGATTTCACGCGCAATTTCCGTGAAGGCTCGCGCATCCTTCGCGCCTACCAGTTCGTCGAGGAACGGCTCGGCGGTGCCGGAGTCATCGACGTGGTGATTCCCGCGCCGAAGAATCTCGACCGGGAATTCCTTGGACGCATTGATGCGCTGCAGGCCAGTCTCCGCGAATTGAAGCTCAAAAGCAGTCCCGGCGATGAACCCGCGCTGACTCACGTCGTCAGTTTTGCGGACGCCGACCGGATCGTCCGTGAGAACCGCATCCTCGCCCTGCTCACACCCGAAATCCGCTTTCAGGCAATGGCGGAAGTCATGCCGGGCTTCGCGGCGCAAATGCGGACCACGGGCCCTGCTGACGACGGCAACTATTACTTCCGGATTACGCTCCGTACGCAACAACAGAAATCCGCGGAAGAACAAACCGAACTGATCGGGCGTATTCGCGAACTGGTCGCCGTAAATTTCCCGACTCCTGGCGGTCGCGACGGTGAGAAGGCACCCCCGGAACCGATGACGACCGGGTTCTTCGTGCTTCTTTCGGGGCTGGTCGACAGCGTGCTCGCCGACCAGACCCGCACGTTTCTGATGGCCTGTCTCTTGATCGCCATCGTCATGCTTGTTGCGTTTCATTCTCCACTGCTCGTGCTCGTGGCGCTGATTCCGAACGTCCTGCCGATCGCCGGATTGCTCGGCGCGCTGGGATGGCTGGGGATTGAACTGAATATGGGGGGGGCGATGATCGCGGCCGTCAGCATGGGACTGAGTATCGACGGCACCATTCACTATCTCACGTCGTGGAAACATCATCGCGAATCGGGAATTAGCGTTGCCACTTCGATCCAGCGAGTCCAGTTTCGCACGGGCCGGGCGGTTGTTTACGCGACGCTCGCGCTTGTCGTCGGGTTTGGCAGTCTTTGTTTCAGCGAATTCATTCCGACGGTGTTTTTTGGCGGGCTGGTGGGGCTTTCAATGCTCGGCGGCCTGTTTGGAAATCTGATCGTGCTGCCCGTCCTGCTCTCGGTCTGCTACGGGCGCGGGGCAGCGAATCGATCGGATCGCAATCGGGGACGTCAAATAGATAGTCAAACGGAACGAGGCGTCTTTCACCGCACCCCGGTCGCTCGTCCGGACAACGCATCAACCGAGCCGGAAATCCAGTCACTCGCAGCCGGTTCGGCAACACCGGGACGGATTGAAATGGACCGCGATGATATTGATTGAGGAAGCACTTGAAAGAATCCGGCGTCATGTCTCGGCGTTACCGCCGCGTTCGATGCGACTGGACGAACTGGCGGGACACCGGCTCGCCGCGGACGCGGTGAGCGACATCGACTCGCCGCCGTTTGACAAGGCGATGATGGATGGCGTCGCCGTCCGTTCCGCGGATTTGGCAAACGGACCGCGCGAACTGGTCTGTCGCGGCGAGTTGCTCGCGGGAAGTTCCCCGGACTCAGGCGTCGGCGATGGCGAGGCAATCCGCATCATGACCGGTGCGGCAATTCCACCAGGTGCTGACGCGGTCATCATGATCGAACAAACGCGATGGCCCGACGAACGAACCTCCGGCGGGTTCTACGTCGAAGCCGAATCGTGCAACGCCGGACAAAACATCATGCGTCGCGGCACGGCGATGAGCGCGGGACAAACCGTATTGACCGCCGGACACCTTGTGCGCCCATCGGACGTGGGAATTCTTGCCGAGTCGGGTGCTGCCCAATGCCAGGCAATTCCGCGTCCGATCCTTTCGGTCGTCGCGACGGGAAATGAACTGGTTCCAGCGGACACCGTTCCTCGATCATCGCAGATTCGGAACAGTAACGGCCCGATGCTTGCGGCGATGGCCCGCGGATGGTGCCGCGAAGTGAACGATCCCGGAATCTGTCGCGACGACGTGGATCAATTGCGCGAGGCGATCACGCGGGGTCTGGAATCGGACGTACTGGTTCTCAGTGGCGGGGTGTCGGCCGGAGTCGCCGATCTGGTTCCCGGTGTGCTTGCATGGGCCAACGTCGAGGAAGTTTTTCACAAGGTGTCGATCAAGCCGGGCAAGCCGATCTGGTTCGGCGTGCTGCCGCGTGACGGCGAGCGGTATACGCTGGTTTTCGGACTGCCAGGGAATCCGGTAAGCAGTCTCTGCTGTTTTCACGTCTTCGTCCGCCCCGCGCTGGAAATTCTCGCGGGCGGACCGGGGACATGCGGCACCGTCGATGCGGCTCTGGACAAGGACCATGAGCAACGGACTGGACGCACGGTCTATTGGCCGTCGCGACTGCACGAGGCAAACGGCTGGCGCGTCGAGCCGCTGGACTGGAAGGGATCGGCTGACTTGCTGACGCTGGCAAGCGCCCAGGGTTTCGCGGTTTTTCCGGGCGACCGGACATTATTCCCGGCGGGCGAGAGGATTCAGGTTGTTCCGTTCGACAATCGTTAACGTCGGAAATCGAGTCGTTTCACGAATTTATCCCAGGGTTTTCGCGATTCGAACGAATCGGGTTATAATTAGCAATTAGCTGGACCCCACTCACGTTGGGACTGAATGGTCATTTAATCGCTCGAGTCGCAATCGCGTCGATTTTGACGCAAGTGGTTCACTCGCTTGCGCGTCGGGCTTGTATTGTTAAAAAAAATGGTGCTGTCCAGTTAACTTGATTGCACGAATTCACAGCCCGCGCGCGAAAGTCAAATCGGACATGGATATTCCTTCGCAACGCGCCGGGCATCACCCACACGACGCCGGCGAGATTCCGCGAGCTATCGGACGTGAACCTGCGATCGAGCCGGAGAGCGAAGGACCGGCCCTTGTTGGCGACTGGCGTGGCCGAAATGCAGCTTCTGCCCAAAGCGGCGGCGGGTGGGGCCTGGTCTGGTTAGCATCGTCGCTGGTCCTTTTGCTGGCGGCATGGTTTCTCGGACCGGAACTGGTTGCGCGATACCAGTACGCCTCGACCCGCGGGAGAATTTCAGCGGAATACGAACACGCTTCGCGGGAACTTGCGACGGCTCCGTTGGACGGGGTCTCGACGGCTTATCAACTGGTCGCCCGAAAAATTCGCCCAAGCGTCGTGAGCATTATTGCACGGAGCCGTACCGACCCTCGCCG
Organism: Pirellulaceae bacterium; assembly: GCA_041747075.1. GTDB lineage: Bacteria > Planctomycetota > Planctomycetia > Pirellulales > Pirellulaceae > CAJQPP01. Next base: position 7,225 of record JBGTFW010000012.1, read on the forward strand.
GCCCTTGTCCGGTTCCCAATCGGGAGGACAGGGTTCCGGCGTGATCATGTCGCGCGACGGGTTCATTATTACCAATGAGCACGTAATCGGTGACGCGGGACGGGTCGATGTCATGCTTGACGACCGTCGGCATTTTCCGGCGCGGGTCGTCGGGCGCGACGCACTGAGCGACCTTGCGGTTCTCAAGATCGACGCGGAGGGACTTTTTCCGGCGGAATGGGGGGATAGCGACGACTTGCAGGTCGGGTCGATGGTTTGGGCCGTCGGCAGTCCCTATGGCTTGCAACAGACCGTCACGTCGGGAATCCTCAGTGCCAAGGAACGGCGTGAGGAGTCGAGCAGCCGGTCAGAATATTTGCAAACCGACGCCGCGATCAATCCGGGGAACAGTGGCGGTCCACTGGTCAATGCGCGCGGCCAGGTCGTTGGAATCAACACGTCGATCTACGGCGAGACGTTTCTTGGCATCAGCTTTGCCGTACCAAGCTCAATCGCCCGGTTCGTATTCGATCAAATTGTCCAGCACGGCACCGTGACGCGGGGCTTTCTCGGGATCGTACCTCGCGAAGTCGTTCACGACGACATGATTCGCAACAACCTGCCGGACATGAACGGGGCCGTCATCGATGAGATTGGACCGATCGGTCCCGCGCGGCGAACAGAATTGCGTCCTGGCGACATCATTCGGCATTGGGACGGTCGAGAGGTAAAGACCTGGAATACGCTGTATCGCTTTATTGGAATGAGCAGCCCGAACACGGAAGTCAACGTCGCGATCATTCGCGACGGCGAGGCGCGGACGGTGAAAGTCCCCGTCGGCGACGCCTCGGAGTTCATACCGGATTAAGGGGCCGCGGCATCGCGCAACCCTTCCACTCATTTCTGCGGCTGGAAGCCGCAGCCACGAATACCGGGGCGAAAAGCGCTGGAAGCCGCAGTGACGCCAAACGTCACGCTCGGCGGAAGTTCAAGACGCGTTCTCAGCGTTGTTCCACTGATTTCTTGCCGGTAATCGTTTGGGGAGTTTCTGTCCCCTCCGCGACAAACCGCATCGACAGGGAATTGACGCAGTGCCGCGTTTGCTTGTCGGTGTAGCCTTCGTTGAGAAAGACGTGGCCGAGGTGACCGCCGCAGTTTTCACAGAGGATTTCCGTCCGGCGTCCGTCGGCGTCGCGGTCGCGACGGACGGCTCCCTCGATTTCGTCGTCAAAACTGGGCCAGCCGCAATGACTTTCAAACTTGTCACCGGAGCGGTATAGGGGTGCGTTGCAACGGCGGCAAAGGTAGGTCCCCGCCGCCTTGTTGGCCAGCAATTCCCCCGTCCCCGGTCGCTCGGTCCCCTTTTCCAGGATGACGCGGCTTTCTTCGGGTGTCAGTTCGTTGTATTGAGATGATTGATTCTTGTCGGTTGCCGGTGAGTCCATAGGTTGATCCTGTTTAAGGAGGCGACGGATTTCGCGATGCGCGTCTTTTTCAAGTTGTTCCGGGTCGACGCCAAGCCCCCGTTCAATTTCCACCAGTTTCGATTTCAGCAGCGCCAGTTCCGCCTTGCTGATCGAAGTCGTCGGCTGGTACTGGTCGCCATCGACGACGCGCAACACCAATTCGGAAACGGTCTGGTTCTGAATGGCGTGATGCGTTTCAAGATAATCCTCTCGGGAAAGAAGTGAATGGACTGCGCGTGCCGGTTCCCCGTAATGGAGCGTAACCTTGTCGGCGAGTTCCGCGTAGTCGTCCGGAATGGAAACCGCGGTTTCCCAACCGGGACTGTAGTCGTCTTTCGCGCGGAGGTGCAGCCTTTCCAGTTCTCCCAGCACCGTGCCGAAAACATCCGGCTTCCGCGTGATGGCCGGTTCAATAATGGCCCCCAGTTGCACGTTCAGGGCCTCCAGTTTCTCGCGAGCACCGGCCGCCGCTTCGTCAGTGGGTGGCAATAACGCATCGTCAACAAGGGCGCGGACGATGGCGGCATGGTACATCGCGCCGGCCAGTTCGAATTGGCTGTTTCGCGCCGCCGCCGCCGCGGCGCGGTACAGATCGAACGCATTGGCGGTCACGGGATCGGGCAACGCCGTGTCGGCGCGTGGGGCGGGTAGTTCCGGCTCGTCGCCGATTTGCGCAATCGATTCACTGGAAAGGGCCAACGCCAGCATCGCGAGTGCCAATGCGAGAAATATTCGGAGATGAAACATGCGTTGCACTGAGTACGAGTACGAAATCGCTTTGATTAGTGCCGGAGAGAGGACTTGAACCTCCACGCCCGTAAGGGCACATGAACCTGAATCATGCGCGTCTGCCAATTCCGCCACTCCGGCCGGAGCGATTGACGCGGTGCCAAATGCCGCGTCGCGGGAATGATTTTACAACGCACCGGATGACGGACAAGTATCCACGTTTTTGACCCGGCTCACGTAGCCGAATCTCTCCGAGACTCGGAACCGACCCAGCGTAACCGTAGCCGAGTCTCTCCGAGACTTGGAACCAAAACAGCGACTTGCGCCTTTCGTGGCTAGCCGCTCGCTCCCCCCTTCGACAATTTGTGATTCTTGTGCCTTTCCGGATTTTCGGGCAAAATGGGCGGTCAACAACGTGCAACAACGCGTCGCACTCCGTCGCAAGACGAGGACGCCACGCACCCCTAAAACAACATACCCGATTTTGGAGATTCCCGTGGCAACGATACACCTGCCTGATTCCGACCGCTCGATCGAGGGAGCGGCGGCGATTAACCAGTTTCTTGCTCCTTTCGGAATTCGCTACGAGACGTGGGATGTCGAAGGCCGAATCGGTCCCGAAGCAACCAACGAAGAGATTCTCGCCGCCTACGCGCCGGAAATCGATCGACTCAAGTCCGAAGGCGGCTATGTGACCGCCGACGTGATCAACGTCACGCCCCAAACGCCGGGCCTCGAAACGATGCTCGCCAAATTTGACAAGGAACACACGCACGACGAGGACGAAGTTCGCTTTACCGTGCGCGGACGCGGTGTCTTTCACATCCATCCGTCAAGTAGCGAGGTCTTCAGCATCACGGTCGAGTCGGGCGATTTGATCAACGTTCCCAGGGGGACCCGGCACTGGTTCAACCTGTGCGACGACCGGACCATTCGGTGCATTCGCCTCTTTGAGGACGTAACGGGCTGGACGCCCCACTATGAGGAGCGCAGCCGTCACGTCGAGTATCAGCCTGTTTGCCTCGGGCCACGATATATCCCTTCGCCGGACGACCCGCGCATCGATCCGGTCGTTCGCCTGTGATCGAGATCAACTGCGCGGCGCTGTTGCTCGATATTGAGGGGACCGTCTCGCCTGTTCCGTTCGTCCACGACGTCATGTTTCCCTATGCGCGGCAACACGTTGACCGCTTCCTTACGGCAAACTGGGACGAGGCCGAAGTCGACGAGGCAATCGAACGGATGGCGGCTGACGCGGGGTTCGCCGGTGCCGCCGCGTGGTTTGCCAATCAATCCGCGGACGACGCCATGGCGAAGCGCGAACTGGTTGTGCGTCAAGTTCACCAGTGGATCGACCGCGACGCGAAATTGACCGGGCTGAAGTCACTTCAGGGAATGGTGTGGCGCGACGGATTCGAGTCGGGCCAACTGGTGGCTGGCCTTTTCCCCGACGTGTTGAAAAAGCTCAATGAATGGCAACGCCTCGGATTGCCGCTTTATATCTATTCGTCGGGAAGCGTCGCGGCCCAGAAATTGTTCTTTGGCCATACTCACGACGGCGATTTGTTGGCGTTGTTCTCCGGGTTTTTTGACACGACGGCCGGTGGCAAGCTGGATTCGGCCAGTTATCGCAAGATCGCCGACCAGATCGGTTTCGAGCCAGGTTCGATTTGTTTCATAAGCGACGTCGTTGGCGAACTCGACGCGGCACGTGACGCGGGCCTTCAGACTCTCTTGCGCGACGATTCGCGAGGCGAGGCAAACGGGCATCCGGTCATTCGCGGCTTTGAGCAGGTCATTTGCCGTTGAGCGGCGGGGCGCTCGTGGTTTGGATTCGGGCGGATGGTGAGGCGCATCCTTGATTCCTGCGGCGGCCAGTCAGGCGGCGTGAGCAACACGTGCCGGGATTCACTCGCTCGCGCTTCGGGCTTGTATTGTTTCAAAGGAGGCGCTGTCACGCTAAACTGGCACACGTTGATATTGAATCCACGTGCACAGTGAGCTGAACGATGAGCAAGGCAACAACACCCGGCAATCAGGGCAAGAATCCCGGCAAGCAAAAGTCCGGAGGCGTGCTTTTTCGTGCCCTCAACTTCATTGAATGGGCGGGCAACAAGCTCCCCGATCCAGCCGTCTTCTTTTTGCTGGGATTGATCGGCACATGGGTGCTCTCGTGGTTCCTCTCGGGTGTTGAATTCACCGAACGACTTCCCAATCAGACCGAGCCGATCCGGATCGTCAACCTGCTGACGCTGGAGAAGTTTGCCGAGTTCCTTTCAACGATGGTCACGCAGTTCACCGGATTTCACCCGCTGGGCGTTGTGCTGGTGGCGTTGTTGGGCGTCGGCGTCGCGGAAGCGTCGGGCTTTCTCAATGCCTGCCTCAAGTCGATGCTCAATATCACTCCCAATCAATTGCTCACACCGATGCTGATTCTCGTCGCCATCGTCAGTCACACGGCGGCGGACGCCGGCTACGTTTTGGTGATTCCTATCGGCGGAGTGATGTTCTATGCGGCGGGCCGCCATCCCCTTGCCGGGATCGCAGCGGCCTTTGCCGGCGTTTCCGGCGGGTTCAGCGCCAATTTCATACCCTCGGGAATCGATCCCTTGCTTGCGGGATTGACTCAGGAGGGTGCCGCGATTGCCGATGCGACGCGGGCCGTGAACCCGCTGTGCAACTGGGGTTTCACGGCGGCATCGTCGGTATTGATTATCGCCGCGGGCTGGTTTCTCACCGACGTCGTGGTCGAGCCGCGTCTGAAGGGGACCGCCGTCGATGGCGACCCCGATGAAATGCCAAAGATCGCCGAGCTGACGTCACGCGATCGACTTGGAATGTGGTTGGGGATAGCGTCGGTGCTGTTCGGCGTTTTGTTGCTCGCGGCGTGGGCATGGCCGGGTGACTCGGCCCTCCGCGCCGCACCCGGCGAGGGCGAACAAGCCGGATCATTGACGTCGATGCGACCCCCGGCACCGTTGATGAACGCGATTGTCCCCTTGATTTTTCTCTTCTTTGTCGTCCCTGGCCTGGTTCACGGTTTCGTTTCAGGGACTTTCAAGAGCCATCGCGACGCCGTCAAGGGAATGTCGAGGGCGATGGAGACGATGGGATATTACCTGGTACTCGTCTTTTTCGCGGCGTTGTTTATCGGTGCATTCACCCAGTCCAACATCGGTGCGCTCCTTGCGATCAAGGGTGCCAACTTCATCAGGGATTCGCAGGCCCCGCCCGCCGTTACGATCGTGGGTATCATTCTTCTCTCGGCGATGGTCAACTTGCTGATCGGTTCGGCTTCGGCCAAGTGGGCGATGCTGGCCCCGGTTTTTGTGCCAATGCTCATGTACGTGGGACTTTCGCCTGAGCTGACACAGGCCGCGTATCGCGTCGGTGACTCAACGACCAATATCATCACGCCGATGATGCCGTACTTTCCATTGGTCGTGGTCTTTTGCCAGCGGTATGTTCGCGAAACGGGGATTGGCACGGTGGTGGCGATGATGCTCCCCTTTTCAATTACCTTTCTCATCACGTGGACGCTGTTTTTGCTCGGCTACTGGGCACTGGGAATTCCCTTGGGGATTCAGGCCCCCTACACGTGGTCGGCGGGCTGAGGCAATTGTTCACAACGGACTGTTTTCGATCGTTTAACGGGTGATTCGACGAAATCCGGAAAAAAAACGGTCCGCTTGGTGAACAAGCGGGTTGAAAAATCGTAAGATCAAGACCACGAAATGTCCCTTTTCCCTATTGCTGGAGCAGAACCATGAACTTGTTGACCAACGGAAATCGATTACTGAACGCGGCGGGCGTTTGCGCTGCGATCGCGGCCCTCTCATTCTTTTCAGTCTCGCCCGCGGAGGCCCAAAGGGGCGGCGGACCGGGAATGATGCGGGGTGCCCAGCTCAAGTCCTCACTGTTGACAATGGAAGAAGTCCAGCAGGAACTGGGATTGAGCGAGGAACTGGTCGAGAAGGTCGCTGGCCCGGCTGGCGAACTTAACGACAGCCTCCGCTCGGAAATGCGGGCAATTTCCCAGGAAGGGGGCGACCCGAGCGAAATCGAGGAACTGCTGAAGGAAATGCGTGAGGAAGAAAAGGAAATTATCGCGCACCTCGACGAAAAGCAGCAGAGCCGACTCAACGAGTTGTTTTACCAGCGGATTGGAATCGCCCTTTATCAGAACGACGAGGCGCTGGCGGCCCTCGAACTTTCAGATGAACAGAAGGGATCGATCAAGGAGATCATGGACGGGTCGCGCGAGAAATTCATGAACGCGATGCAGGAAGCCCGCGATTCGGGCGACCGGGCGGCGATGATGGAAGCGATGCAAAAGGTAAACGCGGAAATCGAGAAGTCACTCGCCGACGTGCTGAATGACGAACAGCGCGCCAAGGTCGAGGAACTCAAGGGCGAGGCGTTCGAGTTTCCCCAGCGGCAGGGTCGTGAAGGGGGCCGCCGCAGCGATTTCTAGTCGTGAGCCAGCGCTCATCGGCTGATGGTGTGTGCTGAAGGGTGGAACACGTGTCCATCAGCACAACGGCGTGAGCATTGACCAGTCGACATCGTTACGGCAATGAAGTCGTTCGATCAGTTCGGAGCAATCGGGCTGCGTCTGGAGGATGGTCATCGCCACGGCTTCGATGGGAAGCTGGTCCATCTCGAAACAAACCGCGACATCGCCGCACGTCGCCGGGATGACGTTGGCATGCTGCTCCAGCCGGTGCTGGAGCATTCCGGCCAGCGAGGTCACCGGCGCGCGCTGCGGGACGACGATGAGAAGTCGGCTCGTTCCGCCGCAGACCGCCAGCCGGGGCGTTGCCGTGCGAACCAGTTCCTCGAGGGAACGGACAAGCTGTTCGATTGGAACACCGGCATCGAAAATGATCTTGTCAATGCGAAGCTGCTGAAGCGCGCAATTCACGAGAATCTGTGCCTCGAGTTCGGTCGACGCCAAAAGTCGCCGCAGGTGGCTGACGCCCTGTCGCAGCACGGACTGCAATCCTCCCGCGTCCCGGAGGTGTTTCTCGTTGACGGCGTCCTCCAGTTGCGGAAGGAGCAATCGGCAGACGGCCAGTGCGGCCTGTTCGATTGGCTGGCCAGTGACTGGGGGCGATTCCTGTTTCTCGCGGACGGCCGCCCTTGTTGCCTCGTTCTCAAGTTGGATTTGTTGCCGTTGCGTTTGCGCGGCCTGAACCTTGTCACGAAGCCAGTTGAGTGTGTTCCCGATCTCGACCCGCGCGGCGCGGACCAGTTGCAACTGGTATGTCGACGCCAATTGAGACAGTCGCGACGGAATCAGTTCGACAAGGTGGTTCCATCGCTCGGCGTTGGTCGATGATTCGCCCGGCACGGCAAGGCTCTCCCTGTAGAGCGTCTGGCGATTGCCGACGGCGTCCCCGGCGGCCTGAAGTGACGATTGAAGCGACACGTGGACAAGCTGCAGCAACTTCTGCATCTCTTCCGCGACGCGAATGGCCCTTCCCGCCCGTTGAGCCGGATCATCGACCATGGCAAGCACGGCGAGTGAAAGATCGTCACATATTTTCCTTGAGGATTCCCGGATCCGTTCGTCGCAAAACTCGCACACGTCAACCGTTGTTCGCTGTTCACCGGCAAAGCGCTGGCGACCGGGTTCCCCGAGCACCCCGTCGATGATCCGCATGGCGGAAACGACGGCTTCCGGGTGACCCGCTTCCACGTCGTCCTTGAGTCGATCGGCAAACCGCTTGAGGATTTCCTGGGCCGGGTCGCCATCGGGATGGGCGTTCCAGATCGCCACGATGGCGTTCTCGAGGCGGCTGCACTCCAGCGGTGAAGCCGCGAGCATTTGCTGGGCGACCTCTTCCGCCGTGTCTTTCCCCTCCCGCGCGGCGGAACTGTCCAGCCATTTCCCGAGGAGCTTGTCGACCAGCATCGACGTAGGTGCCAGGGAAAGCGGAGGCGCGTCTCCTCGCAATAGTCCCATCCCCATCGTTCGCACGGTCCCCGGATCGAATTCGCGGGAGTCCCGGGACTTTTCCATGAACAGCGCCGTCCGGGTGGCGGTTCCGAGGAACAGGTACTCCGCCATGGCGTTGACGCCCTGGTCATAATGCACCTGCTGCAGATCGTCTCCCATGTGAACGACGTACGCGGCGTCGAACACGGGCGTCTCGTTGTCGAACTCGGGGATTCCACATGCCTCGCTGCCGGGGTACCCGTTCAGGTTGTAGTGATAAAGTTCGCTGAGGAAGCAGAAACTGTTTGCGATCGCGAGACGGTGGTCACCCGCCTGTCGCGACGTTCCGTGAGCGAGCAGGGCATAAACATGATCGTCGGTCAGGCCAAGTTCCCCCATCGCGATCCGCGCCGAGAAGGCGAGGTCAAGCAACATGCCGCTGGCGGCACCGCCGGCAATCGACGCCACGAAGATGACTTGTGGCGTAAGCAACGACGGCAAGAGGTCCGTCGTTTCCGCGGTCGTCGCGAGATTCTCCTCGCGCGCGACGCGTTCCAGTTCATCATGGAGACGCTGGTAGATCGATTCGTGGTGATCGACAAAAGCCAGCCGGCCGAGCGGCCGCAACGATTCAGTCAACTGGCTTCTTGGAATGTTGTAGATCCAGCGCCGTCCGATCCAGCCCAGGTCGAGGGATGGGTCGTTCCGGTATTCGTCGGGCCGCCGCAAGGGCACTGCAAGGATTTCGTGGGCGCGGAGCGATTCGCTCTTTTCGCCCGTGGCGAATTCGTTGAGCGAATTGCGGTCGACGTCGAGACACAGGTACCGAAAGGCAGGCAGGCGGTCCGGCTCTCCGTAACGCTGTGTGATTCGCTGCTTCAGTTGATTGAGGATCCACGTGCCGGTCCGTCCGACACCCACGAAGAGAGTCGGTCGAACGGTAGCGGCTGATTCATCAATCTCCAGCGGCGCGAGTTTTTCGAGACTCGTGTCGAACTTCATCGACGGAATCTCCAACTCGGAGACTGTCATCGTCATGTCGTTGCGCGAGTGCGCGGAATCAGCGCCGACGGGCGTCGTGCAAGAATCGGGGTTTCCCAACACGAATTCGGGTTGCTCGGCGGCATCAAGCTGGCGCGTCATTCGTGACCGGTGCCGGCGTTTCGCCAGTTCCGCGAAGAGGGTTCGGCAGTCCGGAAAGCGCCTTTTCGGGTCCTTGTTCATGGCCCGCGCGATGATCGCCTGGTCGGCGCGCGGCAGACTGTTCAGGTTCGGCCGGCCGTGGAGGTGCTGGTTGGCCAACTGTGCGGCAGTCGTTCCGGAAAAGGGACGAGTCGCCGTCAACAGTTCGAGAAAGACGATCGCGAGCGAATACTGGTCGCTCGCCCGTCCCGGCTGGCCATCGAACAGTTCGGGCGCGGCGTAGGCGGGCGTCAGTCCGTCCATCAGGGACTGGTTGACATTGTGCAATTCCTTGACAAGTCCAAAATCCGCGACCTTGGCGTGTCCGCCGACGAGCAGCAGGTTCTCGGGCTTGATGTCGAGATGCGCCAGCGAGTGTTCGTCCGCGAGGTAATCGAGTGCGTCCGCCGCCTCGCGCATGTACTGGAGCAGTTCGTCGCGCGGGATTGCGTCGAGTCCTTTCTCGCGGCATTGGTTGAAACGGGTCTTGAGACACATGTCGGCCAGTTCGGAAATGACCACCATCCGTCCGTCAACGATGTCGATCCTTTCGAGTGAGAGAAGGAAGGGGTGGCGAATGTGCTTGATCCGGTCCAGCGCCTTGAGTTCCCGCTGTGCCCGGTTTTCGTCGTGAAAGCCGAAAACGAACTTGATCGCCTTGATCAGCCCGCCAGGCGCTTCGGCCGACCAGACTTCGCCGTACCCCCCCGAGCCAATGCGCTCGCGGAGCACATAACCGAGTACGGACTGGTCGGGAGCGAGGGTCGATGGTGAGGGAACAGTCATGTCGCGAGGGGCGGGTTAACGTCAGGCGTCGTTGCTCTTGCCGGGCATGCCGCGTCGTGCGCGGGTTTCCGTCCCCTCGCTTCCGATGACGACGGTAAAATAGCTTTTGACAACGCGATCGAAATACTCGGGAAGCATTTCCATCTGGATTTCCTTGTACACGCAGTAATTGCGGATTTGTGCCAGCAGGTCGCGGGGATGGCAGCGCCGCATTCCGCGTCCGGACTTGAAATAATGCTCTTCGACGAGGTACTCGACGACTTGCTGCCGATACTCGCAGCGGAATCGGGGCGCGTAGATTTTGAACAGTTGATGAAATTCCTCGACCGACGGGTCGGTAATTTCTATCTTGTAGGGAATCCGCCGCATAAACGCCTCATCGACCAGATCGGACGGTTCGATATTGGTCGAGAAGATAATCAGTTGCTCGAAGGGGACCTGGATTTTCTTGCCCGAGGAAAGGGTGAGGAAATCTATGCGGCTCTCCAGCGGAACAATCCAGCGATTGAGCAGTTCCGTCGGCTCGATCCGCTGACGGCCAAAGTCGTCGATGAGCAGGCACCCGCAGTTGCTTTTCATTTGCAGCGGTGCCTCGCTGACGTTGCCGCGCGGGTCGTGGCGGATTTCCAGTGCGTCCATTGTCAGTTCGCCGCCGACGACGACGGTGGGGCGACGAATCTTGATCCAGCGGCGGTCGAACGCCGCGTCCTTGAAAGTCGTCTTCTCCTCTCTCCCGGCAATCTCGTGAAAGGCGGCATCAAAAAGCTTGATGATCTGTCCATCCTCGTAGATCGCCGTCGGTATCCAGATTTGCTGCCCGAAACACTGGGTGATCTTCCGCGCCAAAGTCGATTTTCCATTCCCCGGCTGGCCGTACAGAAAAAGGCCCGCGCCCGAATTGATCGCCGGTCCGAGATTCTCGAAAAGGTCGGTGTTGATCGAGATGTCGCTAAACGCCTGGCGAAGTTGCGAGGCGCGAGGGCTTTCGGCACGGATCGTTTGCGCTTCAGCGGAGAGTACGTAGTCCATCAGGGGAACCGGTGCCGGGCCGGAATAGGCGCAACTGTTGTACTCGCGCGCGGCGCGGTCGCGGCCCGCCTCGGTCAACGTATAGAGGTAGTCGTTGAGCGGTGCCGAACCCTGATGGACGATGATCTGCCGCGAGCGAAGGTTTTGCAGCGTTTTTTCCAGCAGGTTAAACGGCAGACAAATCTCGTCGGCGAGCTGACGCCCGCTTCGACGCCCGACCAGCAAGAGACGTTTCACCAGCAGCGACTCAATCAGCGAGGAGGGAAGGCCGGTCTCCGCCAGCGTCGCCGGTTCCGCCGGGCGAAACGATTCGTCCGAGAGGATTGTCGCGAGCAGGTCAATCGAGGAACTGCCAGTTTCCGTGATGCTCATAACCGCCCTGATCGTCGTAATTGCCACAGCCTGAAGCCGCGCCGCCAACGGGCCGGGTACGCGCGCGGGTCCACCCGTTTTGTTTTCGGCTGATCAGCACGGTGTCACAGCCGGTAAATGTCGGAGGTCGCAAGAAAGGCCGGATTTCCCAGCGCAGAACCGGAAGAAATCAATTATTGGGCGGTTACCGCGTGCTAAATGTATAAGGGTGAACGGTTTTTCGTCGCCACGCCGGGCTGTGAGATGCTGAATCAGAATCCCTCGAATCCAACGAGTCCGGGCGCGCCCTCCCTCCTCTTTTTCGATACCATCCAATGGAAACCTCGCATACGCTGTCACCGAAGAATCAGTCCTGGTACCTCTCCGGCCAAGTCAGTGAATCGGACGGAGTCCGCCGAATTGATATCCCGGCACTTCCCTGCGAAGTGGGACGGCGTGGCGACGCGCCCGTCGCGCTGCCCTGCGCCAGTGTTTCAAAAAATCACGCGTGCCTCTTCGAAGTCGACGGCCAGTTGTGCATTCGCGACCTCGGCAGCACCAACGGAACGTTCGTGAATGGCAACCGGCTTTCCGGTTCGGGCCATGTTGTCTTGTCCGAGGGAGACCTGATTCAATTCGCCACGATTGTCTTTCGCCTCGGATCGGGGCGCGCGGCTACCGAGGGATGTACGCTCCACGAGGAATCATGCGACCGCGCGCTCGCGATGATGCAATTTGACCGGCTCCTCAATGATGGAGGTGCGGTCCCCTTTTTCCAGCCAATTGTTGACTTGCACCAGAATTGCCGAACAATCGGATACGAGGTTTTGGGGCGGAGCCGCCTCTTTGGCCTGAAGACTCCCGCGGAAATGTTTTCCGCCGCGGCAAAGCTCAATCTGGAAGCGGAACTGAGCCGTGCCATGCGGGTCTACGGGGTTCAACTGGCCAGCCAGTTTCCAGCGGGCCTGAATATCTTTCTCAACACTCACCCAATTGAACTGACGACTCCCGACCTCAAGCGTTCGCTGACAAGTCTCCGCGAGCTGGCACCGGATTTGGCGATGACGCTCGAGATCCACGAAGCGGCGATCACCAACACGGAACTGATCGAGAGCCTCCGCGACTTGCTCAACGCGCTCGAGATGCAACTTGCCTTTGACGATTTCGGCGTGGGCCGCGCCCGGCTGGTCGAACTGAGCGAAGTCCGCCCGGATTTTGTCAAGTTCGACATGAAACTGACCCGCGACATTCACCGCGCCACGCCGAAACGCCAGGAAGTCGTCTCGCTGATCGCCAAAATGGTCAACGACCTTGGCATCAAGTCCCTTGCCGAAGGGGTCGAGAACGAGGAATCCCACGAAATTCTCAAGGACATGAACTTCCACCTGGCACAGGGATTCCATTACGGTCGCCCGGCACCGGTGGGAGCGTATGTCGGTATTCGTGCAGCGAGCACAGGCGCGCCGAGCATCGACGCGGAGAAAATCATCGCCACATCGGACACCGACCCTCCTGGGCGTTAGAACCTACTCGACCAGTTCCCGCGCGGAGATAATCAGCCGGGGCGCGGCGGCGGGGAAATCGTCAATCAGTCCCGACGAACCACTGACAACGCGCCGCGCCCGTTCGCGCAATTCGGGCCTCTCCAGCGCCTCGGCGAGATACAACAGGTTCTCCGCTGAAACCGAACTGCCTGAGGGGATTTCGCCGTCCGTCGAATCGCTCGTTCGCACGAGGAGAGATTCATGATCCGATGACGTGTCGTAGTAACGGGCATGGTCTTCGGCCCAGAAAAGTTCATCCTGCACCACCTGAAGTTCGGCGGCTCGTTCCAGCCACCGCGCGTCGCCGTCGGCCCCGTGAAGCGCGATCAGGCCGTTGATGTAAAAGGCGTAATCGTCGAGGTAGGCGTTCAGACGAACGTCGCCGTCGGTGCTCGTTCGGTGCAATCGCCCCTCGATGTAAAGATTTGTCCAAACAAAGTCAGCGGCCCGCGCCGCCATGTCGTGCCATTCGGGCCGGTCGAAAATCCGGCCGGCGTCGGCGAGTCCGCGAATCATCAGTCCATTCCAGCTTGTGAGGATTTTGGTATCGGTATTGGGGCGAACGCGCTGCTGCCGTATTTTGAGCAGTACATCGCGGCTGGCGGCCAATTGACTTTCCAGTTCCTTCGGCTCCATGCCAGATTCGACGGCGGTTTCGCCGATCGATTTCGCGAGCATCGGGACGTAGAACTCCTCTTCAAAATTGGGATCGCCATCGACGCTGTAGACCTTTGAGAAAATTTGCCAGACGTCCGGCTCGAGCGCCTGTTCAACCTCGGCCCGTTCCCATCGATAGTATTTTCCCTCAACGCCTTCGCTTTCCGCATCGAGTGCGGCGTAAAAACCGCCATCGGCGTCTCTCAGTTCACGCTCGACAAACCGGACGATGCCCTCGGCGATGTGCCGGTATTCCTCATTCCCGCTCAGTTTCCACGCGCGGCTGTAGACGCTGAGCAGTTGACCATTGTCATAAAGCATTTTTTCAAAGTGCGGGATGTGCCAGTAGCGATCAACGCTGTACCGATGAAAACCACCGCCGATGGCGTCGTAAATCCCGCCCCGGGCCATGTGATCGAGCGTCGTCGTGAGGATCGTGCGGGCAAGAGTCGCGTCGCTCTCAGGTGATGACTCACAAAGATCGAGCAGGAAAAACAGTTTCGGCGACTCGGGGAACTTGGGAAGGTCCGCATTGGTCTCGCTATAACCGAACCCGCCAAATTCCTTGTCGAACCGTTCGCCGAGGACCTCAAGGCAGCGTTTGCTCCAAGCCGCCTTGATCGAACCGCCGTCTCCCTCGCGATGTCCGTCCAGTTCGGCACGCGTGTATTCGGTCAACTGGTTCGCGTCATGGTCGAGACGATCGCGCGAGTTTTTCCACGCCGTCGTCACTCGATTGAGAACGGTCAGGAAACCAGGCGCGCCCGGCCGGTCGCCGTCTCGCGCCGGAAAGTACGTGCCGCCGAAGAAAGGGCGTCCGTCCGGCGTGAGAAACATCGACAACGGCCATCCGCCACCCGCCCGCCCCGTCGTCAACTGGCTGTATATGTTGAGGCTCGTCATGTAGATCGTGTCGACGTCGGGTCGCTCCTCGCGATCGACCTTGATGCACACAAAATTCTCGTTGAGAATCTTCGCGATCTCCTCGTCCAAGAACGATTCGCGTTCCATGACATGACACCAGTGGCAACTCGAATACCCGATGGAAAGAAAGATCATTTTATTCTCATCCGCCGCCTGCTTGAGCGCGGTTTCATCCCACGGTTGCCAGCTCACCGGATTGTGGGCGTGTTTCAGCAAATAGGGACTGGACTGTTCAGCCAGCCGGTTCGGAGGATACTGGTGTTCGCCCGAATGCCGTTCGTCCTGGCCACCCGCGGCTGCCGATTCCTTCGTTTGCTGTGCGGAACAGACCGTCCGAAGGAAGGTTGGCAGAAAGAGGTCTGGCAGAAGGAAGGCTGGCAGAATCGCAGCGAAACAAGTCGCCGCGAAACGAAAGGACGCTCCGCGACTGGGTCCGGGATGGTGGGTTTTCGACATGGGATTCTTTAAAGCCGGACAAAATGAATGTCGTTGATCGCCCCGCGATCATTGCGAATGTCGTTGATCGCTCCGCGATCATTGCGTTTCGATCGCGGAGCGATCCACGACATTGCGAGGGAACCCAAGTTTAGACCGTATCGCAACGGCGTCCAACCATGTCCTGTTTCCCGATTTAACATGCGCATCAAATCGTCGGCCATCCCATGCGTCCTCTTGACGTCGTTCCTGACCAGCGGACTTGCCGCGCAACCGCCCGAAGCGCGACCCGATCGCCCCAACATCGTTCTATTTCTTGTCGACGATCTCGGATGGCAGGATACAAGCGTTGCGTTTGGCGAAGCGCCTTCGCTGTTTCAACGTCATTACCGAACGCCCCGACTCGAACAACTTGCCGTGCGCGGTCTTCGTTTTTCCAGCGCCTATGCCCATTGCGTTTGCTCGCCGACACGCGCATCGATCATGACGGGGCTAAACCCCGCGCGGCATCGCGTGACGAACTGGACACTTCGCGTGGATCAGGAGAATTCCGGAACCACCGATCGGCTGGCCGCTCCGCCGGACTGGCGACGGGAGGGACTTCAGCCCGGCGGCAACACGCTGCCCTTGGCGCTGAAGTCGGCTGGTTACCGCACGATCCACGTCGGCAAGGCGCATTGGGGCGCGATTGGAACGCCCGGAGCCGATCCGCGCAACCTTGGTTTCGACGTGAACATTGCCGGTCATTCGGCGGGAGCGCCTGGCAGTTACCAGGGGGAGGACCATTACGACAAACCGGGCGACGACGGTCAACCTTCCGTGTGGGCGGTACCGGGCCTCGACGAATACAAGGGAACCGAAACGCACCTCACCGAGGCACTTGCCGCCAAAGCGGTCGCGGCGATTGAAAGCGCCGTGAAGGATCGCCAGCCTTTTTTTCTCTACTTGGCACCTTATGCCGTTCACACGCCCATCCAGCCCCACGCCTCGTTCATCGATCATTATCGCGGCCGGGTTTATCCGGGAACCGAAATACCCATTCCCGAAGTCGAAGCCTGCTACGCCAGCATGGTCGAAGGCATGGACGCCGCGCTGGGTTCGGTCATGGAGTCGCTTCGCCGCAACTACATTGCCGATCGTACGATCATTGTTTTCACGTCGGACAACGGCGGACTGTCAGCCCATGCGCGGGAGATGACGGCGTACGGGACCGGGGACAACACGCACAACCATCCGCTTCGCGAGGGGAAGGGTTCCGCGTATGAAGGTGGAACGCGTGTCCCGCTGGTGATCTCGTGGGCGACGCCGGACAGTGGCAGTCCGCTTCAGCAACGAATTCCGATCGAAGCGGATTCCATTTCGCACGTCCCCGTTATTTCCGAGGACTTGATGCCGACGATTTGCGGTTGGGCGGGTGCCAACCCTCGAGCCGCGGGCGGTGACAACGCCGCACCGATCGACGGCCGCGATCTGGGCGATGTTCCTTCAGGAAACGCTGATCCAGGTGACCGGGCGATTCTCTTTCACTATCCACATGTCTGGGGACCGCGCGGCGGTGGCTATCAGCCGCACAGTTCCATCCGCATGGGGAGGTGGAAGGTCATTTATTTTTATGATCAGGAATTGTGGGAACTGTACCGGCTCGACAAGGACCCCGGCGAGTCGAACAACCTTGCCGAAAGCGAACCGGAGCGGCTGCGCGAGCTGGCCGCGCGGCTCGTTGCGGAACTGGAATCCCGCGAGGCGTTATATCCTCTGCTTCGGGGGACGGACCAGCCCGTCAAGCCACGTTTACCGTCGGAATCGATAGTCCCTCGTCCCGCGCGGAGTGCCGATGGCGGGCGGAATCAACTCGAATGATCAAACTTCCATCGGCTGCGTGGCGATTTCTCCTTGTCTTCGCGCTCGTCGAGGCGAGTGTGGCGGCCGCGTTCTTGCTGCTGGCCGGTGGCAGGGAGACACCGGAAAGCGCGGTCACGGCTGTCTCGCTTATGCCCATGGCGCTGGTACTGATCGTCGCCGGCGGCGGCGTGTTCCTCGCGAGCCTCGCCCATCTGCTTGGACCTGCCGGGGAGTTTAACCGCGCCATCGGTCGGCGCGCCATGGGGAATCCGGAATTACCAGCCTCCCTCCGCCGGGCACCGCAACCATGGCGCGAACTTGCTGAAACGCTGGAAGCGACGGATGCGGAAACTTCGCGCCGCGAGCAGGAACTCCGCGCGGGTATCGAACAGATGAACGTCGTCCTCGCCAGCATGATCGAAGGCGTCGTTGCGATCGACACCGGCGGGCGAATCCAGTTGGCCAATGACGCAGCCTGCCGTATGCTCTCGCGAAAGCTCTCCGAGCTTGCCGGACAACGACTTTTCGACACGGTCCGTTACCCGGTGCTGCGGAACGCGATCGAGGAGGCCCAGTTGACCCGCGCGTCGCGAACGATTGAACTGGAGACACTGGCGCTCGGCGGACCGCGCCGACTGCTGCTTGCAAGCGTTACCGCGCTGGCCGATCGCTCGACGGGCGGACTGGTGATCGTACTTCACGACGTGACCGACCTGCGACGAATGGAATCGATGCGCCACGACTTTGTCGCAAACGTCTCGCACGAACTCAAGACGCCGCTCTCCGCCATCAAGGCCTTCGCGGAAACGCTTCGACTTGGCGCGCTCCACGACGAAACCGCAAACATGGACTTTGTCCAGCAGATTGAATCGCAGGCCGAACTGCTCGAACAGCAGGTGCAAAAACTCCTCGAACTGTCGCAAGCCCAGTCGGGTCGCGCCGTAATGGAATTCCGGCCGGTCGACCTGAACCAGGCGTGCCGGACAGTCGTCGAGCAATTTCGCGCGGAGGCCGACAGCCGATCGGTTAAGTTGACTTGCACAACACGGGAGCCGGTCACGGTGATGGGCGACGCCGACGCCATTCACACGATTCTCCGCAATCTCATCAGCAACGCGCTGCGCTACACGCCCGGCGGGGGCAAGGTCGAGGTGCTTGCGCGTCGCGAGACCGCACAGCCGTTGATCGAGGTCGTCGATAGTGGAATTGGAATCGCGCCGGACCACCAGTCGCGGGTCTTTGAAAGATTCTATCGGGTCGATCGCGCCCGCTCGCGTGACATGGGCGGCACCGGTCTCGGCCTGGCGATCGTCAAGCACCTTGCACAATCGCTGGGCGGGGGGGTGGAACTGGAAAGTCGCATCGGCCGGGGAAGCACGTTCCGGGTTCGTCTGAGGGATTCCCCGGAATCGTAACGGAAAAACCAATCCCCTCGGACTCGTACTCGTGGTCAAGTTCGAATCGCGGAAAACAATGACGCAACCTGCCGGGGTGTCGAGTGTGAGTACGGGCACGAGTATAAAGCTTTCTTAACCGCGCCTTCACAAATGACGTCCGCTCTGGTCCGATGGTGTGTCACCCCGTCCCCGACACTTCCACTGAATACCAAATAATTCAAGCCATGTCCCAACTCAAATCTCCGTTTCCGGTCATCGCAGTTTTGACCAGTTTGATTCTCGCGGGCTGCGACGCGACGACCAACCCCAACCCATCAACGACCGGCGGCGGCAAGGGTTCCTCCGGGGCCGCTAATCTCGAGGGAAGCATCTCGATCGAGGGTTCGAGCACCGTCGAGCCGATTTCGCTCAAGGCCAAGGAAATGTTCAACGACCAGTATCCGGCCGTCAACATTTCGGTCAGCGGCCAGGGAACGGGGAACGGATTCACCGCGCTGGCACGAAAGGAATGCGACATTTCCGACGCGTCGCGGTCGATCAAGGCTTCCGAACTGGAAACGTGCCGAGCGGCGGGTGTTCAGTTCATCGAACTGCCCGTCGCATGGGACGGGCTGACGGTGGTGGTCAACAAGGAGAACAACTTCGTCAAGCAATTGACCGTCGAGCAACTTGCGAAGATTTTTCGCAAGGACATGGCGGTGAAAACCTGGAAGGAAGTCGATCCGGCATGGCCCGCCGAAAAAATCACGATCTATGCTCCAGGCGTGGCGTCCGGGACGCACGACTATTTCATGGAAGTCGTGGGCAAGGACGTCGGCATGCGCGCCGGTGAGGATGGCCAGATTACGATGAGCGAAGACGACAAGCTGCTGGTGACCGGCGTCAGGCAGGAAAAGTACGCGATCGGTTTCTTTGGATACTCCTACTTTGAGGCCAATCGCAAGGAACTGAAAGCCGTTCCGATCGTAAACCCCGACGGCGAGGCGGTAACGCCGGGACTCGAATCGATCGAATCGGGCAAGTATGCACCTTTCAGTCGCCCGCTGTTTATCTATATCAATCTCGAATCGTACCAGCGCGCCGAAATCCGTGAGTTTGTCGATTTTTATCTCAACAACATTTCGGAAATTGTTACCGAGTCGAGATACGTGCCGCTTCCGGCGGAAATCTACCAGCGCGGCCGCGACCACCTCGACAAGGAACTGACGGGGACCCATTTCCTCGATGAAAAGGGGGATCATCGCTCCGGCACGCTCATCGAGACCTACACGGAGGACAACCTGTCGAAAAAGTAACCCTTTCGTTCACTTGAGGGGGACCTCTCATGGAAATCGCCGGTCAAACGGTGCAATTGCGATCGTCGGCGGCCAGTCACCGTCGCCAGGCGCTGGTCGTCGCGGGATTGAGCGCCTGCGCGCTGGTCTCGCTCGCGACGACCGTCGGCATCATCGCCATGCTGGCCATCGAGGCGTCGGGGTTTTTTCTCAGTGAGGAGATCGAGTTTTGGCGGTTTCTTACTGATCGCCAGTGGACGCTCGGGCAAACGCGCGGGGAGCTGAGTTACGGAATCCTCCCGCTTTTGTCCGGTACGTTCCGGATCACGGCGATTGCGATGCTGATCGCATTGCCGATGGGACTGGTGTGCGCGGTGTATCTGGCGGAGTACGCACCGCGGCGCGTCCGCGCGATACTCAAACCGGCACTGGAAATTCTCGCCGGGATTCCGACAGTCGTTCTGGGCTTTTTCGCCGTCAAGTTTATTACACCGCATTTGCTGGTCCCGCTGGGTGACTTCAAGGCGTTCAATGCGATGTCGGCGGGAATCGCCGTCGGAATTCTTTGTCTGCCGCTGGTCACGTCGCTGGCCGAGGATGCATTGCAGGCCGTCCCCCGCGCGCTGCGCGAGGGGGCTTACGGATTGGGTTCGACGAGGCTCGAAACGACGATCCGCGTGGTGCTGCCCGCCGGGCTGTCGGGAATCATCGCGGCCTTTCTCCTTGCCATCGCCCGTGCCGTCGGCGAGACGATGGTCGTGGCACTTGCGGCCGGCAGCACGCCCACCCTGACGCTCGACCCGCGCGGCCCTTCCCAGACAATGACCGGGTACATCGTCGAGACTTTCAAGAGTGAGTCCGTTGTGCCGGGAACGGTTGGCTATTTCTCGATCTACGCCGTGGCCGCGGTGCTCTTCGTGCTGACCTTCGGGATCACCTTGATTGGCCAGGTCATCCGCCGCCGCTTTCGCGAGGAGTACCAGTAACCATGAATCACGAGGATGTCGGCGAACTGCTTTCGAGGCGTCGCAGTGAAGCGCGGCGGAAGCGCTTGAGCGAGGTTTTCGCACAGGTTTGCCTGGTCGTTTGCAGCCTCGTTATCGTAATTCTGATAACGCTGCTCGCGACGGTCGTTGTCGAGGGTGGCGGCTGGCTTGACTGGAATTTCCTTACCGGCGTGCATCACGAGGAACAGCCGGAAGCGAGCGGCATCCGCCAGGCGCTTTTCGGCTCGCTCGTCGTGTCCGTTATTTGCGGACTGGTCGCGCTGCCAGTCGGAATCGGGACGGCGATTTTTCTGGAGGAATTCCGGCCGCGACACCGCGCCTTGAGGGGGTTTCACGGACTTGTCCAGTTGAACATCACCAACCTCGCGGGTGTCCCCTCGATCGTCTACGGCATTCTCGGACTAACGGCCTTTGTGTACATGTTCAGCTTCCTTCCGCGGATCGAGGCGAACAAGCCGCCGACCGCGGAGTTCGGGGCGCAGTACTGGTACCAGGCAAAAACGCTGGGGGGTGAGTGGGTCAACTTCCCGGCGGCCGACCGGTTTCAGACGATCTACCGGATCAACCGGCCCGTCACGGCGACAACGGTGACCGGCGAACAGATCAAGCTCAACGTCCTCCCCCGCTCCGCTTCGTCGCCGAGCGACCCGGAAGTCCGAAAGCGCACGGTTTTTGAAGGGGCCTCGGCGTCGATTTTTCGCCGAAACCGCTGGTGGCACATCCATTTGCCGTTCAGCAAGAGCGTGTTGTCCGCGGGGTTGACACTTGCCCTTGTGATTCTGCCGATCATTATCATTGCATCGCAGGAAGCGATCCGCGCAGTACCCGGCTCACTGCGCGAAGCCGCTTTCGGGATGGGGGCCACGAGGTGGCAAGTCGTTCGCGGGACAGTTCTTCCCTCGGCGATTCCGGGAATCATGACCGGTGCGATTCTGGCGATGAGCCGGGCCGTCGGTGAGGCGGCACCCGTTCTGGCGGTCATGGGAGGCGTCCTCGGGACGACGACCGGGCTGTCGGGACTGATGGACAAGTCCCCGGTGCTGCCGGTGACCATTTATCGCTGGGCGCTTGACGAAAACGAGGGTTTTGAACACCTCTCGGCCGCCGCGATCATTGTCTTGCTGGTTTTTCTCCTCGTGATGAACTCCGCCGCCATCTATATTCGTAACCGGTACGAGAAACGACAGGTCCGCGTTTGACGATGGATCATCGCGCCACCATGGAAAATACCACTCGCGAACAACCGGCAACTTCACCCATAACGCGCGAATCCCGCGACGCCGCCGTGACTCCTTCCGACGTGACGGCAATTCACATCGAAAACTTCAGCGCCTTTTACGGCGAGTTCCAGGCGATTCACGATGTCACTTTGGATATCCCCGCCCGCCATGTCACGTCGTTTATCGGCCCCAGCGGTTGCGGCAAAAGCACCCTGCTCAAGTGGATCAACCGGATGAATGACATGGTGCCCACGGCCCATGCATCGGGTTCGATTCATATTGGCGAGTTGGCCGTTCTTGACCGCCAGACCGACGTCGTCGATTTGAGGCGGCGCGTCGGAATGGTCTTTCAGAAGCCCAATCCGTTTCCCAAGACCATCTTCGAAAACGTCGCTTTCGGGCCGCGCATTCATTTCCGGGTGGGGAAAGCGGACCTTGGCGAACTGGTGAAATGGTCGCTCGAAAAGGCCGCTCTGTGGGACGAGGTCAAGGACCGACTGAACGAATCGGCGCTGGGACTGTCGGGAGGCCAGCAACAGCGGCTGTGCATCGCCCGGGCGATCGCCGTCGGGCCACAAATTCTCCTCATGGACGAACCTTGCTCGGCGCTCGATCCGGCCTCCACGTCCCGCGTCGAGGACCTGATCTTTGAACTGCGAAAGCAGTACACCATCGTGATCGTGACGCATAACATGCAACAGGCGGCGCGATGCAGTGACCGGACGGCGTTCTTCTTTGAGGGCAAGATCATCGAAGCCGGTGACACCGACCAGGTCTTTACCCGGCCCCGCGAAAAACAAACCGAGGATTACGTAACCGGCAAGTTCGGCTAAACGGCGATTTCCCCAAAAAGAAACATGTCCAGATACCTGATTCGCGATATCAGCGAAATTCACAACCGGCTGATCGCCCAGTTCGCACTCGTCGAGCAAATGTCCGACAAGGCGACGAGGGCGCTCTGCGACCAGCGCGTCGAACTGGTCGACGAAGTGATTCGCGCCGACGCCGATGTCGATCACAACGAAGTGCGGATCGAGGAAGAATGCCTCAAGCTGCTTGCGCTGCACCAGCCCGTTGCAAGCGACCTTCGCCGGATTGCAACGGTTCTCAAGGTCAACTCGGACCTGGAACGCATCGCCGACCTGGCCTGTAACGTCGCCGAACGAGCGCAATGCGTGCATCAACATGCCTGGTTCCCGATCCCCGACGCCTTGCCGGAAATGGCGACCCGTTCGATGACGATGGTCAAGCAGGCGCTCGATTCGTTCGTCCAGTCGAACATGCCGCTCGCCCGCCAGGTGATCCAGATGGACGCGCGCGTCGACGAACTGAACCTGTTGATCATCGAGGAGATGCGGAACCTCATGAAACAGGACCCGGCGCTCGTCGAACCAGCCCTCCACTGCTTTTCCGCCACACGGCACATCGAGCGGATCGCCGACCACGCCGAAAATATCGCCGAAGACGTGATCTACCTCGTCGACGGCGCGATCGTGCGACACAATCACAACGACTACTTCACAAGACCTTCACCGACAATGGGCGAATGACGCAATTAAACACGGAATCGGGTACCGTGCTGGTCGTCGAGGACGATCCGGCGCTGTCTGGCGTTCTCCAGTACAACCTGCGGCACGCGGGATATGAAGTGATCGTCGCCGCGGACGGGCTTGAGGCGTGTCGCCAGGCGCGGCAAAATCTGCCCGACGTCGTCGTCCTCGACCTGATGATCCCAGGCATCGACGGGCTGGAAGTCTGCCGTCGCCTCCGCGCGGCGGACGAGACGCGCGCGATTCCCGTGATCATGCTGACCGCTCGCG
The DNA here is from genome assembly GCA_041747075.1 of Pirellulaceae bacterium. Classification (GTDB taxonomy): domain Bacteria; phylum Planctomycetota; class Planctomycetia; order Pirellulales; family Pirellulaceae; genus CAJQPP01. Next base: position 30,808 of record JBGTFW010000012.1, read on the forward strand.
GTGCCGAGAACGATCAGCTCGGCGGTTTTGCCGCCGGTGCCGACGACTACGTCACCAAACCGTTCAGCGTCCGCGTGCTGCTGCAGCGCATTCAAGCCATTCGCCGCCGCCGTGACGAAAACCAGGAGGGCCGGGACGTCGTGGTGCGCGGTGGAGTGACCGTCGATCGGCTTCGCCATCGCGTCGCGCTCGACGATAACGTGCTGAACTTGACTCCCAGCGAATTCCGCCTGATCGATACGCTGATCCGCCAGCCTGGACGCGCTTTTGAACGCGACGAACTCATCGATTCCGCGCTGGGCGGCGACGCACTGGTCCTCGAACGGACGATCGACGTGCATATTCGCTCGCTTCGAAAAAAGCTCGGACCTCGAGCCGACGTGATTGAAACCGTCCGCGGCGTCGGTTACCGGTTCCAGGGGTGACCCGGCAATTCGTCGACCTTTGGACTGCAAGCACTTTCGTGACTGCACAAATCCTGTAGTTTTGCGGGTTGCCTGACGATACTATCCAGCGCGCCGCGAATTGTGCGTCGCGGACAGGATTCAACTTCAATCACTTGTTGCAGGGATCGCGGCGATGTCAAGAATGATTTGGATTGGCGTAATTCTGGTTGCTTTTTCAGCTTCACCGGTCCACGCCCAGTATGAAACACAGCGCGGGGCGGTGGGTGGCGGCGTCGCGGGGACCGTGATCGGCGGGATCATTGGTCATCAGAACGACGAGACCGCCGAGGGCGCCTTGATCGGCGGCGCGGTCGGGGCGATCGCGGGCGGACTGCTCGGTCAGGAACGCGACCGGCAAAACCACCGCGAGTATCAGTACCAGCAGCACCAGATTGCCCGTTATCAGGCCGGCGTCTCCTTCCAGGACGTGATCGTCATGAGCCAGAACGGCGTCAGCCCGTCGGTCATCGTCAATCAAATTTACACCCACGGTGTCCAACAGCGACCGGGGGTCCACGATATTATTGGTCTGCACCAGCAAGGCGTTGCGGAGACGGTCATCGACGCCATGCAGCGCGCACGACTGGCGACGGCACCGGTAGTCCAACAGCGTCCCGTCATCGTGGAGCAATACTACGAGCCGCGCCCGGTCGTGATCTATCGGGAACCGTGCCACCACGGCCACTGGCACTACGATTTCCACTTCGACCGCCATCATCATTAGGAACGCGAAGCCGGCTCGTGATTTCCATTCATTTTTTCGGCAACCTGTGATAGAATCAAATAATCACGCCGGTTACCAATTGAATTGAAGTGTTGCCTGGTCAGCCTCTGTGCCTGGCAACCGCCACGGGGAAAAAGGGAAAATGAAATTCGGGAGCCTCAAACCCGGCGACTGGGTTGTGTACCGAAAGCAGAAGTCGAGCCGCTCTCCGGGACCGCGCGCCAGGGTAACCACCGCGGCCCGCAAGGGGGATTTCTACAACTACGTCGTGGACAAGTTCTGGGTGGTTGGCCAGGTCCTCGACGGAGACCAGGTGGAACTGCGAACCCGCCGCGGGAAACAGCATGTTGTTCCTGTCAGCGACCCGCGCCTTCGAAAGGCGCGTTTGTGGGAACGATTGGTCCATGCCTCGCGCTTTCGTGCGATCGATCACCCCAAATCTCCGTAGCACTGCGTTTTGTGAGGTCGGGTAGCCTTGGTACGATGAACTCGTGCGGCTGTCGCACGAGCCGTAGCACGAGCCGTAGCACGAACTGCCAGTTCGTGCGGAAATCGCTTGACGAACTGGCGGTTCGTCCTGCAACTGGAGCTCGACCTGTTTACTTGTCACGTTCGTACTCACCCGTCCTGAAGATCATGTTCCTACCGCCGGTCGTCGTGTTGGTTTTGTTGATCCTTGCGGGGCAAGCCGCCCAGGCCCAGCAACCCGATGTCGTCGCCGGGGATTCGAGGGCTTCGTCGCAATTGTGGTGTACCTGGACGCCCAGTGGCGCCACGGACGTCGCGCCCGGTGGCGCAGCGGGACGCGGCAAGACGATTGTGTTTATCTCCGGCGACGAGGAGTATCGAAGCGAGGAAGCGCTCCCCATGCTCGGCAAATTGCTTGCCCGGCGACACGGCTTCACCTGCCATTGCCTCTTTGCCGTGGATCCGGACAGCGGGATGATCGATCCTCGTGTGCAAACAAATATTCCGGGCATGCACCTGCTTGAGGAGGCCGATCTGGTCGTGATGGCTCTCCGCTTTCGCCACCTTCCCGACGAGCAGATGAAATACTTTGACCAATACTTGATGTCTGGCCATCCGATCATTGCCTTGCGAACTTCAACGCACGCCTTTCGCTATCCGGACGACAGCGACAGCGAGTTTGCCCGCTACGGATGGAACTCGACCGAGTGGCCGGGCGGATTCGGTCGCCAGGTACTGGGCGAATCGTGGGTCAGCCATCACGGCGATCACGGCAAACAATCGACTCGCGCGATCATCAACCCGGACCATGCCGGGCACGTGGTGTTGACGGGCGTCGAGGACGTGTGGGGTCCTACGGACGTGTACGGCATTCGGGATTTGCCGGACAACGCACGGATTCTGATGCACGGCCAGGTGCTTGACGGGATGAGTCCCGACAGCCCGCCGGCCGAGACGAGCCACAACGACCCGATGATGCCGCTTGCATGGCTGCGGGATTGGCAAACGGAATCCGGCGCGACATCGCGAATCTTCTGCACGACGATGGGAGCGGCGACGGATTTTGAGAGTGCCGATTTGCGCAGGCTGATCGTCAACGCGGTCTTTTTGCTGGCGGGGCTGGAGTCCGTGATTGACGGATCGCTGGATGTGACGCCGTTGGGCACGTACGAGCCATCGGAGTTTGGCTTCGACCGGTTTCAAAAAGGCGTGCGCCCCGCCGACATACAAGCCCGAAACGCAAGCGAGTGAACAGGAATTCGCAGGTCTCCGGAACGACGCGGCAGTGCACAACCCGACGATGCGAACTGGCAGTTCGCACGAAGATGAGCCCACGCGAAGGCGTGCACGCGAAGGCGTGCACGCGAAGGCATGCGTGCGGGGAGGACGCGCAGCGAGAGCCAGGCGATTCTCTCAGTGCGATTCGTTCTTTGCTTTTGCGCGCGGGCCAGGTTGCAGTGTCACCAGCGGACGACGGATCGGGCGCATTGGGTCCTCCCGTGTGTTGTGCGACGGACAACCCGAGCAGCCGCCTCCCCGACCGCGAAGCGCCGCGATCGAGCGACGGGCCAAATACCACGCCGCCCCGGCGACCAGTGCGATGACGACCCACGTCTGCCAGTCCATCAGCCTCCGCCTCCCGCCAGCCACATCCCCGCCTGGTAGGTGACCAGCGCGCCGATGTAGGCGAGCACGGTCATGTAGACAAATGTGAAAAGCGGCCATCCATATCCGCCCGACTCACGGACCATGATCGCAAGGGTCGAAACGCACTGTGCGCACAGTGCAAAAAAGACCATCAGTCCGAGCGCCATTGGCAAGTTGAAAACGCGGCGGTCCGAGCCCTCCCAGCGAGCGTTTTTCAATCGTTCGCGAAGGGTATCGGAGTTCTCATCGACCTCCTCGCCGACGTTATAGAGCACTCCAAGAGTGCCCACGACGACTTCGCGCGCCGGAAAAGACGCGACGACGGCGCTGGCGACTTTCCAGTCCCATCCCAGCGGTCGCACGGCCGGTTCAATTGTGCGCCCCATCCGCGCCAGCCAGCTCTGATGCATGTAAGCGGCTGCCGTTTCGCGTTCGATCGCGACATCGCGTTCGGCTCCCGACTCAAAGGTCTCAGTGGCCAGCCGCGTCTCGACCTGGCGAGCGACTTCCGGGGAATGGGGAAAGTACGTGAGCGCCCAGATCACGATGGAAACAGCGAAGATCAACGTTCCAGCGCGGCGAACAAAGGCCCACGCCTGCTCGGTCATCCGCCGCAATACATTGCCAACCGAGGGAATCTTGTAGTCGGGCAATTCCATCACGAACGGTGGCGTTTCACCCTTGAGAATGGTTTTTTGCAAGACCCACGCCACTCCCATCGCCACCACGACACCGACGACGTACATCAAAAACATGACGAGCGGCTGAAGACCGATCCAGCCGCCGAGCAACCCGGTTGCCGGGACAAATGCGGCGATCAAGAGGATGTAAACGGGCAACCGCGCGCTGCAGCTCATCAGCGGCGCGACGAGCATCGTCAACAAGCGATCGCGCCTCGATTCGATCACGCGCGTCGCCATGATGCCGGGAATCGCACAGGCAAACGACGAAAGCAGGGGAATGAAGGACTTGCCGCTGAGGCCGACCTTGCTCATCAGCTTGTCCATCAGATAGGCGGCGCGGGCCATGTACCCGCAGTCCTCAAGCAAGGCAATGAAAAAAAACAGAATGAGAATCTGCGGGATAAAGATAATCACGCTTCCAACGCCGGCGATCACTCCCCCGGTCAC
>JBGTFW010000013.1:0-6644 GCA_041747075.1 Pirellulaceae bacterium
ACCACCGCGCTCGATATCTGATATCTGTTGAGCCCCGCCTTAATCGAGGCTTGGCATAATAGAGACTGGAGGCAATCAAACCATGGCTGTTCCAAAACGCAAGCAATCCAATAGCCGCACCGGCAGTCGCCGAGCCCACGACCATGTCAAGGCCCGCAACCTGACGTTTTGTGCCAAGTGCAACACCGTGCTTCCCACGCATGTCGTTTGCCCCAAGTGCGGCTGGTACATGGGTCGCGTCGTCGATCCACCCCAGTCCACCGAATAGCGGGCGTGGCAAGCTTCGTTCGGCAACCGGACAGGTCCAGCGGAATCCCTCGCATGAGCCTTTTTGGAAACAATCAATACCAGTACCGCGAAACGTACTTTGTGCTGTTCGCCGCCAGGAATCTTCCCGGGGCGGAGAAACTCCAGGAGGCTCTTGGATCGCTGGGACCCCGGTACGAGACGGTCAATCTGGCTGAAAACGAAAATGGATTTGAATCGCTAACGGTGAAATCTCACCGCGACTTCGCGGCGGTTGATATCGTGTTGACCCAGGGCGCGGAAGTCATCGCGCAGGTCCAGGAGGTTCTGGAAGCGGCCCGAACGATGACGCTGACCGGCGAGGACTCGAAAAAAATCTCGCGGCTTCGCGAATTCGACTCGCGTTTCGACGTCTTTCACTTCGAGGAAATCGCGACCGCCACGGATGACGACCAGTTCCTCGATCCGGGCGGGCTGTTGCTCGTGCTCGATGCGTTGGCGGGCCTTTGCAAGGGAGTGGCGATGGACCCCCAAACGATGTCAGTGATGTAATCGGACAAGGGTTTACCCGTCGATGCAGGCAAAGGACATCAAACCCGGCGCAATCGTCGTCTACCAGGAATCGCCCGTGGTGATCGAATCGCTCTCCGTCCAGTCCCCGTCGGCGCGCGGCGCGGCGACTTTGTACAAGTTCCGCGGCCGCAATGCCGTCACGAAAATCAAGACCGACATCACGCTCAAGGGAGGAGAATCGCTTTCTGAGGCAAACTTCGAGCGGCGGCCGGTCAGCATCATGTTTCGCGACGCGTTGCAAATCCACTTGATGGACGAAGTCGATTACCAGCAATACGACGTGCCCCTGAACGACGTCGAATGGGAGCTGAATTTCATGACCGACGAACTCAAGGGCGTGATGGTTCTTATCTACAACGGCCAGTGCGTCGGAATTCAGGTTCCCAACACGGTTGAACTGGAGGTGACCCGCTGTGACCCGGCGGTCCGCGGAAACTCGGCGACGAGCCGCGCCAAGCCCGCCGTGCTGGAAACGGGTTACACGGTCCAGGTCCCCGAATACCTCAAGCAAGGCGAAAGGATCAAGGTCGACACGCGCACCGGCGAATTTCTCTCCCGCGCCTGAAAGGCGAAGGAACCGGGACTTGCGCCAAAAAACGGCTAACCAGGAACCGGGACGTGCGCCAAAACGGCTAACCCGGGAACGGGGACTTGACGCGGCACTCGTGTCGAAGTCGATTCGGGTCAAATCGGCTGGAAATCCCGCTAAATGAGTGCTTTGGCGAAACCCCGCCGCGTACGCCGGGTTATTAACTATGGCGTTGATCTTGCTTCTGAGAAACTTGTCTCGCTTCTGAGAACTTCGCCGACAACACCCTCAAACCCTGCACAATCCGCCTTTTAGCCTCGACCAGGGATTCGCCGACGGATCGCGGCTTACTCGCAGGTAGAATAGTCAAGCGACCCGTTGGCAAGTCGCATCGCACATTGGCCAGGATCAATCGACGGCATGGAAACCGGACAAGTCCTTATCGATCGCGGACTCCTCAACGAGTCGCAACTCGAAGCCCTTCGCGGCAAGGGGGGTAATGTGCTGCGCGCCGCGATCGACGCCGGTTACGTGGTCGAGGCCGACGCGCTCCGTGCGCTGGCCGATTCGGTCGGCATCGATTTCGTCGATTTGCGAGAAGCCGACATCGACCTGACGCTCCTTCAGTCGGTTCCGCAAAAGATCATCTTTCGCCAAACGTTGTTTCCCGTGCGTCGTCAGAACGGTGCGATTGTCGTCGCGACGAACGATCCTTTCGACCTCTATCCGCTGGACGAAGTGAGCGCGTCGACGGGACTGGCCGTGCTGCCGGTGCTGGCCGAGCGCGCGGAAATCACGCGACTCATCAAGACGCATTTCGGAGTCGGCGGCGAGACGGTTGGGGGACTCATCGAGCAGCGCGTCGATCAGGACGGCGTCGAGTTGCTCGAGGACATCGAGACCGACGGGTCGGAACTTTCGGAGATGGCCCAGGAGGCCTCGGTCGTCCGGCTCGTCAACGAGATTCTCCTCGAAGCGATCGAGACGCGGGCCAGCGACGTTCACATCGAGTCCCAGAACTCCGGCATTGTCATTCGCTACCGGATCGACGGCATCCTGCACAACCAGCCGACTCCGCCCGAAATCAATCATTTTCACGCCGCGATCATCAGCCGATTGAAGATCATGGCGCGGCTGAACATTGCTGAAAAGCGGTTACCCCAGGATGGTCGCATCAAGCTGAAGGTTCGTGGTCGCGAGGTGGACGTCCGTGTTTCCGTGATGCCGATGATTCACGGCGAGGGACTCGTCCTGAGGATTCTCGACAAGGGAGCAATGGTGTTCGAGCTGAAACGGCTCGGCATGAACGAACGCACCAGCGACGTCTTTAGCAAACTAATCCGCTTGCCGCACGGCATCATTCTTGTCACTGGTCCCACCGGTTCGGGAAAAACCACGACGCTCTATAGCGCATTGGTCCAGATCAACAGCCCCGAAACCAAGATTATCACCACCGAGGACCCGGTCGAATATCAACTGGAAGGGATCAACCAGATTCAGGTCCATCCAAAAATCGGACTGACGTTTTCGCATTCACTGCGCAGTATTCTGCGGCACGACCCGGACGTCGTTCTCGTCGGGGAGATTCGCGATCTTGAAACGGCGGAAAATGCCATTCAGGCGTCGTTGACCGGCCATCTTGTTTTCAGCACCCTTCACACGAACGACGCCGCGGGTGCCTACACGCGAATGGTCGACATGGGCGTCGAGCCGTTCCTCGTCGCGAGTACGGTCGAAGCGGTGATGGCCCAGCGACTGGTGCGCAGCCTGTGCAGCAATTGCCGCGTCGCCTTTACGCCGACTGTCGATGACGTTCCCGACGATTTTCCCTGGGATTTGCTCGACGGGCGACCGCTTTATCGCGCCGCGGGTTGCCGCGAGTGCCGCAACGTGGGTTATCACGGGCGAACGGGTATTTATGAATTGCTCGTCACCACCGAGAGAATTCGCGAGCTTGCTCACGAACGCGCGACGACGTGGGAAATCAAGAAAGCGGGTCTTGAGGAGGGCATGCACACGTTGCGGCAAGACGGCTGGCAGCATGTCGTTGACGGGGAGACGAGCATCGACGAAGTGATGCGCGTGACCAAGAGCGACCGCTTTGGAATGGCAAGGGAACATGCCTGAGTTTGTCTACATCGCGAGGAACATGGAGGGGCAGCGGATCACGGGCGAGATGTCCGCGACGACCGAGCGCGACGTCGTCTCGGCCCTTTCCAGCCGGCTTCTGTTTCCCCTCGAGGTCTCCGAGCAAAAACAATCGTCGGGCGTGAAAATCCGGCGACGCCCCAGTGCCCAGACGATGAGCACATTCTTCAGCCAGTTGGCTTCCTTGCTGGGCAGCGGCGTTCCGCTACTCCGTTCCCTGCGGATTCTCCGCGAGCAATCGACGTCGCTCGTGTTGCGTGACGTGATCGACGACGTGGCGACGCGAATCGAGGATGGTGCGGCGATTGGCGACGCTTTCGCGCGGCACCCGAAGGTCTTCAGTGAAATTGCCGTCCACATGAGCCGCGCCGGAGCCGAGGGCGGTTTCCTTGAGGACGCTCTCGAACGGATCGGGGAATTCCTCGAGCAGCAGTCCGAACTGCGCGGTCGCACGATCGGGGCACTCGTCTATCCGCTGGTGCTGGTGACCGTTGGCAGTCTCATTGTCACGATCCTCATCGTCTGGTTCGTGCCCATGTTTGGCGAAATGTTCACGATGCTGAGGGATCAGGGAAAGCTCCCGTGGGCGACCGACGCCTTGCTCGCCTTTAGCGGTTTTATACGGGGCTGGGGGCTGCCGTTTTTGATCGTAGTCGCGGTACTTTTTGTCGTCGCGAGGGTTCAATTAGGTAGCGAACGGGGGCACCGCCTCGCCGACAAAATCCGGCTCCGGCTACCCCTTTTCGGGACAATTTTCCAGAATCTCGCCGTGGCGCGGTTCTGCCGCGTGCTGGGGACGCTGCTGGCCAACGGCGTTCCGATCATCAAGGCGCTGGAAATCAGCCGCCATGCCACCGGAAACCGCATATTGTCGGAAACCATTGAGGAAGCGACTGAAAACATTACCGCCGGTGAATCGCTGGCGCGGCCTTTGGAAAAATCAGGGCAATTTCCGCCTACCGTCACCGAAATGATCTCGGTGGCGGAAGAGTCAAACACGCTCGACAAGGTTCTCGTTCACATCGCCGACGGACTTGAGAAACGGACCAGCCGAAAACTGGACTTGATGGTTCGCCTGCTGGAGCCGTTAATGCTCATGGTGATGGCCGCCGTGATCCTCTTCATCGTCATTGCGCTGCTGATGCCGGTGCTCAACATGGGAAGCGCGTTTGCCTGATTTGCAATACAAGATGACACCCGAACAATTTCGATATTAAAAAAGACAAAGACCTCTACGACAGGAGATGCCAAACCATGAAACGAAATTCTGCTTTTAGCCGAACCCGCGGACGCCGTGCACAACGCGGTTTTACGCTGCTGGAGATTCTGCTCGTGGCGGCGATTCTCGTGATCCTCGCCTCCATGGCGACGATCGGGTTCACGGCCATGCAGCGCAGTGCCACGTCACGACTGGCGATCAGTGAGATCAAGACGATTGAAAACGCCTGCAAGATGTTCAAGATCAACCACCAGCACTTTCCCTCGAAGCTGGAGGAACTGGTCCAGCCCGTGCAGGGCATGAATCGCACCGAATGGGGCGGCCCCTACCTGGAAGCTCCCGATTTCGACGACCCGTGGAAACAACCTTACAAGTACACTCCGGACGAAGTAAACGATCGAGTCGTCATTATCTCTGCCGGACCCGACCGTCAGGCAAGCACCGAAGACGACGTGTCGAACACACCGGGCTAGGCTTTTTTTCTGTCCAAAATTCCGGATTTCCCATCAGCCGGAACGCGCTAGTGTCCGGTTTGTTTTTGGAGGAACCGCGAGATGGTGGAATTAGAGCGTAGTGCGAACTGCCAATTCACATGGTTCGCGCGAACTGGCAGTTCGCGCTGCAATCGCGGTAAAGTCGCGCTGCAATCGCGCTACGGTCGCGCTACTATCGCGTTGCAACATAACCCCGCACTACCAATGAGCCATTCCGCCTGCCAACGTGAAACACGACTGAATCGCCGCGGGGCGCGGTTCGCGAATCGGCGATCAGGTTTCACGCTGCTTGAGATACTCCTTGTGTTGGCCGTTTTTGTCGCCATCACGGCCATGGCGGTCCCGGCAGTGACCGGAATTTTTTCCGGTCAGCAAATGCGAAGTGCGGCCGATATCGTTCGCGCGCGGCTGGCTGATGCGCGCGTTCGCGCGATCAAGACAGGTGATGTTTACGCCTTCTTTTACCAGCGCGGGGGAGGCGACTATTGGGTCGCACCCATGAATACCGGCTTTCAGTCGCTCACCGGCGGCGCGGCGGCACCCTCTTTCCAGCACACACTGGAGAACGAAATCATCTTCTCGGCGGGTGAGACGATGCAGGATGCGCGCAGCGCCCATGTGGCGGAGAACGGATCACGGCAATTCGCCAGTTGGCGGCCCGTTCTGTTTTATCCCGACGGGACTTCGCAAGACGCCACGATTCTCCTCCGATCGAAAACCGGCCTTCAAATGGAAGTCAACCTTCGCGGTCTCACCGGAGTCGCCAGCCGCAGCCTCAGCCCGAGCGGCAGCGAGGCGCGCCAATGATTTCAATCGTAACGGGGTACGATCCGGCAAGAATGCCGTTGACGCCGGCACCACGAAATGGACTGACGCTCCTCGAAGTCATCGTGGCAATTGCAATTCTTGGCGGGGCGCTAGTCGTCATCGGAAACCTTGTGTTCCTCGGTTCGCGCGCGGCCAACAACACGCGGTGGCACAGCGAGGCCCAAATTCTTTGCGATGCAAAAATGGCCGAAATCTCGGCGGGTGTTCTCCCCCTTCAGTCGTCTGCCGGCACGCCGATCGCCGAAAATCCCGAGTGGACTTATTCGGTAGAGACGGGACCCACCGACGTGCCGGGATTGCTCTCCGTGACGGTCGCCGTTCAGCATAGTTCCGAAACGTCGGCGATCGCGCCGTTTACACTGATGCGGTGGCTTCGGGACCCGGACTATCAACCCGAACAATCGGTGCTGCAATGAACGGAAATTGCGGCGGGAATTGCGAGTGTGGAAGCGTGGTTCGATTCCACAATCCCCTCGAACTGGCAGTTCGAGCTACGAAATCAGTTCGAGCTGCGCGATCAACATCCCTCGAACTGGCAGTTCGAGCTACGTCAGTTCGAGCTGCGTTTACGTTGCTGGAAGTCGTCCTGGCGCTTTCGCTGTCGATA
>JBGTFW010000014.1:0-1978 GCA_041747075.1 Pirellulaceae bacterium
CAGTTCGAGGGCGTGGCCGAAACGCTCGAGCGGCAAGCAGGGCTTGAAGCCGGCCATCTGCTGGAGACAGCCTGGGAAGAATTGCCCGCGCCCTTGCAACAGCAGCTTCTGTACGGCACCGGCGATTTGCATATCACGTACAGTTGGAAACAGGGCCACAGCGTCCACAAGTACGGCGGCAAGTACGAAGGCATCATTCCGGAGCTGAACGGGAAGTATCGCAATCTGAAAAGCTCGACAAAACGCCGTCAACTCGAATCGTACATGGATACTATTCCATGCGGGTCGTGCCACGGCGAGCGGCTCAATCGCCAGGCGCGGAACATTCGCCTCGAGACGGCAAGTCCTCAATTCGCGGAAGCCCCCGAACTCTCGCTCCCGCAACTCTGCCAGTTGTCGATCGATCGGGCGCGGGAGTTTTTCTCGGAACTGAAGCTCGATGAAACCGGGGCGCTGATTGCCGTCGATGCCCTCAAGGAAATCCGCAACCGGCTCGGATTCCTGCTCAACGTCGGACTTGAGTATCTGACGCTCGACCGCACGGCACCGACACTTTCCGGCGGCGAAAGCCAGCGCATTCGCCTTGCCAGCCAGATCGGGTCCGGGCTGGTTGGCGTGCTCTATGTCCTCGACGAACCGTCGATCGGACTCCACGCACGCGACAACGACCGGTTGATTGATACGCTGCAGCACCTTCGCGACCAGGGGAACACGGTGCTCGTCGTCGAGCATGACGAAGAGACGATGCGATCGGCCGACCGGATCATCGATTTTGGACCGGGGCCGGGGATTCATGGCGGGCGAATCGTCGCCGACGGTGCGCCGGAAAACCTGCTTTCCAAAACGTCGGATGGGGCGACCGGCGAGAGCGTCACGATCAAGTACCTCAAGGGGGAACTGGAGATACCCGTTCCGCAATCGCGGCGTCCCGTCGATCCGCAACGCCAGGTCGTCGTACACGGTGCGCGACAAAACAATCTGAAGGACATCGACGTCGCCATTCCGTTGGGGACTTTTACGTGTATCACCGGTGTTTCAGGAAGCGGCAAGAGTTCGCTTGTCAATGAGATTCTCGTCGAGGCGCTTCGCGAGGACCTGAATCGCGGACTGGGCGAGAGGGGCGATCACGATTCCATTTCCGGCGTCGAATTGCTCGACAAGCTGATTGCGATCGACCAGTCGCCGATCGGTCGCACGCCGCGGAGCAATCCGGGGACCTACGTCAAGGTCTTCGACGAAATCCGCAAGCTCTTCACGCAATTGCCGGAATCGAAGCGTCGCGGATTCAAGCCGGGGCGATTCAGTTTCAACGTCAAGTCCGGTCGTTGCGAGGCTTGCGACGGCAACGGCGCCAACCGTCTCGAGATGGACTTTCTTGCCGACGTGTGGGTGACCTGCCCGGTCTGCCAGGGGAAGCGATTCGATCGCGAGACGCTGGAGGTCCGCTTCAAGGGTCACTCGATCGCTGATGTTCTGGAAATGAACGTCGAAAAGGGCCTTGAGCTTTTTGAAAACGTCCCGAAAATTTTCGACCGGCTGAAGACTCTCCAGGCCGTGGGACTGGACTATTTGCCGATCGGACAGCCCTCGCCAACGTTGTCCGGCGGCGAGGCGCAGCGGATCAAGCTTGCCCGCGAACTTTCCAAACGGAGTACCGGCAAGACGCTGTACCTGCTCGACGAACCGACGACCGGACTGCACTTCGCCGACGTCCGGTTGCTGCTGAGCGTGCTCGGAAATTTCGTCGACGGCGGAAACACGGTGCTCGTCGTCGAACACAACATGGACGTGATCAAGTCCGCCGACTGGATTATCGACCTCGGACCGGAGGGAGGTGCCGAGGGGGGACGCCTTGTCGTCGCGGGGACTCCCGAACAGATTGCCGCTTGCCCGGAATCGTATACAGGCCGCGCCCTTGCCAGCGCGCTCGGCCTGGTCAGCAATCGCTCGCGCCGCGCGACGGCCGCACGCGCAACGG
>JBGTFW010000015.1:0-25371 GCA_041747075.1 Pirellulaceae bacterium
TCGCACTACGGCATCCGAGCCATGCGAACTGGCAGTCGCACTACGGCATCCGAGCCATGCGAACGGCGGTTCGCCCTACGGCGTCGCGCACGTGCTCTCAGGCGAGAACGGCGTCGAGTCGCTCCGCCTGCGATCCCTCCAGCCGGGGACCTGTTTTCGCGACGACCTGGCCCGCGAGCCAGTTGCCCCACCGCGCCGCGCGCGCACTGGTGATCCCGCGCGACAGCCCGTACAGCACGCCGCCCGCGAACGCGTCTCCCGCGCCAACCGTATCAATCGCCTCGACCGTAAACGCCGGTACGCGCGCGACGCCGCCGTTCTCAAGCACGGTACAGCCCTTCTCTCCGTCGGTTACAAATACAAGTTCGGCCATTTTGGCAAGTCGCCGCTGGCACTCGTCGAGCGACTCATTCTCAAAAAGGTGTCGCGCCTCGTCGGCATTGCAAAAAAGGATGTCGCAGCACTCGGTCACCATTTCCAGAAATTCATCACGGTAACGACCGACGAGGAAGGGGTCCGAAAAGGTAAACGAAGTTCGCACACCACGTTTCCGCGATTCCCGAAGTGCGGCAAGACACGCCGCGCGAGGGCCTGGTGCGTCCCACAGATAGCCCTCGATATAGCTGAACCGGCATTGACCGAGCAGGTCCCACTCCAGATCGCCGACCGCCAGCGACGTGGAAACACCCAAATGCGTACACATCGTTCGTTCCGCGTCGGGTGTCGTGAGAACGACACATGTCCCCGTGGGATCAGCCGTTTCCGGTGCCATCGTCACCGGAAAGCGGATTCCCGACTCCTCCATGTCCTGCCGATAGAACTCGCCGTTCGGATCGTGGGCGACCTTGCCGCAATAGATGCCGGTGCCTCCACTCTGGGCGACCGCGATCAGGGTATTGGCCGCCGACCCGCCCGAGGCCATTTCGACCTTGTGATGACCGAGGGCGCGAAGGATCTGCGCCTGATGGACTGAATCGACCAGTGTCATCGCGCCGCGTTGCAATTTTTGGCAGGTGACAAACTCGTCCGGCACCATGGCCAGCAAATCCACAATGGCGTTACCGACGCCAAATACGTCAATTGTCTTTTCCATTGCTACTCAAAATCGGTTGTCAACGATCAACAAAACTGGTCTCCGTTCCTGACTCGTTCCTTGCCTGGTCTCGTCGCCAATGCTGAATCCGTTGCCAGAACAGTTCAGTAAACTCCTCCAGTTCGTGTTCCGGGAAGAGTGCCGCGACCTTTTTCCGAACCGCGTCGCGCGCCGCGTCAGTCGCAAAGAACTCGAGCGCGACCTGCTCGAGGTGCGGCAGGTACACGTCGCAGAATTCCTCGAAACGATCCGACTCCATTCGCCGGTGACCGATCGCCGCGTACTCGGCCAGCCGCTCGCGTAACGGCAGTTCCCGATCGCGGATTTCATAATAGGGTTGCCAGTCAAGATTCTTGCGCATCCGCCGCCGCGTCGCCGCGCAAAAGACCGACCAGCGCACGTTGGCCATCACCAGCCAGGGGAACCAGTAATGCAGCGACGTCACCTGGGAATCGGGACAGGCGTTTGCGAAATCGATTGGATACCATGTATCGTCGCGCCGCAGCGACTCGCACGAATTGAAATCCCATCCAAAAAACGAGTTGATCGTCATCGTCATGTCGGACAGCAAATTCGCCTCCTCAACCGAAACAAAATCGTGGCGGATTTCGTAGCGGTCGTGCAGCGGCGCGCCCGGATCGTAACTGACGAGCAGGAACTGCGGTCCCAGTCCAATGCAACGAACGAACCGGTCGAAGCACTCGATCGATTGCTGCAAGTGCATCAGGTATGTCCCGCTCTCCTCGTACATGTCGCGCAACTGCTGTTCGCTCTCGATGCGGTTGACTCCTTTCCACGCGCCGCCGTCGTAGGGTTTCATGTACATCGGATAACCCAGTTCCCTGCCGACTTCGCCCAGATCGAACATCCGGGCGTACCGCTGCAACGTCGTGTCAAGATCGGCGTGGTGCTCGTAGGACTTGGGCGGAACCATCCATGTCTCGGGAACGGGCAAGCCAAGATGAGCCATTGCGCAATAGGTGGTCTGCTTTTCCATCGACTGGATCGACCACGGATTGTTGTACGTATACAACCCGTCCATCACAATCGACTTCTTGATCCACTCGCGGCTCGTGTCATACCAGTGCGTCACCCGGTCGATCACCAGGTCGTAGGGACACGGCTGACGAATGTTAAAAGGCTCGATGACGACTCGTTCGACTTCAAACCGGATTTGCTCTCCCTCCAGGTCGATATTCAGGTCTAGCCGCCGGAGGATTTCCTCATAGCAAATGGGCCAGCAAAGGTCCGCGCCGAGCGACAGTCCAATTCTTCGGGTAGGCATGAGAGAGTCGAGAGTTGAGAGTTGGGTTGGGGGTTAAGAGTTGAGAGTTGGGGTTGAGAGTTCAGTGTTGCTTTCCGCGAAATCTGCGTTATCTGCGGACGGCGTGATGCACCGTCAGGGCCAGTGCGGCGACGTGGTGTTTGCTTTCCGCGAAATCTGCGTTATCTGCGGACGGCGTGATGCGTCCTTTCGTTATCCGCGAAATCTGCGTTATCTGCGGATACCGTCCTCCGTTTCTGGTTTTCTCTTTTTCAGTGTTCAGCAGCTCCCCATCCGGCCATGTGCCGGTGGGAGCAGGTCTGGAAACTATTCTCGCACTTCCTTTCGTTTTCCGTCCTTTGGTTTTCCGCGAAATCTGCGTCATCTGCGGATTCCCTCTTCCGTTTCTGGTTTTCTCTTTTCAGTTTTCGTTTCTCGCGAAATCCGGATACGGTTTTCACATATAAGTAGCCCACAGCGGACCGGGGAAGAGCCACGAGAGGCCGTCGCGGAGCCGGTCGCGCCAGTTCTCCCAGTTGTGCCCGTCAAAGGCCTCGACGTAACGCACATCCACGCCGCGCGCCTGAAGAAAGGGCACGAGCGAGCGGTTCTCGTAGATTAGTGACTCGTAGACCCCGCAACTGACGAAAATACGTGACGGCAGTTCTCCGGGCAACCGCCGGAACTGGTTCATGAACGCGACAACGCGATCAAAGACCGGGCTGCGCGAATGGTCGCCAACGTCGGTAAAGGCAAAACTGCCCGATTGCAATAACAGATTGTCAAAAATCCCGGGGCGACGCCAGGCGGTCGAAAGCGACGCCACCGCGCCAAAACTCGCGCCCATGAGGCACCGCCCGCTCGCTTCCTGAATCAGCGGATAGCGCGACTCAAGGGCCGGAAGCAGTTCGTCCACAACATGAACGGCATGACGCGGATCGTCGGCGTATTCGTTCAGTCGCTCGCCGGGGTTGGAAAACGCCACCACCATTTGCGGAATTTCAAGCGCGTGAATCAGGTTGTCCAGCACGGTCGCCATGCTCGAATAGCGCAAATAGTCGCCGCCGTCGTGAACGACGAGCAACCGGTAACGGCGATAAGTGCGAAAACGCGCCGGCAGGTAAACCATGATCGGGCGTTGATCGCCAAAGACGGCGCTGTCAACAATCATCTGTTCCAGTTTTCCGTGCGGCGTCTCTGCCCGCGGCAGCGCCCACGCCGGTGTTTTGCATCCGGCAGTCCGCACAACCGAGTTGCCACCGAACGGGTCGGGAGCAATGTGCAAATTCAGCGGATCGTGAATCCATTCCTCGAAACCGCTTCGGGTCACGCCAAACTTGTACTCGATTCGCGAGCCTTCCGGAAACTCCATCACACGAAACCACAAGTCCGTCCGTCCGAGTCGCGTCAGCGGAATACTCGCAGGCAATCCGTAAATCCAGTGCCGCAATGACACAAGCTCGGCCTGTCCGCGATAGACAAACATCACCAGCGACCCTTCCACGACTGGAAAGGTCCGCTCGCTCAAAAAAACTTCGATCTCGCCAGGCGTCGAGCGGGGGTCGGGCAGACTTATTGAAATATTCTGAATCACACGGCAGCCATTTCTGTTACCGGCACGAGCGATCCGTCGTGATCGAGTCGCCGTGTATCGTGAGAAACCCACCACTCGCCTTGCCGCCGATCCATGATTGTTTGTTCATCCATCACCACACACTGCCACGCGTCAAAGCGCCGGGAAAACATGCCGACTCGCGGCGCGTCGTCGAGTCTCAACCGGCTGCGCGCGTCGGGCAGCGGGAGGAACTCGTGAAACAGCCCCATCCCCGCGCGGAGAACCTCGGCGTCCCCCCTCCCCTGCGGCGGACTGTCGTGAAAAAAAACGATTTGTTCGGAAAGTGCCATCGCGCCTCCCGACCAGGCCACGACCGGCAATTTCTCGTTCATTTCCAGGATTCCAAAAATCCTCAGGCGATTGAGAATAATGGCGGCATGTCCTCCGCTGATAACGATCGCCGCACTTCCATCGAGCAAGGTCCGCAATTCGCCCCGATGGCGGACGACTTCCTGGCGCGAGGGCGTTTGCAGTCGCTCGTCCCACGCATCGCAAACCTGACAAGTACGAAGGAAATACTGGCGGTCGAGCAACCGCACCATTTCGATCGCGGATTCACGTTCGGCGGTCAGATCAATTCGTTGTTCGTGATCGACTTCGATGCGGCGCACCGCTTCCAGCGCGTGCTCCAGCCGAACGCGGTACACGTCGCGCAACAATCGCAGCTCATCCTGGCGGTCGCGAAGCATCTGGATCAGTTCCGGATCGGCCGCGAAGAGTTCCTCGGAACGCTGGAACAGGTTCAGGTTGAACGAACCGGATGGCACGCTGTCGAGCAAGGGTGCGAGAAGCCGCGGGTCCGGTTCATCCTCTTCCCAGCCAGCGGTCACAAGCGCGACGGGCGCCGTCATTTTCAGCCGCTCCAGTGCGCGGCGCAGCGACGAGTATTCGGGCTGCGGCCCGAGCAGCAGTAGCCGGCGTTGATCGACATCAGGTTTCATCGACTGAATCATCCATCACGTCGTGGGCCTTCCAGGGGATCGAGTCAACAGCGTTCACGGCACGTCCGCGCGGCAGCGGTCGAACGTCTCATACAGGTCCATTCACGCAAAGCTGTTGAAGAATTATCATTGAACGCACTGGTCCCGCAAGTCACCCGTCGATCGAATCAGCCTCCCCCGCGTCCCGTCATGGCCTCCACCATTCGCACCTTTATTGCCGTACCGATTCCTGCTGGCGTCCAGCGCGCGATCGGACGATTTGCTCGTTTGCTGGCGCGGGCGTATCCCGAATACCGCTGGTCCGCGCCGGAAAAAATGCACTTGACGCTCAACTTTCTCGGTGACATTCCGGACCGAATTGTCGGCGACCTTTGCGCGAAAGTGGCACAGGTGGCGGCAAGCCACGTTCCGTTTGAGTGCGTTTTGGGGCGCATCGGTGCATTTCCCAAACCGGCGCGACCGCGAGTCCTCTGGCTTGGCCTGGACCAGGGAGGTGAGAGTCTCTCGCGGCTGCATTACGATTTGAACAATGCCTTGCGCGAGCTGGATATCGAACCGGAGCGAAAACGCTATCATCCTCACCTGACGCTCGCACGACTGCGCGACGGAGTTCGCTGGCCGATTTCACTGGCGAACGATTTACAGTCGGGCACGCTGCCCACGCTCGTCACATCCGTTCAATTCGACGCGGAAGAAATGGTTGTCTATTCCAGTTTTCTGGACGCGTCAGGTTCCGAACACACGCCCATGTCGCGAGCCGTGCTCGGCCGGCCGTGAACTGCGCGCGTCATCCCCGCGAAGGCGGGGACCCAGGGACCCCGTGTCGCAACGCCTGGATTCCCGCATGCGCGGGAATGACGAATATCCATTTGGAATTTCGGAAAAAAAGCATTTTTTTTCCGCGCCAGGACCAGACTTGTCCACGGACCCGCGATGATACTGGAGGCGAATCGTGCGGAATCCAGGCGATTCGCCTGTCGTCTTGTAAAGCCTTCGCGGCAACCCTATCGTAGTGGAGGCAACCGTTTGCACCCTTAATCCCAAGGACCCGATCATGGCCAAAAAGGAAAAATCCCCCCAATCCCGTAACGGCGACAACCCCCGGGATGCTTCGCCGATGGAATCGATGCTCAAGGAAAACGAGAGCCTGAACGCCGCCGTCCAGCAGATCGAGAAGCAGTTTGGTGACGGCTCGATCATGTCGCTGGCCGCCGACCGCTTTTCACGGATTCGCGGCATTTCGACGGGCAGTCTTTCGCTCGACATCGCGTTGGGTGGTCAGGGACTGCCGTGCGGGCGGGTCATCGAGATTTACGGCCCCGAATCGAGCGGCAAGACGACTCTTGCCCTCCATGCCATCGGCAGCGCCCAGAAAAACGGCGGCATCGCGGCCTTTATCGATGCCGAGCACGCCTTTGACCCTTCGTGGGCGCGAAAGCTCGGTGTGCAGCTTGATACGCTTCTCGTCAGCCAGCCCAGTAGCGGCGAGGAAGCAATGCAAATCTGCGAAATGCTCATCAAGTCCAACTCGGTCGACATCATCGTCATCGATTCCGTCGCCGCGCTGGTCCCCAAACAGGAACTGGAGGGTGAGATCGGCCAGTCGCACGTCGGCCTGCAGGCGCGGTTGATGAGCCAGTCGATGCGCAAACTGACCGGTGCGATCAGCAAGAGCAAGACCTGCACGGTCTTTATCAACCAGATTCGCGAAAAGATCGGTGTGATGTTCGGCAGTCCGGAAACGACCCCCGGCGGGCGTGCCCTCAAGTTCTATTCCTCCTGCCGCATCGACGTCCGCCGCATCGGCTCGCTCAAGGACGGCGTGGACGTGATCGGCCAGCGCGTCAAGTGCAAGATCGTCAAGAACAAGGTCGCGCCTCCGTTCCGTGTCGCCGAATTTGACATGATGCACACCGACGGCATCAGTTATCAGGGGGACCTGCTCGACCTCGGCGTCGCGCACAAGATCGTCGCCAAAAGCGGAGCATGGTTCAAATTCGGCAACACGCACATCGGTCAGGGTAAGGAGAAGGCGCGAATGTTCCTCATCGAGAACCCCGACGTGGCGCGCCAGATTCATGAAAAGATCATGGCGGCTGGCGGCTACATCGACGAACTTGCCGACACCTCCGCGGAATCGTCCGTGGAGGAAGAACGGGAACCCGCCGAAGCCACGGCCTGACGAGCAGGCACTACCAGCTCGCAGCGCAATAGCGCGGGCGAATGAACGGCTCCCGACGTGCAATCGGTCCCACCGCCGCGGATGGTCCCCCTCAGCGGCGTTTTTTTTTGCCTGTCGGCGCGGTGCGGATCTGAAGGCATGCTCGCCGCTACAAACCGCCTCCCCTTGCGGTTACAATCGCGGAAACGAAAATGCGAGCCAACTGGCCCCGAGCGGAGAACCTGAATGCCGATTGCCGTCATGGAACCCAAAACCAAACCGCGCGAAACCACCGTTTTTGATCTTTTTGCCGACGAGTGGGGGCCGGAAAAGGTCGTTTACGTCTACGAACCCCGGTGCGGACTCAAGGGGATCGTTGTCGTCGACAACAGCTCGATCGGACCGGGAATTGGCGGAATCCGCATGACCCCCACCGTGACGACCGAGGAAGTCTTTCGCCTCGCCCGCGCGATGACATGGAAAAACGCCCTCGCCGGAATTCCCCACGGCGGCGGGAAGTCCGGCATCATCGCGGACCCCCGAAAGATTTCGCTCGAACACAAGGAAATCCTCATTCGCCAGTTCGCTCGCGCTATCGAGGGTTTGCACCAGTACATTCCAGGACCTGACATGGGGACCGACGAAACGTGCATGGCGTGGGTCCGCGACGAGACGGGCCGGTCGGTTGGATTGTCAACGGTCCTTGGCGGAATCCCGCTCGATCAGGTCGGAGCGACCGGCTACGGACTGGCGGTTTGCGCGGAGATCGCGCAGGAATTCGCCGATCTCGATTTGCGCGGCGCGCGGGTCAGCATCCAGGGATTCGGCAACGTCGGCCAGCACGCGGCCCGATACCTTGCCGAACGCGGTGCCATCCTCACGATCGCCACGGATCTCGACGGAACGATTCACAATGAAAACGGAATCGACATCGAGGCGCTCGTTGAATGTATGGACCAGGACAAGGGCGTCACGGGCTATCGCGACGCCACGCGGCATGAGCGTGACGCCTTTATCGACCTGGAAAGTGACATTTTTGTTCCCTCCGCCCAGCCCGACGTGATTACCGAGGACAACGCCGATCGCGTCAAGTGCAAGGTGATTCTCCAAGGCGCGAATATCCCCTGTACGGCGGCTGCCGAGCAGATTCTGCACGACCGCGGAATTCTTTCCGTTCCGGACTTTGTGGCGAACGCCGGCGGCGTGATTTGCGGATCGGTCGAGTATCACGGCGGGACCAAAAATCAGGCCTTTACGGAAATCGCCGACAAGATGCGGGAAAACACCCGCGCCGTGCTGGAAAAATCAATTAGCGAGCGGATTCTCCCGCGCGAAGCGGCGTTGGTGCTCGCGCGCGAACGCGTCCGCGAAGCCATGAGCTACCGCCGCGCCAATTAATTGCGCGAGGCACTCGGTGACGCCGATGTGCCGATATTTGTGTGGGTCGCATCGAAACAACGTGCGATTCTAATCGAGTCTAAACAGCCTGAGTTGTGTCATAAGAATTTCCGTCAGGTGTCGCAGGTTTTCGTCATGTCGTGGGGGGATGAATTCCGGCCAGAAGGTCTTTCAGGTCGGCGGATTCAACCGGCTTGACCATGTGATGGTCGAAGCCCGCCTCCTCCGAGCGTTGCTTGTCGGTGTCTTGTCCGTATCCGGTCACGGCCACCAACCGCACCCCTTCCAGATGCGGCTTCTGGCGGATGTGCCGGGCGACTTCGTAGCCGTCCATGTTGGGCAGTCCGATGTCGCACAAAATCACTTGCGGATGAAAGCCAGTCGCCCGTTGCAAGGCGTCAGGGCCGTTGTGGGCCGTGCGAACTTCGTGACCCCACGTCCGGAGCAGCATCGCACACATTTTCGCCGCATCCACGTTGTCGTCCACGACGAGAATCCGCAGGGATTCGCTTGCCGTTGCTTTCGGTTGCGTTGAAGTCGGTTCCTGCCGAGCATGTCCATCCGAGGCCATCGGCAGTCGCACGATGAACTCGCTGCCTCGTCCGATGCCCTCACTCTGGACTTCGACCGTTCCGCGGTGCAATTCAACGAGGCTTTTGACCAACGCCAGGCCGATGCCCAATCCGCCCTCCGCGCGATCCAGCGACTTGTCCGCTTGGGTGAACAGGTCGAAAATGTCCGGCAGCAGTTCGGAGGACATGCCGATGCCGTTGTCCTTGACCCGCACGATCGCATGATGGTCCTGTGACACCACCGTCAGCCAGATGCGGCCATTGGGGTTGTTGTATTTGGAAGCATTGTTCAGCAAGTTGCCGATCACCTGCTCCAGGCGGGCACCGTCCGCTTCCAGCCAGATGACGCCCTCGGCCAGCGTCACCGAAAGTTCTTGCTGGCGGCGTTCGATGTTCGGTTGAAGCCTTTCCACGGCTCGCTGGACGATGCCGTTCACGTCGATCCGTTCGAGATGCAGACCGATTCTGCCGGTCGTGATGCGGGAGACTTCCAGCAGGTCGTCGGTCAACCTCGACAGGTGCCGCACCTGCCGCGCGATCACGCCACGGGCTTCCCGTTGGAGTTCGTTTTCGCCCTTTTCCTGCCCCATCAGTTGCAGGGCGTTGAACATCGGAGCCATCGGGTTTCTGAATTCATGCGAAAGCATCGCCAGAAACTCGTCCTTGCGGCGACTGGCTTGAGCAAGTTCCCTGGCCTGCTCTCGAATCTGCCGCTCCATTTGCTTCCGCTGGGTGATGTCACGGATGTTGCATTGGGCGACTTCATGGCCGCCTTCCAGGTAGACGTTGCAAATGAACTCCACATCCTGCACTTTTCCATGCTCGCTTTCCAGCGGCAGGTCTTCGTAGCGGACGTAGCCGGTCTCCCTCAATGTCTGGACGGCGATTTGACTTTCCGACTTGTCCTGGAACAAGCCGATTTCCCACAGTTCCTTGCCCAGGAACTGTTCGTGGGAGTAGCCCAGCATTTCGTGCATGTACGGGTTGGAATCGACGATCTTCATGGTGGCGGCGTCGAGAATCAGAATGCCGTCTCGGGCCGACTCGAACAACCGACGATACCGGATTTCGGAGACCTGCAAGTCGGCTTCCGACCGCTTGCGCTGGGTGACGTCCTCGATGGCGAGCAGAATCAGGTTGGAATGATTGCCCGAATTGCGGACGCGAAGGGCGTTCACCAGCATGTGCCGCTTGCCAATCGCCGGGAAGTCGTGAACGACCTCGAAGTCGATGACCGGATGGTGGTTCGACAAGACCTCATCCAGCACGCTCCGCAAGCCGGGAATGTCCCATTGGCCGTTGCCCAAGTCGTAAACCCGGCAGCCTTCCGTTTCGGCTTGCGAAACATGAAATGTCTCGTAGAAGGATCGGTTGGCCGACTGCACCCGCAGGTCGTTGTCGAGAACCATGAATGGCTCCCTGAGCGTGGCGACGATGTTTTGGGCGTAGGCCAGCGTGTCCCGAATCGTTTGCTCCTGGCGGTAGCGTAGGGTGATGTCGTGAAACACCAGCACGACCCCGGCCATCTGCCCCGACTCGTCTCGAATGGGAGCGGCACTGTCGTCGATGGGACGTTCCCTGCCGTCCCTGGAAATGAGCAGCGAGTGGTTCGCAAGCCCGACGATGGTCCCTTCCCGCAAGGCTTTATCGACGGGGCTTTCGACCCTCTGCCGGGTCTCCTGATTGACGATGTTGAACACCGTCGCCAACGGCTGGCCGACCGCTTCGTCCGAAGTCCAGCCCGTGAGCGATTCTGCCACCGGATTCATGAATGTGACCCGAGTTTCGAGATCGGTAGCGATCACGGCATCACCCAGCCAGTGGGCGTTCTGCATGGGAACATCACCCCTTGGCACACCATTTCCATTCGTCGGATTTTTTTTTGGGGGGAGTAAATGCCATCATGATTCCCTGAAAGGAGCCATTCTACCGACGTTTTTTCTCATTGTCCACCTTACTTCCCATTCCCGAAACGTCAGAGGCGTGCCAAATAGGGTCGGGCGGAAACCGTCGTCCGACGCCCGTGAACCCCGGCTTTCGAGTGCCAATCCATGCGATTTACGGAACCCGGTTGCCATTTCACTGTCGTTTCAGATCCGGCTTGAGGACCAGCAACACGGGTTTGCCCAATTCCGGAATATTTTCAGTATTCGCGTGATACCGCAACCCCTCCTGCAAGTTGCTGCTTTCAACGCGCAAGTCCATCATCGCGTCGGAAAAATTGGTAACGCAAATCATGTCCCCCCCGTCCGCCCAGTACTCGCGATGGCCGGGATTCTGTGAGTCGATCCATTCGCCGCTTCCGCAAAAGACCCAGTTGTGCTCGAGCGGTGCCTCTTTCACGATGTCCAGCACCATTTGCCGCGCATCGATCCCCGTCCGCTTCCCTGCATCGCTCCACACGACGGTGATTTGAATTTCCGGGCCGCTCGGCGGAACGTACTCGGGTTCCCATTGCATCGGTTTGCCGGGCACCGCGCCGGCGGCCAACAGCGCGGTATGCACAATCTCGGCGTTGCTGATCGTCGAGATTATGGATTCGTGCTCCTTGGTGTTCATCGGACAGGCAAACATTTCAAGCGGACCATTTCGAAAGCAAACGCGCCCGCCGACGATCACTTGTTGCTCCCTGGCGTCCAGCCAAACCTCGTATCCGGGATGAAGACGAACCCAATGGTCCTCGATGAGCGGGATCAGCTCCGCGTGCGGCTCGGCGGGTTCAACCGGCGGTTCGCGCCACGGCTCGACTTCTTCCTTTTCACGAATTGAATCGACGGCTTCGTCCAGCGCCGACTTGCGCGGCGCATCGCCGGCCTGTAAATCCGCGTCAAGAGGCAACTCGAAGAATCGAGTTTCCTGAACGTCGTCGTCGGGATTCGCCGGGTCGGGCGGAGGCGGTTGCGGGGATTCAGGGGAATCGCCGCGCTGCGTGGAATCGGACAAATCCATCGGCGGCGGCGCGTCCATTTGCCGTGTCACATGCCCGACGTCGCGCGGTTCCTGTTCGCAGCCCGCAAATCCAATCAACAAACCCGCCATGATCGCGGTCATACCGGCCGGCAAATCCGAATTTACTCGTCGCGAGAACGGCGTCGATCCATTTTTTGTCATCGCGATCATCGCCTTGGGCGTGGAGAGAAAAGGAAAACTGAAATTCGCGTTTGCGGGGGATGCGTTTGTTCGGCCCCTTGGTATGATAACCCTTCGCTTTTTTTCGGGCAAACCAGATGGATTACGGGAGCGCCAGTCGAAATACGCCATGGGTAGCAAAACCAGAAAAAAGGCTCTTCGCGAAACGAGCCATTCACGCTCCGCCACGTCAGACGGAGCCGTGGACAGTGCGGACAACGGGCGAATGAACGGCTCGGCACGGGGGACGGCGGCACCGACCAACGGTGCCCTTTCGATCGCCCAGGCCGCGATGCAATCCGACAAACGGTTTTCGGACTGGGAATCGTTTCAACGGCATCTATCGAAGCGGCGACACCCAGGTCCGCTGCGCAAGCTATTTGGAATTGAAGAAACCGCCGCGCTGGAGTGGGGGTGGAGAGCCGCGAATCGCGAAGGGGACGATGTCACGGGGCGGGCCACGGCAAGGCTGTTAAAACTACTCCGCGGCAAACACCTGTTGAAACGTCGCGACGCGCGGTTGCTGGACGAATTCACAACGGACGATCGACACCCGCCTGGGGCCGAGGCCTCGCGACGCGCGGTGGCGCTGGCATGTTTGTTGCCGGAACTCGCCGCCGTTGCCGATGAAGCGGACTGGTGGCGCGGGCTGAAGTCCCTCATCACGCTGACCAGCGCGACGCAACCGATCGGGGAAAGTGACGTGGTCACTCGCCAGTTGCTCACGATCGAGTTGCCGCTGACCCTCGCATGGCAACTGCCGGAAGTCCCCGCTTGCTCGTCGCTTGCCGAACCCGCCGCCGAATTTCTCGTCGTCGAGCAATCCGAGCTGATGGACTCAGAGGGCTGGATTCATCACTCCCACCTGGAGCACATGCCGCGACTGCTTGCCACGTGGACGCGTTGCCATTATCGGCTGGAGGAACTCGACCGGCCGCTCGATGAGTCCTCGCAAGCGGTATGGGAATGGTTTGTCCGCCAGTCAATCCGGTTGCTTCGCGGCGACGGGACGTGGATGTTTTCCGGCGATTCGATTCCCGCCGACGAGGAATTGACGGCCGCCGCCGTCGCGACGTCGACCGACCGCATGGATCACCGGATCGCCCGGCGCGCGCTGCCGTCGCGTGGCAAGCAACAAAAGGGGCCGGTCCCGCTCGATCGCGAGTCGGCGTTTTCAGAGTGGGCGGGGGTCGGTGTCTTGCAAACGGGATGGCGTCCGAAATCGGCCAAGGCCGGTGTCACTATCAGCCAGTCCATGTCGCGAATGGAAATCTGCCGCGGCCGGGCGCTGTTTCGTGAGAACGCCGCACCGGGAATTTCTCTCAACGGCGATCACCTGCGGGCCATTTCGACCTGGGAAGTCGTTTGCGACCACGTCGACGATGACTGTGAACACCTTGAACTTGAAATCGTTCTCGAACATGACGTCATCCTGCAAAGGCAGATATTCCTTGCAAGGGACGACGAGTTCCTGCTCCTTGCCGACGTGATTCTTGCCGGAACTCCAGGCGAGATCGAATATCGACGGGCTTTTGAACTGGCCGACGGGATTTCCACGATTGAGGAGACCGAGACGCGGGAGATTTATCTCCGCGATGCCCGTTCGATTCGCGCGCTTGTGCTGCCGCTCGGACTGCCCGAATGGAAACGGCAACGAGGCACCGGCTCGTTGACGTGCAAGCCGGGCGAATTTCGGTTAACCGATAGGGCAACCACGCGCAATTTGTACGCCGCGCTGGTCGTCGATCTGCGTCCGCGTCGAAGCCGGAAACCACGGACGTGGAGGCAATTGACCGTCGCGGAATCGATTCACGCGGTTGCTCCCGACGTGGCCGTCGCCTGGCGCGTCCGGTTGGGCGACGATCAGTTTGTGATTTATCGATCGCTCGATGGCGTTGCAAATCGCACCTTTCTCGGCCAGAACCATGCTTGCGAATTCTATATTGGCCGGTTTGGCGACGATGGCAACGCTACTGAACTGATTTCCATCGAACCGCTATGACCGGCGCGGCGCGTCAAGTCATTGGCGACAACCTGGCGCGTGTGCAACAACGGGTCGCCGACGCCGCCCAACGAGCGGGCCGCGATCCCGGCGAGATCACGCTCGTTGGAATCACGAAATACGTCGATGCGGAGACGGCTCGCGTGCTGGCCGAGTCCGGTTGCGTTGACCTGGGTGAAAGCCGTCCCCAGGAACTGTGGAGCAAGGCGGCTGCGCTCAACGATTTGCCCGTTCGCTGGCACCAGGTGGGGCGCCTTCAGCGCAACAAGGCCGCGCGAACGATCGCGGTTGCGGACCTGATTCACTCGGTTGATTCGGTGCGACTGGCCGAAACGATTGGCCGCCTGGCGAATGAAGCGGGCACGGTTCAGGATTTCTTGCTGGAAGTCAACATTTCCGGTGAATCGGCCAAGCAGGGATTCCCCGCCGCCGCCGAAGAATTGAGGGAAGCCGTGCGACAAATCACGGCGATTCCCGGTTTGCGTTTGCGTGGATTGATGGGAATGGCTGGCCTGCGGAGCAACGACGATGAGCGCCGCGAACAATTCAGAAAATTGCGGACTTTGCGCGAAGCCCTCGCTTCGATCCTGGAAGCGTCCCGTCCGCGCGCCGATCCCCATCCGGGTGCCGGTTCCCATCCGTGGACCCAATATCCGTGGACCTCTGAGCCGGGCGGGAGGGCCCATCCGGGGGACGAATTATCGATGGGGATGAGCGACGATTTCGAGACGGCGATCGAGTGCGGCGCGACGATCGTCCGAATCGGCTCGTTGTTGTTTGAGGGGATCGAATGTTGGTAAGTTCACTCGCTTGCGCATCGGGCTTGTATTGCCTCACGCGTGTCGCACTCCAGGCTCATCACGTATCACGACGCCGGGTGTCGAGTGGCGGATTCGGCCTTGGCCTTCACGTCGGTGTGCATCCACATCTTGAGGAGCGGCGAGAGGGCAAGGCAAATGAGGCCTGAAATGGCGGCCGATGCGGCGATCAACATGAAAACGTTTCCGTAAACATTGACGGTCTCGGTTGGAATCGGAATGACCGATTCATCGCCGCCTTCGGAGACTCCGGTGAACTGTGCGATGATCGCGGCGAGGAACTGGGAAAACGCCGTTGCCAGAAACCACGTTCCCATCATCGTGCTGACGAGTCGAGCCGGAGACAGTTTCGTGATCATTGACAGGCCGACGGGAGAGAGGCAAAGCTCGCCGGTCGTTTGAAAAAGGTATCCCAGAAACAGCCACATCATGGCCACCATGCCTTCCTCATTGGCGGTTGTCGCGCCCACCCAGAAGCAGGCGAATCCCATTCCCAACTGGATCAGCCCCAATGCAAACTTGACGGGAGTATTCGGTTCGATTCCGCGCGCGCCGAGCCATACCCACAAGCCCGTGAAAATGAGGCCGAAGATCAGAATAAAGATCGGATTGATACTCTGGTAAACGGAAGCGGGAACTTCCGCTCCACCCATCGAAATCCCGGCGTTGGAATCGACAAAGGTCCAGTCAAGCGTTTTCTCGTCGATGGAGAGGTTCTCAAAGTCCTTGGCGTACTCGCGCAAATAAGTCAGGCCGGTCATGCTCAGCTTGCTTTCCTTGCGGACGGCCTCGATCGTCTTTTCCACATTGACCCGTTTGACGAGTTGCCGGACCAGCCGGGTCTTCGCCACCTCGTCGCTTGTCCTGAGGAGCGGCGAAGCGTCCACCGCCGCTTCAACGCGTGAATTCAGTTCCTCGCTTCGCTTCTCTTCGGCTTCCCAGTTCGCCATCTTTTCCGCGGGAGTTGTCTTGACTTCCGTATCCGGTTTTTCCCCGGGATCGGTATCAGGCGGGCGGAATTCGCTCCACACGCTGGTAATCAATTCATCCCTGGCCTGATCAACTGCCGGATCGTACCGAACGCCCTTCTTGCGGTCCTCGATCTTTTTTTGCTCCACCAGCCGAATCACCCGCGCCAGCCGTTCACCCATTCCAGGATCACCGTTTGTGTAGCCGAGAAATTCCTGCGTCAATTTGGGCAAATCCTTCAATCCCTCATCGGTTGCTTCCAGCGGAATCGCCAGCGTGATCGATTCGCCGATTCTTGAGGTGGTCACTGCCTCCTGGCGGCCGATGACACGGTCGACGTTGCGGTCGGTGAAATTGTTGACGGAACTGCCGGCCTGTTCAAAGAACGACCAAAAGAGCATTGAGAAAAAAGTCAGGATCATCACGACGAACATCCGTTCCCGGGCGACCTTGTCCAATCGGAAAATCTGGGAACCCAGATAAATCAGTGCGACCACCCCGGCGATAAACAAAACCAGTCCGGCGGGACGGCTCATTTCCTTGACGACCGTACCGATGATTTGCATGGCCGGACTGTCACTGAACTCAAAGCCCTTGATGACCTCGTCGGGGATCATTTGCGCACCCCCTTCCTTGCCGAAAACCGGTTCAAACCCCGAAACAAACAACATGAAAACCGGTACGCTGAGGAGGGCGCCCAGATAGACGAGCCATTCGGCGGGGATGCCGAATTTCCGCTCGCGAAGCGTGTTGATGTCAGGCGGCAGCCCCGCACCCGCCGGCAAGCCGGCCCTCCCGACCGCCGTCGCGGAAACGAACGCGGCGATCAACAAAACGATGCCGACGAGATAAAAAACCAGCGCGGTCCAGAACTCGTCGGGGTGGAAACGGAACATCGCGAACGCAATACCCCCGGCACCGAGCAGGATCAGCGCCTGGGTTATGAAGTTGGAAGTCCGGCTGATCGACAAGTCTCCTCGTTGTTCGCGTCGTCCAAGCGAGACAAACGCAATGACGCCGGCCAGAACGAGCGTGGTTGCGATGATCCAGTTCAGATAATCGTTGATTCCCGCGAGCTGTTCAAGTTCGAGGATGTTAAACGCGGCGAAAACGATGGCTACCAGCAGCAGCAATTGAGAAATGATCGTTGGAGCAATAAACACGGCCAATCCGGTCAGCATCCCGATCGTGGCAAGCCCAAAACCCTTGTGCCATCCAAACGTCTCCCCCACGTATCCGCACAGCAGCGGCGCGATCGCCGCGCCGAGGTTGATGCCAATGTAGAATATCGTAAATCCGCCGTCCCGTCTCGGACTTCCTTCCGGATACAGCGAGCCGACCATCGTCGAAATATTGGGTTTGAAAAATCCGTTGCCAACGATCAGCAATGCAAGTGCGGAAAAGAACGCGGTCTTGCTCTCGACCGTCATCGTCAGGTGCCCGGCGGCCATAAACAGTCCGCCGAGAATAACCGCCCGCCGCGCGCCGATAATCCGGTCGGCGATCATTCCCCCGAAAAACGGGGTCATGTAAACGAGGGCGGTATACGCGCCGTAAATCGTGTAGGCATTGCTGTCGCCATAGCTCATGAAGCCCTTGATCATGTAAAAGACCAGCAGGGCGCGCATCCCGTAATACGAAAACCGTTCCCAGAGTTCCGCGAAAAAAAGCGTGAACAGACCAGTGGGGTGTCCAAACATCATCTCGCGCTGGGGAAGGTTCAGGTCTTTCATGGGATTCTCAATCGTTTCAAAGGATTCGGGCAAACCTTTATCGGGCGCGCCGTATCGGGCGCGACCGCGAAGGGAAAATTGGCGAGTGGTTTTGGCGACGTTCGCTACTTTAACGTCAACGGACGGTACGCAACAAGCCAATTGTCAATAAACCCCGCCGGTGTTACAACCGTTCCATAGGGTATTTCCCCATTTCACTGGATGGTGCAATCCGCCGGTTTGGCATTTCCCGCGGATCGCCTGATTTGCGAAACGGAATCCGCCGCCATGCTGGCCAAACTGAATACGTTTTCACTGCTCGGCATTGACGCCCTGCCCGTCGAGGTGGAAGTCGACGTTTCCCCCCGCGCGGCACCCAAAATTATCCTCGTCGGACTCCCCGAAGCCGCCGTCAAGGAAAGTACCCACCGCGTCGAACGGGCGCTGGTCAATTCCGGGTTCCACCGCCCCCAGGACCGCGTTGTCATCAACCTCGCGCCCGCGGAATTGCCCAAACAGGCCGCTTCGTTCGATCTGCCCATCTCGCTGGGGATGCTCATCGGGACGCGGCAGATGGAATCCGACCTGCTCGACCAGTACGCCGTCGTCGGCGAACTTTCCCTCGAAGGAATCATGCGCCCCGTCAAGGGCGTGCTTTCAATGGCGATCGCCTGCGCGCGGGCGGGCTTTCGCGGCCTCGTCGTCCCCTCGGCCAACGCTCACGAGGCCGCCGTCGTCGAGGCAATCGACGTCATCGCCGTCGACAGTCTCGCCCAGGCCGTTGGGTTCTTTTCCGGCACCCTGGAAATTTCGCCGACGCCCTCGCGGTTGAACGACCTGTTCGAGGAATACGCCGCTTACGAAGACGACTTCAGCGACGTCCGTGGACAGGATACCGCCAAGCGCGCCATCACGATCGCCGCCGCTGGTTCTCACAATCTGCTCATGCTCGGACCGCCGGGAAGCGGCAAGACGATGCTGGCCAAGCGAATTCCCACCATCCTGCCGATGCTGACTCCGCCGGAATCGATCGAGACAACCCGCGTCTACAGCGCGCTGGGACGATTGCAGGCCGGCCAGCCACTGATGGCGACGCGCCCCTTTCGCTCGCCCCATCACACGATCAGTGACGCCGGACTGGTTGGCGGAGGAAGCACTCCTGCACCGGGCGAGATTTCCATGGCCCACCACGGCGTGCTCTTTCTCGATGAGTTGCCGGAATTCAACCGGCGAACGCTCGAAGTCATGCGGCAACCGCTCGAGGACCGCGTCGTCACGATCTCGCGGGCGCTCGCTTCAACGACCTTTCCGGCAAGTTTCATGCTCGTCGCGGCTCTCAACCCATGCCCGTGCGGGTATCGAACCGACGCGCGTCGCCCGTGCCATTGCACGCCGCCGCAGATCGAGCGCTACATGGGCAAGATTTCCGGACCGCTTCTCGACCGCATCGACCTGCATATCGAAGTTCCCGCGACCGAATACCGGGAACTCGCGTCGCGGAAGCCCGGAATTTCGTCGGCGGAAATGCGCGAGCACGTGATCGTCGCGCGGCGCGCCCAGATGGAGCGCTACGGAAATCCGGGAAAGTCCGTATACAACGCCAATCTCACCAGCCGCCAGTTGCGCCAGTGGTGTCCCATCGATGACGCCTCCGCCTCGATTATGAAATCGGCGGTCACCGATATGGGCCTGTCGGCGCGGGCGCATGACAAGATATTGCGCGTCGCCCGCACAATCGCCGACCTCGACGCCGCCGACGACATACGCCAGGAACACCTCACCGAGGCGATCAACTACCGCATTCTCGACCGCAACCTGTGGAAGTGACGGACGAAAGGTGGCTTCGCCACTTGTGGACGCTTGCGGGATACAATGTGGGCTGGCAATCTCAACGAGTGGAGAGTTTCGATGGCGAGCCCCTTTCCGGGTATTGATCCCTTCATTGAATCGCAGGGACTGTGGCCCGACTTTCATGCGACATTCATAAATTACATGCGAGAATGCCTCGCCGACCTGCTGCCAGGTGACTACGACGTACGCATTGATGAAAGGGTCAACTTCATTCAGGTCGAGGATGATACGATCCAGCGGATTCGTCCGGATGTCAGCGTCGCGAAAGTAGAATCCGGAACGTCGTCGGCGACACGTTTTGGCGGCGTGGCCACGCTTCTGCCGGTAACCCTGCCTGAAACCATCGAGGAAGAGATTCGTCAGGCCTACATTGAAATCATCAATCGAACCGATCGAAAGCTCGTGACGATTCTGGAAGTTCTCTCTCCATCGAACAAGACTCAACCGGGGCGTGAAGTCTACCAGGCAAAGCGCGGTACGATCATCCAGCAGCCTGTCCACCTGGTCGAGCTCGATTTCCTGCGCGCGGGCCAGCGGCACCGGTTTGCCCGGGCGATGCCGCCTGGCGATTACTTCGCGATGGTTTCGCGAGTCGAGCAGCGATTCGATTGCGACGTCTACGCCTGGTCGATACAGCAGACGTTGCCATCGATTCCGGTTCCGTTGGCAGCGCCTGATCCGGACATAACACTCGAACTGCAATCAGTCTACGACGTGACCTTCGAACGAGGCCGCTACGCGCGTTCCCTCCGCTACGACCAGCCCCTCGTCCCCGCGATTGATGAAGGGAATCAAGAGTGGGTGAATGAGTTAGTGAAGAGCAAAACCGGCGGGTCACGATAACGGGTGTGATGCCGCGCGCGCGTCGCGTGGTTGCTGGTGACGGGGGACGACGACTCCGCACGAGACGCAAAACTGGATCGCCTGATCGACTGACAGGTTCAAGTCAATCGTTTGGCTCCTCGCAACCGAAATGACGAATCCCGTGGCGGGCATCGGCGACGTCGGCATGAGGACGCTGACGCACGGCTCGCCCGCCGCGTCGCGAATCCGCTGAAAACTTTCTCCCGTGACAAAACCCATCGACCAGACGCCTTGACGCGGATACTCGACGGCCACGATCCGCGTGAACTGTAGTTCCGTATCGCTAAAGGCAAAGTCGGTCACCTGCTTCACCGAGCCGTACACGGTGTTAATGATCGGGATTCGATGAATGAGCGATTCGATCCAGCTCCACATCATACGGCCGACTCCGACGGCAAAGATGCGACCAAGAAAGTACAGTGTGAGAATAAAAATACTGAGAAAGGCCGGAATCACGAGGCTCCGCGGCAGGTATTCGATCCGCACATAACGGTGATACCAGCCTTCGGGGGACTGGGGGGGCGGATCGCCAGGATTCGCGGCAACGACGTCGTAAACTGGACGGGGAATCCACTTTTGTCCGACGCGGACAAGGATCGTCCCGTCCGACGACAGCCAACTCGGCGGGAAGGAGTTTAGCCGGGCAAGGTCCTGCTCGGACCCCGGACCGCCAATCCGGCGCGCGGCGTCGACTTCGGCGGCGATTGACTGGGCGTCGCGGATGTCGGCGATGCTCCAGACAATCAACTGCCGCACGACGACCTCCGCCGGCTGGAGAACGTAGGTATCAATGATGTTCCAGGCCCACAGAAACAAAACGATCGTCAACAACGGGGGCATGACAATCGCCAGACCACGAATGATCGCCTTGCGAAATGGAGCAAATGAATGATGCCACCAACCGCGTTCGCGATGCGGCGGCGTCGGGGGAAGTGGAGCAGGTTCGGGTAATCCAGTGGACAAACGGAAAGCTCCTCACCGAGCGGCGAATGCGAATCGATCGTGAAAGGCGTTGGTTGGAACCATTGTAGCCGCTTGTTGGCGACAGGGGCATCGGTGAGCGCGTTCGTTTTTCGTACCGCTTTCAAGAGGAATTGGACAGCGCCATGTTCGACGTAGCCACGCTTGCCAAAGCGTGGAAATTCATTCGCGAAACCGGAGTTCCCGCCGTTTGGCAACGGCAGCTACAAACACCGCGATTCACACGACGGCACTGACAACCTGGCGCTCTCCATTTAGCAGGAGCTTGAGCACAAGTACGAGCAGCACTTGGGCTTCCGGATTGCATTGCCGAAAACGGGGCGGGTCCGGTTAATGACTTTGGCCGACGCCGCGAGCGACACAGGCGATGCGCACGGATAGCGCACCGGCGGCAAGCAGCGTTTTCGTCGCCTCGATGGCGGTTGCCCCTGACGTCATCACATCGTCGACAATCAAAATGTGTCGGTCGCGGATTTCAGCGGCGTGTCGCAAAGCGAAACAAGCTTTCACATTCTCAAATCGTTGCGGAGTGGTCAGCATTCCCTGCTTGCGTGTCGGGCGGATAGTCCGCAAGAGGGATTTCCTCCTGGTCCGCGGTTCAAGGGTCGCCGTCAGGCCCTCGGCCAGCAATTCCGAAACGTTGTAACCGCGCCGCAATTGCCTTAACCAGTAAGCGGGGATGGATGTGACGACGTCGAATCCGAGGTCCGCTTCCCGCCGCGTTCGCAGTTCTTGATTGACGATCGTGCCAAGCCATCGACCGAATTGGATGGCGAGCGTCTCCTGGCCCCGGTTCTTCATTCGAAGCACGAGTTGGCGGAGCCGTCCCTCGTAATTCCCCACGCACCAAACGCCCATGAACGGCAATTTGAGGCGTCGGCACATCCGGCAATCAACCATCGTCGCATCCGGTTCCGCTTCGCCGGCCAGTCGCGCGCCGCATCGCGTGCAGGGGAGGAGTTCCGGATGGAGCAAGGCGTCGCGACAGGTGCGACAGAATGCGACTCGCGAGTTGTCGTCATCGTCATTGGGCGATTGGCAAAGGACGCAAAAACCCGGCAAGACAAGTTGCTCGATCGGTGCCGTCAGGCGTCTGAAATGGGCGGAAAAAGCTGGCATGGTGAAATCGCTATCGGAAAAGACTCCACGGACTTTTATAATGCACTCCCCGGATTTCGCCAACGAGTCCGGCTACGCAAGGACGCAGGAAATCAAATGGCAATCCTCGACCGCTACATCATCTCCAGTTTCGTCAGGATTTTCCTGATCTGCCTCGTCAGTTTCGCGGGACTGTACGTCGTCGTGGATGCCTTTACCAACCTCGACGAATTTCTGAAAGTCGGTCATTCGCGCTCGCTGGCGTCGGTGATGCCGGCCTATTACACCCCGCGCGTCTTGCAGTTTTTTGACAAGACCGCGGCGATACTTGCGCTGGTCGCCGCCGTTTTCTGCCTCGCCGTCATGCAACGGTCAAACGAATTGACGGCGATCCAGGCAAGTGGTATTTCCAATCGCCGCATCGTTCGTCCGGTCCTCTTCATCACGGCAATCATCGTGCTGGCGGCGGTCGTTAATCGGGAATTCGTGATCCCGCGCTACCGAGGCCAGTTGGTGATGAACGCCCAGGACATTGCCCTCGGCAAGGGGCGGACGATCGGCGTGATGCTCGATCGCGAGAGCGGCGTGATCATTCGCGGCCAGGAGGTTTTTCCGGCGGCCCAGGAAATCATCTTGCCGGCGTTCATCCTGCCACGTCCCGACGGATCGCCGGGGATAACGATCGACGCCGATTCGGGAACATGGCATCCCGCCGGAGCGGACTATCCAGCCGGTTATTTGCTGCAGAACGTCGCGGAATCCGTTCAGGCCCTGAATCGGAACATCGTCGACAACAAGGGCAATTTGCGGGTCGCCGTTCCCGCCGATGACGAGCGGCTGAGGCCCAACGAGGCCTTTGTCGCCTCACAAGTCGACACGATCGCGCTGGCGTATTCGAATCAACTGGCGCGCAACGCATCGCTGACGGAAATGGTGGCCGGGAACCGCCGTGGCGACGCCGGTTTTACGAACCAGTCGCGAGTCGCCATCCACGCGCGAATTGTCCAGCCGGTTTTTGACCTGACAATTTTGCTCATTGGATTGCCGCTGGTGATTGCCCGCGGAGAGCGGAACCTGTTTCTCTCGGCGGGTATCTGCCTTTGCGTCGTTCTGTTGATGTCGCTGGTGACCATTGTCTCACACGCGCTTGGCGGTTCGCGAATCATCAACCCCCCTGCCCTCGCGGCCTGGCTGCCCTTGATCGTATTCGGTCCGGTGGCATGGGTCGTCTTTCGGCGATTGAGGTAATGGCGCGATTGGCTGGACGGTGCCACGTTCTGAAAGGCCCAAAGTACGAGCACGAAGCGCGCGCTGGCGGTTCGGGTTGGTATTATCGTCAAGCTGGCTGCTTGCCCCACGTGGTTCCAGTTAGTCGTTAAGTAACGAAACGATTTGCCTGGCCAGTGCATCGGTCGAAGCGGCAATCAGACGCGGATCGCGCGGATCAAATCGAGTGCCATCAACGTGACGCGTCACGCCTCCGGCGCGTTCCACGATCAGCCATCCGGCGGCGAGGTCCCACAGGTTGAGGCTCGTCGCCCAGTACGCATCGACTCGCCCCGCGGCGACGTAGCACAGGTTCAACGCGGCCGAGCCAAGTCGCCGGACGGACCGCGCGCCGCAGAGCAGTTTCACAAGATCGTTGATTTCCGGGTTCGCGGGCGTCAAATTTGCCGGCAGACTGACGATCAACAGCGCCTTGCCCAGTTCGTCGCAACTGCTCGCTGTCAGGGGCCGGTTGTTGAGCGTCGCCGCTCCATCGACGCAAGCCGAAAACATCTCGTCCGTGCAGGGATCGTAGACCGAAGCCGCGACGATTTCGTCGTTGTGCTCGAGAGCGACCGAGACCGACCACGACGGCAACTGATGGACGTAGTTAAGCGTTCCGTCGAGGGGATCGACGATCCATCGAAAGGGCGATTCGGAATTACCGATCATGGAAAGATCGAGATTTTCCTCGCCAAGGAATCCATGATCGGGAACGTGGTCCTTCAGGCAGTCGTGGATCGCTCTCTGTGACGCGAAGTCGGCGTCGGTCACGAGATCGTTTGTTCCCTTCGACGCGGTCTGGAAACGCGAACGATAGGACTCAAGTTGCTCTGCCCCGGCGCGCGCGGCCTGTTGGCTGAGTTGCAAATAATCGGGCATCAAAATGACAATTCGTCTCGGCTGCGATACGAAAATTTCCGCGTGATCGCGAGCTTGATGTCGAGTTTCTTGTTTAACCGAACCATCTGATTGATCAATTAATCCTTGAACGAGATTCGTGGCTGGGGCATCTTGCTTCCTGTTTCTTCAATTGCGGAACTCTTCATCCGTGGTCCTGTCATCCGTGGTCCTGTCATCCGTGATCCTGTTGAACTGCGGCTGGAAGCTGCAGCCACGGTGAAATTGGACAAAATCTCTCGAATAATCCTGACAGCCCGTCGTCATCGACCTTTTCATGACCTTTCGAGTCGCCTCGCAGGACCCCAATGGCGAGGAATCTCCGCGGTGGTCCACGGAGGAAAATCCGCCGCCAGGTTTTTTTCCGGAAAACGCTGGACAGGGG
Source organism: Pirellulaceae bacterium (assembly GCA_041747075.1). Lineage (GTDB taxonomy): Bacteria > Planctomycetota > Planctomycetia > Pirellulales > Pirellulaceae > CAJQPP01. The sequence continues at coordinate 25,020 of JBGTFW010000015.1, forward strand.
GTTGGAACCTGGTATCATCAGTTCCATCATTCGGCCTCTTCTTTGTTCCGGCCCCACCGTTCGCATTTGCAAACGGTGGGGTTTTTCTTGGTGCCACGCACTGACACTCCATGCGCTACTGCGCCGCGTCAGCGGGACGCGCGGGAAGATTCAGATGGAGCGTGAAACGTGGCGCAAGCTTCCAGCTTGCGGTTATCGTGCGGTCAGCGCACATGGCAAGCAAGGATGCTTGCCCCACGACTGGCCCAGGCCGCCCAGGCCTGTCCTTCTGACTCCCGTCCCTTCTGACTCTCGTCAATCCAAAGCTCCGCCAGGCCGGAGCACTCCAAATTTGCAAAACTGGAAGCAAGTT
>JBGTFW010000016.1:0-10697 GCA_041747075.1 Pirellulaceae bacterium
GGGCGATTATTCTTGGACCAGCATTGCGAAACGGCACCTTGCAGATCATCCTTGCGGGACTGCTGATCGCGTGGTTCGGGTTTCAGCGGTTTGGTCCGGCGCGGCGAGGCGAATCGGGCAGTCGCAAGTCGCTGGCCGACAGTGCCCGGGCGCTGGGAAATCTCCAGTACCGGACGCGATTCGGCGGCCAGGTTGTCGCTCATTACGCCGAATACGTTCAATCGCAGCTACGCCGTTCAGGAGGATTACATGGCGGACTCGAGAATGCCGAAGGGCTGGCGGCGCGCAGCGGACTGCCGGTCGAGGAAGTGCAGCGTCAACTGAACCAGGCTCAGGCGATCGCCAGGTCCGGGGAGGAAACGGCACCCGCGTCGGCACGCGCAATTCGTTCGCTCGCCACGTTGTTGCACCTCGTGACAACGCCTCGAAAAAGCAATTGAACTACATTTTCCCAACGGCCATGCCCACTCTCAATATCAGCGAAGTCTTCAACCGGTGCCTCGAACAAATCAGCCGCGTCGTCGTCGGGCAAACGGAGTTGATCGAAGGCGTTCTCGTGGCGCTGTTGTCGGAAGGCAGCGTGCTGATCGAGGGGCCGCCGGGACTTGGCAAAACGTTGCTGGTCAACGTCCTCTCGAGGACCGTCGATTGCCGTTTCGGGCGAGTCCAGTTCACGCCGGACCTGATGCCCTCGGACCTGACCGGACACAGTATTTACAACATGCGCGAGCAGGCGTTTCACTTTAATCCCGGCCCGGTCTTTACCAACTTGCTGCTGGCGGACGAGATCAACCGCGCTCCTCCGAAGACGCAGGCCGCACTTCTGGAAGTCATGCAGGAACGACAGGTTACGATTGACGGTGTGACTCATCCTCTCGACCGGCCCTTTCTGGTGATCGCCACGCAGAACCCGATCGAACAGGAAGGGACATACCCGCTGCCGGAAGCCCAAGTCGACCGCTTCATGTTCAAGCTGTTGGTCGACTACCCGTCTCACCAGTCGGAAATCGGCATCTTGCGGCTCTATCAGGAAGGTCGCGATCCGCGCGTGCTCGACGGTTTCGACTTGCAGCCGATCCTCCGCGCCGACGAGGTCGTCAAGATTCAGGAAGTGGTTCGTCAAGTGATCGTCGAGGACCGCTTGCTCAAGTACATCGTTGACATTGTCGCGGCGGGACGGAACTGGGGAACCGTTACGGTCGGTCCCAGTCCCCGCGCGGGCGTCAATTTGCTGATCGCGGCGCGGACGATGGCTGCCTGCCGGGGCCGCGACTTCGTCACGCCGGACGATATCAAGGAGCTTGCGCCGTGGGTACTCCGCCATCGATTGCGGCTGCGACCCGAATCGGAAATCGAAGGAACGACCCCGGACGACGTCATCCGCCAGATGCTGGAAACGGTCGAGGCACCGCGCGGATGAGCCCAACCCGACGATTCATCGGATTGGTCCTTTTCTTGTCCATTCCGCTTTTTCTGGGCTGGCTCAACCGCGATATCGCCGACGCCGCGCTGGTCGCGAACCTTGTGTTGCTCGCCGTGGCGGTGGTTGATCTGGTGATTAGTCCGTCACCGGCCCGGATCGACGTCGAGCGCGAAGTTTCGGAAGTGTTGAGCGTCGCCACGCGCAACCCGGCGGTGCTGAAACTGCACAATCGCGGTCCTCATCCGCTGAAGGTCACCCTCCATGACGACGCGGGACCGCTCGCCGAGACGCGGGAGCTCCCTCAAACGGTCGCGCTCGGCGGCTGGAAGGAAGCAGAAGTCCACTATGCAATCCATCCGCTGCGCCGCGGAGAAAACAGGCTTGGCCCCGTCTGGCTGAGATTCCCGACGCGGCTGGGGTTATGGGAGCGCCGCGAAAGTCGTCCGCTCGAGGCCGTCGTTCGTATCTATCCGGATATTCGCGCCGTACATCGGTACGACCTGCTCGCCCGGCAAAATCGACTGGCGGAACTCGGCGTGCGCGTGGCGCGAATGCCCGGCCAGGGGCGGGAATTCGAACGGCTCCGCGAATTTCGATACGGCGATGAAATCCGGCAAGTCGATTGGAAAGCGACCGCGCGTCACCGGTCACTCATCAGCCGGGAATACAACGTCGAGCGGAACCAGAATATCGTGATCATGGTCGACTGCGGCCGCTTCATGAGGAACGAGACCGACGGGGTTTCCTTTCTCGATCGCGCGCTGAATTCGGCGATCATGCTTTCGTGGATCGCGCTGGGGCAGGGGGACAACGTTTCGCTGATGGCGTTCTCAAATCGCGTCGAGCGCTTTGTCCGACCCGTTCGCGGCAAGCCCGGAATCCAGTCGCTCTTGCGCTCGACCTATGACATTGAGGCGTCACACGATGCCGCCGATTACACGTTGGCGCTGGAATATCTGGCGCGGGTCCAGCGCAACCGCGCGCTGGTGATGCTCATTACCTATGTCACTGACGAATTGCAACTCGATGTCATAGGCGAGAGTTTGCGGCTGAAATCGCGTCCGTGGCTGCCGCTTTGCGTTCTTTTTCAGGACACGGGACTTCGCGAACTGGCGCATCGGATTCCGGAGACGGACCTTGATGCGTATCACACGGCGGCGGCGGCCCGGATTCTTGCCGGTCAAATGGCCAAGGCGGCTGCCCTTCGCGATTCAGGGGTGCTGATCATCGATACGCCACCGGCTCTGCTGACCGAGCGGCTGATCAACGAGTATCTGAGTATCAAGGCTCGCGGAATGATCTGAGAGGGTGGCGACGTGGTTCCGAGGGCAAGCAAAAAAAAAGAAATTGGAAAATTTTCCCCGCGCATTCGCCGGAGGCGCAAGATGCGACTATAACATAGGTCGCGACGGGACCAGCGGACCGTTGTACCACGCTGGTGCCGATGACCACTTCCACCCATTTTCCGGAGTCATCGATTATGGTTGAAACCCACGAAGAACAGATAACGCGGCTGAACGACCGCCTGCAAAGGCTGGAAAACGAAAGTCGCAGGTTGCTCGACGCCGTTCGCTGGTCGGGCCGCGTTCGCATAATCCTGGTGACTTGCCTTGTGCTTTTCCTTTTTGTTTTTGGAGCGCTGTATTTCTGGCTCTACCTCGACGTACGCAACAACCGGATGGCCGAGTATCCGCGTCTGATCGGCGAGCGGCCCGAACAGTTCTCCGAACCGCTTACCCGTCAGGCCATTCAGTTGTTTGAAATGGAAAGCCCGGGGGTCGCCGACGTATTTCTCGCGCAGTTCAACAAGGATCGCGCCACGTATGTCGACCTGATCGAGAAGGAACGAAAGACGCTCACCGACAACATCGTTCGCTCCTTTGAAGCCAAACTGAACGAGACGTCAAAATCATTTCTCGAGGAACACCAGGAAGTTCTCGCGCGCGAGTTTCCTGAACTTCGCGACGAAAAAAAGATGGCGTTGATCAAGGATAATCTTCAGGACATCTATGAACGGATCGGACGACGGTATCACGTGCATTTTATGCGCGACCGCCTTGACTCGCTCATCGCGCAAATCGATGAATTTCCGCGCATCGAGCCAAAGGCGTCCGGTGTCCCGGTCACCGAACAGATATTCTCGGAGATGCTGGAACTGTTGCGGATGATGTTGATCAATTCCGAGAACTACCTTTCACCCGAGGAACTGGCTGAATGGAAGGAGCACAAGGCCGAAATGACAGGTGTCGGCGACGTTTCAGAAACGAACGCCGCCGTGGATGATTCCGGTATGACAGGTGAATCGACAGGCGACAAGCCCTCCGCGGAAACCGCCGAGCCGCCAAAGACCGACGATGCAGCCGGTGACGGTGATGCGTCCGCTGACGAGGGCAAGGAGGCGGCCGACAATCCCGACGACTCATCCCCCGACGACGGCGAAGGCGACGAACCTGACGATGACGATGACGATTCCGGCGATGGATCCGACGGACGTAACTGAATCTTTTTGGCGACAATGCATCGTCACAATCCACGCATACAATCCAATCACTCCTGCACTCCAGACACAAATGAATACTCCAATACTGACTCCGCCCGAAGAACGACTTGAGCAACTTTCCCGTGAACTCGCTGGCACGCGGCGCTGGTCGCGGTGGACGAGCAATCTGGCCTTGTTCATTGGCCTCATTGCATTCGCCCTCATGTGTGGCTACTTCGGCTACTTTTACTATTTGCTTAACGATCTGACGAGGCCCGAGAGCGCCGTCCGCGTGTTGAGCGGGATCGTCGCCGAACAGGGACCTGAACTGAGAAAAATGGCTTCCGAGGAGATTCGCGAGTCGGCACCCGTGGTGGCCCGCGAAATCAGCGCCCGCTTCATCGAGCGGCTTCCCATCGCGCGCGAGCAACTTGAGGCGACCATCAACCGCGCCGTCGATGCCCAGTTGAGCGAAGCGCATCAACGGACATCGGAGGAATTTGAGCGGATCATTCGCGAAAACCGGGACGAGTTCCGCGACGCGATCAAGGGCATGGTTGATGAATCGGACAGTCAGACATTCGTTGACAATACGATGCCGATCTTTGAAAAGGAATACATTCCGGGCCTCCGTTACGACGCGATCCGCGTTCTCGGCGTGCTTGACGATCTCGACCAGAAATTCGAGCGGCTTGCCACCAGCGAAACGCTGAACCCCGTCGAGGCACAAATGCGACATATCCTTGGCTTGACGCGCTACCTCCGCGAGAAGGAGGTTCCGGGCACGATCGACACCGGTCAATAGCATGAGCCACTTGGCGACCGACAACTGTCGGGGCCGCCGGGTTTGACGCAAAACAAGCGCGAAGCGAAGGGCAAGAGAACCCGACAAATAGCTGCGAATCGAAACAGGCAAATTCAGCGCTAGCCACGCCTGTCTCTGCTTCGTTGTCGTCTCTGCTTCGTTGTCGTCTCTGCTTCGTTGTCGTCTCTGCTTCGTTGTCGTCTCTGCTTCGTTGTCGTCTCTGCTTCGTTGTTGTCTCTGCTTCGTTGTCTTCTCTGCGAAAGTCTGCGCAATCTGCGGATAGCTCTTTGCTCTTTGCTCTTTGCTCTTTCCAACAGGTGGTATCTGGCAAGCCCGCAGGCCTCGTTACGCCAATTCCTTCTGGATGACCGTGCCATCAGGCGTCTGCCGCGTTTCAAATCCCATTTTATGGATGGCGTCGCGAATCGCATCGGATTTCCCGAAATCCCGCGCGGCGCGGGCCGCGTCCATCTCGCGGCACATCCTTTCCAGTTCCGCGTCGGTCGTTGCATCGCTTTCTTCAGGCTCGGTTTCATTCCCCTCGTTGACGGGGGCAATCGAGAGGACGGAATTGATTTTCCGGAACACGCCAAGCGCCTCGCGCGGGTCGGCGGGCTTGCGGGAAATCCACGGCATCACAACCCCCATCGCGGCGGAGATATTCAAATCGTCGGCCAGCGCGTCGCCGAACTCCCGCAACACGGGATGACTCAGGTCGACCGGCGTCGTCTCGCCGCCCGTCTCCTGCTCCAGTCGCTGGCTGTACTCGATCATGCGGCGGACGACGTTGGCGGAGTCCTCGACCCCCTTGGCGGTGAAATTGAGATTGCTCCGGTAATGCGTCTTGATGAGTTCATAACGAATGACTGCGGGATCGACGTTCCTTCCCCATGGTTTACCGTCGGACTTCCTGAATCGGCCCTCCATCACGTCGCGGACGGTGTAAAAACTCCCCTTGCTCTTGGACATCTTGTCCCCCTCGACGAAGAGAAACCGGGCGTGAATCCAGTAACGTGCAAAAAAGGCCTTGCCGCTCGCCCCGCGCGACTGGGCAATTTCGCACTCGTGATGGGGAAAGATCAGGTCCTCGCCGCCGGTATGAATATCGATCTCGTCGCTTCCCAGCAAACGCGACGCCATGACAGAGCATTCAATGTGCCAGCCCGGATATCCCTCGCCCCATGGCGAAGGCCATTTCATGATGTGCCTCGGGTCGGGTTTCCAGAGCATGAAATCGGCGGGGTGCCGCTTGTTCGACTGGTTGGCGTCGCTGACGCGGCCCCCGGCACCGCTTCGTATCTGATCGAGCGTATTTCCGCTGAGCCGTCCGTAGTCGTCAAAGCTCTCGACGCTGAAATAAACGACCCCGTCGGCGGCGACATAGGCGTGTTTCCGGTCGATCAGTTCCCCGATCATCGCAATCATCCCGTCAATGTTATCCGTCGCGCGGGGGAGGCAGCGGCCGGGGTCCTCAAAGGCGATCTTGTAACCGAGACACCGCGCGTCGGCGAGAAAGGCCTCGGTAAAGAACCCGGCGATCTGAAAGGGATCATTTGGATCGTCGATTGCACCCTCCGGGACCTGATACGATTTCTTGTCTTCCTTGAGTTTCCGCATGGCGACGGCCATCTTGTCCTCGCCGTCATCGGCATCGTCGACCATGTGCCCCACGTCCGTAATGTTCATGACGTGATGGACATCAAAGCCCGCGAACTCGAGAAAGCGTCGGAGCAGATCGCCAAACAGAAACGAACGAAAATTGCCGATATGGGCAAAGTCATAGACCGTCGGCCCGCAACTGTACATCGTCACCCGGCCCGGTTCGATTGGGTGAAAGTCCTCGGTGCGGTTGGTCAGCGAATTGTAGAAGCGAATATGCATGGCGGCGAAAGCAAAAACGACAGCGGTGGGTAACGCGGAACAGCCGTCATCCTACGTTTCGCCACTCCTTTCCAACAAGGCGAATCAGTCGCTCCCCACCAGCCATTGCCAGACCCACGGATGGACCCACGGGTTCGCGGATGCGTAAAACGCCGAGGCAATACTCGCGGCCAGCAGCGCAAGGGCCGCAAGCCGGTACGGCCACCGATCGCGAATCGAATCGAGCCAGGGAATCATCGTGACTAGCCACAACGGTGCGAGCCACAACAACCACCGCGGCGTGCAGCACAAGCCGCCGTAATTCCGGTCCTCGATCGGCCGCAAGACATAAAAGGCACCGACGGCTGCTGAAATGACGACGATTCCCAACCCGGGCAGAAACAGCCGGTACCGCTCCGATTTCAGCAAGCCCGGCAGGCCCGCCAACGAGAGCAACCAGATCGGCGTCAAAAGAAAAACGCCGTGGTGGCCGAACGTCAGATTCAAAAGGTAAAGCAATCTCATCGCCTCGCCGCGGTCGACGCTGGATTTGGCGTCATTGGCGGTGCTCCAGTAACTGCCTGGATACTCGTACCAGTTAGCGCGACCGCGAATCTCAAGAGGACCCGCTTCCGCTGGAATTGCGAATATCAACGGTTCGTGCGACGATCGAAAATATAAAATCCAGCGGCGGTCCGCTTCGTGTGGCCACTGACCCGGCACGACCCGGCAAGTCCCGGCCCAGTTTTCCGGCAAGTCCGGACGAAGCCCTGAAACGGGTTCGATCAATTCTGGCGGCAGCGAACCGCCATTGAGCGTTTTTGAGAATTCTCCGCGAGCCGTCGCGAGGACCGGCCCGTCACCGCGATGCGAGTAGGCCGGACGCCACTCGTCGTGGGCCACGAAATTGGTCCAGAAAAATGCAACAACCACCAGCAATAGGGCCGGAACGAATCCGAAAATCGTTCTCAGAGGGTCGCGAATCGCACAGAGGATCAGGGCGAGCGCGGCGAAGGAAGCCGCCGGCAACTCGTTGGCGGCTGCGAATCCGGACAGGAGACCGGCCCCCGAAAAACTGAGCCAGTTCAGCGACTCAAGACGCCAGATGCGCAGCACCAGCAATAGCGCCACCGAAACGCAAACGACCGCCGGGAGATGATTGTTGAGCGTGATCGCAAAGGTCGTCACGTACGTCCCGAACGTCGCGGCGGCCATCAGGTAAATGCGCGTCCAGTCGGTCCGCGCCACCCGATCCGCAATCTTCCCGATCGCCCAAAAGAAAGCGACCAGTGGGACGATCTGCGTGAGGAGAAGCATCCATCGAACGACCGGAAAGGTGTCTTCGGCGAGATTCAAACCCGTCGCGCTACGAATCGCGACATACGGCCACGCAAGTACCGTGGGCAGTAGAGTTGGCTTGCTCGAATAGAAATGCGGCCGGTTGTCACGGCCCCAGTGCAAGACCTTGTCGATCGTGTCCCACGATCGGCCCCCCTCGGCCTGAAGGACCGGATCGATCGCGTAGGTGTCATAATCGCCCAACGCGCGAATCGTACACCAACGGCTGCGGTCATTGGCGCTGAGAAAAGGGACTGGGCGCCCGTAAGAAAGCTTCTGGACCTGCCACAGTCGAGCCGACATGACGCCGACGCTGCAAACGATGAGAATCCAGTAGATCGCCCATCGCGTCGAGGAATCGAGCCGGGCGGGCGCGCTATCGTCTGCCGAAAGCATGCGGAGTCAAGAGTTGAGCACCAAACCAGGGATGGGGAATGGGCAGTTTATCATTCGATTTCAGTTCGGCAATGACCACGAAAGCGTGCGTGACGATTCCCGCCGACTTCCGTACTTTCGTCGGGGGCGTCCGTTGCTGACTCGTTGTCAAACCAGCACTTAAAAGCCCGACGCGTCAATTCCCCGGCTACCGGTGGCTCGCGCCTTGCCGCTCAGTTCCTGGTGTTCTTCGGGTCGACCCGTTGCGCCTCCGACGGTCTCACGGACGGCGAAACGCCTTCCCCGCTTCTGGTCGCGCGCCACGATCAACTCGGCGAGAAAACCCATCGTCAGCAATTGCGTACCGAGCAGCAAAGCGGCCACGGAATAAATCACGACAGGCCGCTGATGCAACGGAATCCACTCCGGGAAAAAACTCATCCTCAAAATCCAGTAGACCGCCATGAAGAACAGCCCGCACAACCCAAGGAGAAAACTGGCCAGGCCCGCCGTTCCCAACAGATGTTGCGGGCGCTGGCTGTAGCCGGTGAGGAAGCAAACCGTCATCAGATCGAGCAGGCCCTTGAGGATGCGCAGCGATCCATATCGGGACTTGCCGTGCTTTCGCGGTCGGTGATGGACGACCGCTTCGCCGACGCGAAATCCGCGCGCGGCCGCGAGAACGGGAACAAAACGGTGAAATCCGCCGTACAAGTCGACTTCGTCAAAGACTTCCCGCCGATAGAGCTTGAAACCGCAGTTGTGATCGTGCAGCCGAACGCGGGTCAGCGTGTTGACCAGCCCGTTAAAAATCCGAGAGGCAAAGCGCCTTGACCACGGGTCCTTGCGGTCCGCTTTCCATCCGCTCACGACGTCGAAGCCTTCCTCGAGCCGCGCGAACAACCGGGGCATTTCGCGCGGGTCGTCCTGAAGGTCCGCGTCAATCGTGACGACGAATTCGTGCGTCGCGACGACGGTTCCGGCTGAAATCGCAGCCGCCTTGCCAAAATTCCGTCGCAGTCGGACCCCAAAAACGCGCGGGTCCGCCGCCGCCAACTTTTCGATTGCGTGCCACGAACCGTCGGTCGAGCCGTCATCGACGAAAATAATTTCCAAATTATAGCCATTGTCGGCGGCGGTCCGCGCCAGTTCCCCGTGCAGTTCGACCAGACTGGCGGCTTCGTTCAATAGCGGAACGATCACGGAGACGTTCATGGGCGTTCGAAGGATTTAGGTTCTCGGGCGTATTCGCTGGATTCGTTCGGGGCCGCGGCTTCCAGCCGCGGCATTCGCCCTTTCGCTCCGCGAAAGGATTCCCTGGTGCCTTGTCACGTTATTATAATAGCGTGCGGTATTTGAATCGCGGGCGTCCCCGCCCGTAATCGCAATGCAAGCCGGCAACGACGCCCGCGCACCGGCCCTGATTCTCGAGCTTGACGCACCGGCTTATAGGCGACTCGAACGAACTTGCCAAGTCGGAAATTCGCTATTTACTCTATTTCCGCATTGCGGATAGGATGCGGTACCGTTATCCCGTATTTTTGCGAGCGTCAATGGATTGTCCCAACCCGGTCAAGTGAACTGGCCGCTGGAGATGGCATAATGAAAACTCCGACTATTGGAATTGGTCTTGCGTGCCTTGTCATGACGGCCGGATTCTCCGCTCTCGCGCAGGCCCAGACGCAGGGCGTTGGTAATCAAGGCACGGTCGCAAACGGCACAACGTCGCGCGAACAATTCACGTTTGTCCTTAAATTGAGCGAAGCGGACATCCAGTCACTTCGCAATGGTCAGGCGCTCGAAAGCAAGATTCCGGACCATTTGATCGGGATGGTCACGCACGTTCGACTGAATTTTGAACCCGCAACCAACCCGGCAATCAATAATAACAGTCCGCAAGGCGCGGGAACGCAGGGCGCTGGCACTGACTTTCAGCCCATTAACCAGGGCGTTGCCGGCAATGAACGCCTTGGGCCGGAAATCCCGCCCGGTTTCTACCGGGATCGCTGGTCGAACAACGGAAACAACAGTACCGTCACGCCGTTTATCGCCCCGGCACCAAGCCAGCAAGCTCCGCCGACCCATTCGACCTATCCCGACCGTTCCGCAAACAACTGGAACAACGGACTGGCACCGGTCCAACCGCGCACCGAGACAAATGCCCCGACGACGCCGTACCAGCCGGGCGCGGGCTACAATGGAAGCAACTACGGAACTCCCGCGGGCCAAGGCACTTTTCCCAATCAGCCGTTGCCACGCCAATCGGGAGGAGGATTCGTCCCCCAACAGCCGAACGGGAGAGAGGAAATGCGACAGTCCACTCCGGGCATGGACCCGGTTGACACCGTGAACAATGGAAACGGGTATGGCGGCGGTGTCGCGCAAGGCGGCGGTGTCGCGCAAGGCGGCGGTGTCGC
>JBGTFW010000017.1:0-23461 GCA_041747075.1 Pirellulaceae bacterium
AGGCGACCGCGCATGACGCCACCGCCCGCTATGCGGCAATCGGCCAGGTGCGCGACGACCTCCGCGCGTGGCTCGATGGACGACCGATCGCCGCGCGTCGTGCGTCACCGCACGAGCGGTTGTGGCTGTGGAGCCGCCGCAATCCGTGGGCCGCGATCTCGGCGCTTCTTGTCGCGCTCGTGGCGCTGACGGCGACGACCGGTTACATCCTTGTTTCATCCGCCTATCACAAACTCGAGGCGCAGCACGAGTTGCTCATCGGCCAGCAGGAACAGACCCGCGCCGCGCGACGGCAAGCGGAACTGAACGCCGACAATTTTCGTGATCAGTACCTGCGCGCCGAATCCAACGTGCAACTGACGCTGGAGATGTTCGACGAAATGTTCCGGCGGATGGTCGTCCGCGGCACGGGCAATGAATCAGCGTTTGCCTTCGACGGGTTTGAGGAACTGCTCGGGATTGAGACGACGGTCACGGCCGCCGACGCGGAATTTCTCGAAGATATGCTCGTCTTTTTCGAGCGGTTCGCGACTGCCAACGCGGAGAATCGCGAACTTCAGCAGGAATCCGCGCGGTCCTTTCGCCGCGTCGCCAATATCTATCATCTGACCGGCAAGTTCGACGAGGCCGTGCAAGCCTACCAGCGTTCGCGCGAGCTGTACCACATGCTCGATGCGCAACAACCCGACGACGGGTGGCTGGTTGCCGAAGCGAGGACGAGCCGGGAAATGGCACTGGCGATGTCTCGAAAGGGAGGCTTTCGCGACGCCATGAACGCACTTCGCGAAGTCAAGTCGCTGCTCGCGGCCAGCCACCACGCCGCGGAGCCGGACGTTCGGCTGGAGATCGCGAGGACGCTCAATCTGAGCGGCTCGCTGCTGCCGCGCGTCCTCCCCGACGCCGAGCCGGACGAACTGGTTGAATTGCTGCCGGCCAGTCTCCGCGAACGGTTGCGCCAACGACGGCGGCAAATCGATCGACGCGAGACGGGGAAGCCCCAGATTCTTCGCAACCAGCGGCTGATTCTTGAGGCGATTGGGATGCTGGAGGAATTGATTTCCGCCGAGGGCAACGATCCGCGCTACTTGCTCGAACGCGCCAAGAGCCACGCGCGGCTTTCCGAACTGCACGACCATGCCGATGAACCCGTTGAAAGTGCCCGGTCGCGAACCGCGGCAATCGAGACTCTCGAAGGGCTGGTCGGGCAATTCCCGGAGACTGCCGAATATCAGTCAGTGCTCGCCCAGGTCCTTTCCTTTCCCGGCGACGTGTCGGCCGACGCGCGGGTTGCCGAACTGGAACGTGCCGCCGAGTTGACGGAGTGGTTGCTCGACCGAACGCCGCGAAACCCCGATTTCGCCCAACTCGACGCCGCGATCAATTATCAACTGGGGCAATTACTGAGCGAAGGGAACTCGGTGGACGCCTCCGTGACTGCATGGACGCGGACGCTCGAAGTATTGCGACGGTTCGCCGAGGAAAGTCCCGGCAATCGCGACGTTTGGGTCCGCGAAATTGCGGTCACACTGGAACTGGCTCAGTTGCTGCTCGAACACGAACTTTATCGCGAAGCGCGGGACCTGCTCCGCGCACCGACGGCACGATTGCAGCGCCAGTCTCGCGGCCAGCGGAGTTTTGATCCGGGACGTCTGGTCCTTGCACGGTATTACCAGTTGCTGGCCGACGCACAAACAGGGTTGGGGGACGAGCGCGGCGCGGCGCAATCACGCCGCCAGGCAAATCAGCTCGAATCGCGCCGTGACGGGCGATGACTGGCTGGCCGGTCCCTCTACTCGACCTGGGGTGGTTGGCCGATTGCTCTCAGTAGCGCGAATTGTGCGCGGTTGTGGTCAGCAATGGTATCGAAATACTGACGCCTTGCGTTGGCTAGAATCCGCCGCCCATGCCGCCCATCTCGAGCATCTTTTCCACAAAGGCGTCGAATCCTTCAGGCTTGGGAATCGTGACCGTCACTTCGGCACCGTCTTGTTCGGCCGTCAGCGATTCGAGCAGGGCCTTGACGACTTTCGCCGAGTCGGGGTCCTCTTGCTCCATCGTTTGAACCGCCTGTTGGCCGCCAAACTTGGCCATGCCGAGAAGCGTACTGAGGCCCGCCTGGAGTTCCACGGATGCCTTTTCGTCCTTACCCGTCGTGGCAAGCGCCACGAGGTTGGGCCCCGTTGCATCGATGGCCAGCCGCAAATCGGTCGCCTTCGTAATCAAACGGATGAATCCGACCGCCATCGGATCCGCCTGCTCTCTGGCAAGCGCAACAGCCTGTTCGATCAGTGCGCTGGCGTGGTCGAGATCGACAGCAATGCGAATCGTCGCTTCCGGCATCTTTGACCACGCCGTCGCCAGGCCGCCGGTCAGCAAATGGTCTCCCGTGCCGGTAGTCAGGTAATCCACCGTGCCGACTTCCACGGTGCGGTCGTCCAGTTGGTGAGCCAGCACATTCGACGGTGCGTTTTCGCTTTCGGTCGGCGCGTAGTAGGTCTTGCCGTTAATTTCGCGCTCGATGGATCCCTCGCGCGCCTTCGACATCATGGCCTCCACGGCGGCCGACTCGACAAAGGTCATTCGGGCGTAAAACTCCATCGGAAGCGCGCCACCCTGTCCGACGGACTCCATTGCCTGGAAATCCTCAACGGACTCGGGCAGCGCAACGGCAAAGAAAACGGAATCGATGTCGTCGAGATTAACGTCGTCCGGCAAATTCGATTGATCCCGCATTCTTTCAAGGTTGGACTTGAGCGCGTCGTACAACGGGCTTTGCCGCAAGCGACCCAATTGGATTTCAACCGCGACTTCGGCTTTTTGTGCATCCGGGACCGATTGGCCGGTCAGTGGTGCCGCGGTGAAAAGCGCGAGAGCAACGACCAACGACAAGGACAGGATTCGACGCATGGATGGAGCCTTTTCAAAAAGTGAGTTTGGTTTTGGCACAAGTGTAGGAAACGGCAAGGGAATTCACCAGCGGGGAGGCGCGGCAAGGGACTCGCGGCGGGCGCGTATTTCCGATACATTTGCCGACTCGCGGGACCGGTATTCCGTCGAGGGCATACCTTTGACCGCGATTGCTGGTTTCAGCAATTCCCCGTGCCAGCAGTTTTGAACATGAAACGACCGACCACCATTTCCGGCTGGATGGACCATCATTACCGGCACTTTAACGCCCGCGAGATGGTGGAAGCGGCGCGAACGTACCGTGATTTTGTCCGTGGCGGCGGACGCATGATGGTGACGCTGGCGGGCGCGATGAGTTCCGCGGAACTGGGCGTCTCGCTGGCCGAAATGATTCGCAAGGACCAGGTCCACGCCATTTCCTGCACGGCGGCCAACCTCGAGGAAGACGTCTTTAACCTTGTCGCGCACAATGACTACCGGGTCGTACCGCACTGGCGCGACCTCTCGCCCGAGGGGGAGTTGGCGCTCCGCGACGAAGGTTTCAATCGGGTGACCGACACGTGCATTCCCGAGACGGTGATCCGCCATCTCGAAGGTCCCTTTATCCAGACCTGCGCCGACCTGGCGGCCGCGGGCAAGTCGCTCTTTCCCTGCGAGGTCTTCTTCAAGCTCTTTGGCGACGGCGTGCTTGACGAACACTTTCAAATCCCCGTCGAGGACTCGTGGTTGTACGCCGCGTGGAAGAAGGGCGTGCCGGTTTATTCACCGGGCTTCGAGGACTCGACGCTCGGTAACATCTTTGCCGCGCGAGTGATCGACGGGACGATCGGTTCCCATTCGGCGGTGCGAAGCGGCACGGCGCAGATGGAGCATCTTGTCAACTGGTATCTGGAAACCGACGCCGCCAGCGCGGGGATCGGATTCTTTCAGATTGGCGGAGGGATCGCGGGTGACTTCGCGATCTGTGCCGTGCCGTTGATCTTGCAGGACCTTGAGCGTCGCGACGTGCGCCTGTGGCGGTACTTCGCGCAAATTTCCGACTCGACGACGTCCTACGGATCGTATTCCGGCGCGGTTCCGAACGAGAAAATCACGTGGTACAAGCTGGACGTCGACGCGCCGAAATTCATGATCAATTCGGACGCCTCGATCGTCGCACCGCTGATGTTTGCCTACATTCTCGGCCACTAGTTGGGCAGCACCCTATTCGACGTAGCCACGCTTGCCAAAGCGTGGATATTCATTAGCCGGATTTTCCGCCGTTTGGCAACGGCAGCTACAACGTGGCGAAATCGCACGCACGGGGCGGCTATTGTTGCGCGGCAATCCAGATGAACGGCGCGCCCGCCTCGTCGGCACGGACCTCGAAGTCCATCCGCGGACGGGCTTGCGAGATCAAGCGAACGAGAATGACCTGGTAACTGAGACTTTTTGATTCAAGGTTGACGCGAATCGACTTCAGATCGACGCCTTTCAGGGCAAGCGAGTTGTAATCATAAAGAAATGGCATTTCCAGTTTCTTCTCGATCGCCGCAAGGGTCGCCGCAAGCGTGAAGTTAACAACGTTGACGGGAATTCGCTGATACATTTTTGGTGCCGCCTCGCTGATTCGTCTCTCGAGCGGCCAGCCAATCGGCCAAAACTCCTCAACCGACGACGAATTAACGATGTGTATCTCCAGCGCCTGACCCTGCTCGCGGCGCGGCGCCGCGACAAGTCCCAGCGGGCGAAGCGCCGCCGCCAGTGCCGTCCCGTGCGAGAGGCCCTTGAGCTCGTCGCCGAGCGTGTAATCGCCGCGGAGCGCGACGAGTGCCTCCGGTCCGACTACCATCGGTGTCGAGATGGCTTTTTCAACGGATTGGAGCACCGTGAACGGAGTCTGCCCCACGCTGGATTCCGCAATGGGCCGTGACAAATCCGCGTGCAACTCGACGAGTTGTCGCGCGGTCAGGCCGAACGCCAGCTTTTCGGACAATGCGACTTCGGCACCGTCGGCGCGAATGCTGGTGATGTACTCGGCGATCCGCGCGGTATCGCGGATGCCAAAGCGTCCGTTTGGAAGGATCAGCCGGTCATTGGCGAGCACGCCGGTAACCTTGAAGGTCGATCCCGATTCTCCGGCGATTTTCTCGACGCCTGGCCGCGCAGGTCCCCGTGTGGCTTGCGTCATGCGGACGCCGTCGGCACCTGTTTGCGAAAGCGTTTCCAGCCACCGCTGGTTTTGATCAATCCCGCCGGCGGCGTCGGCAATAATTTCCAGCTCGACGCGGTTGCGCGTTCCGGGCTGGGCCTCGAGGCGTTGCGACAGCGCGGAGTGACTTGCGAAGAAAACGACCGCGCTAAAAACGACTGCTCGCATGAAATTGTTTAATCGAATGTCACTGGACGATGCGACCTTTTAAGACCATACAAGCCCGAAGCGCCGCGAGTGAACCGGGCAGCGCTCATTGGTTAATCGGAGATTCCGTAACGACCGATGCACCAGAACGCCTTGAACAAGTCGCGGACGCCGATCTTCTTGCCCTCGGCGTAGCCTCGTGGATTATACGAAATCGGAACCTCCGTGAACCGGTACCCGCGGCGAGCCAGCTTGGCCGTCAACTCAGGCTCGATCCCGAACCGGTTCTGGGCGACTTGCAGACAACCAAGTACGTCGCGGCGAAAGGCCTTGTAGCACGTCTCCATGTCGGTCAGCCGCAATCCGCTGAACAGGTTGGACATTCGCGTCAGCAATCCGTTGCCGGCGCGATGAACCCACGACTGGTCGGCCGACGCCCGGTCGAGGAAGCGGGAACCGTACACAATTTCCGCTTCGCCACGGAGGATCGGGCCGAGGAGGCCTGGAATCTCGCGCGGATCGTATTCCAGGTCGGCATCCTGAATCACCACGATGTCGCCGGTCGCGTGAAGGAACCCGGTGCGCAGCGCCGCGCCCTTTCCCTGATTCACTGGCTGATAGATCACGCGAATCCCGGCGACGCCTTCCAGTCTTTCAAGCACTTCGCGCGTTCCGTCCGTGCTGAAGTCGTCGACGATGACGATTTCCTTGTCGAGCGGCAGCGCGGCAACGCGACTGACAACCTGCGCAATGGTCGATCGCTCGTTAAAGACCGGAACGATCACGGAGACACGGACCGGCGTATTGGACTCGCAAGCACTTTCCGACCGCGCATCTCGCCACTCAGCCAGTTCGGCGGCGACCATCGATTCGACATCGGCGATCCGCGCGATAATCTCTTCGAGCATGGCATCGGTCCGCGCGACGGGCTGTGTTTTAGTCAGGGTTGTCATCATCGTACTCATGAAAGCTCGTTTCGATCAATCTCGTCTGCTCCCTCGCCCCAGCTTCGGTTTGAGACCGCGCGACTGCCCAATCACCGCGACCGGTTGAGTCCGCTTCCTGCTCTCTCGCCCTCGCTTCGGGGGAGAGGGTTGTGATGAGGGGGATTGACCCGATTGCCGGCCACATCACGCTGTCCGTCGCCAGAAAATTGCTGATCCGGCGATCGTCGGGTGCCAGCCAGCTTGCCGCCCCCGGATCGTCGTAAACCGTGCGGTCCCCCCACACCTGGGAGATCGCGTCCTGATAGAGGAGTGTCCACTCGTCGGCGTTTTGTTGCATGTGCCACTCGGTCCGTTCACCATACCGCCGCAGCAACACAAGGTCCGGCCGCCCGTATTCCAACACGCGATTCGGATCGATCGCGCCAGATTTCGGATCGCGGTTTCGCGGCATGTGCGGTGAGTTGCCAAAAAGAAAATCGAAGTGCATATCGACGATTGTTCGCGGATAGCACGTCCGGAATCGTCCGTCAAAAGCGACCGTTGATTTTCCGCCCGTATTGAATTCGTCGCTGCACAGCGCGGCAATCGCGTACTGCGCCCAGTCGTAGGTCACGACCAACCGCCCATGCAATCCGCGATCGCGCATGAAAGCAATGGCGTCGACGGGGTACTTGTCCCGTTCAACTTGCAAGTTCGTCAGGCGGTGGGCCAGCGCTCCGCTCGTGACGACCAGTCCGGCAACGAGCACAACGCGAACAAGCGCAAGTAGTCGCGGAGTGGGCTGGCGATTCGTCGCGGCTTGCGAAATTCGTTCGATCGCCGATTGCAAGTGCGGACCGAGCCAGAATCCGGCGGCGATTGCGAAAAATGGCACGTGGCGAAAATGCGAAAGTGAGTGCCACGATAATAACGCCAGGACAACCAAATGCGTCGCGTCCATCCGTCGCCGTGAAAGCGCAAAACCCGCGGTTGCGACTCCCGCGAGCAGCCAGAACTTCATTCCGACCAGCGTCCACAGCGGGTTGCTGTTCCAGTCCGAAATTTCGGGCCGCGCGTGACCAAGCGAGTGGACGAGCCACCGGTGCAGACCCGGCCCGTAAGGATTCAGAAACGTCGCGAGGAGGGCAACCGCTCCCATCAATGCCATCCGTCTCGCCAATCCCCACCCGGCGTTGCCTCTTCGAAGCGAGGCGAAAACAACTTCAGGTTGTGTGCCCGTTCGCGCTGCAAGTTTATTACCGCCTCGACATAACGCCTCGACGCCGCGCATTGCGAGGTACGCGAGAATTACCGCCAGGCCCGCCACGAAGCCGCCATGCGAGTTGGCCCACACTGCCATCAGCGGAACGAGCAGCCACAACGTCCGCAGCCGCGCCGAGCGATAACCAAGCCGTTCCCGAATCCCCGTGGGGCAACCTTCCAGGTTGCCGTCTGATTCAAACATTCGGCATGGAAACGGCAAATGCCATCGATCGCGCCAGCCGTCAAAGGCATACTGAAACAGCAGGATCAGCAACGTAAAACAGACGAACGAGCTGACTTGCGGGCGAATGCTCCAGTGATAGCCGAGGTTCGCCGCCACCAGCAACGTCACGATCGACGAGACGACCAGACCACACCCGTTCGCCAGATTCCAGCGAAAGAGAATTCCGATAACGAGCAAGCTCAAGAGAAACTTTCCAAGGACCAGTCCGATCGGGCCAATCGAATCGACGGTCACCGCCATGACGATTTCGGAAAGATTTTCGTGGTTGATCCATGGATAACCGACGGCGGTAAAGGAATAACTGGTGGTGGCCGGGATGCGACCGTCGCTCAGCACGTCGCGTCCGAACTGCACGTGGCCCCACAAGTCCGGATCGGCGACGTTGGGCGACATCGCCAGCGCCGAGGCAAGAACGACGACCCCGATCACCAGCGCGGGTTCCAATCGACCCCCGCGTCGCGCGGCGCAGGGCCCAACTCGTTGCAAAACCCGTCGTAGCCGAACTCGCCAGAGTTTGGATTCGGAATCACATGGTTTGGAGTCGCAATCGCTTGCGCGGTTCAAACGATCGCGGATCGAGCGGCTGGATGGAGTCGGCTGGACCATGATTCAAACAGGAGACGGACGGGATGGCGACATTCGCCAGGGAGGCGGAAAGCGATTGAGTTGAAAGAGCGTTGTTCCGTGAAAACATAGGTCGATTCCGGCCTTCGGCCCGCTCGATATCATCCACAACGGCGCCATCAGAGTCCGCTTGTAACGGTCGCGTCGCTTAACGGGCCGCACTGCGCCAGTCTCCTCCGGGGCGCGGTTCAGCGATTCAGCTCCGCGCCCTCAACTCGCAATCAGCTATAATCGAAGCCATGAAGCAATCCATCAAGATCGACGGCGTTTCACTGCACCTGGCAAGCCCATGGCGGGGGACCAGCGAGTGGATCGGCCAGCAGGAAATTCTTCGCCAGGTGCTCGCCTGCTGGCTCGTCGTCGATGAATCCGATTTGCCACTGACGCCGCGAATCACCGGGTTACCGGGGATCGGCAAGACCGCGCTGGCCACGGCGGCGGCAACGCACCTGAAGCGGCCACTTTACATTTATCAATGCACGGCCGACACGCGCCCGGAGGACCTGCTCGTGACGCCGGTCCTCGCAGGCAGCGGCAAGATCGCCTATCACGCATCTCCGCTGGTCACCGCGATGACGGAAGGGGGTGTCTGCATCCTCGACGAAGGCAACCGAATGAATGAGAAATCGTGGGCGTCGCTCGCACCGCTGCTCGACCATCGTCGTTACGTCGAATCGATCGTCGCGGGGATTTCCATACCCGCGCATGCGGATTTTCGCTGCGCCGTGACGATGAACCAGGACGAATCGACGTTTGAGATTCCCGATTACATTCTCAGCCGGCTGCAACCGACGCTGCAACTCGGATTCCCCGATCACCGTGATGAACTGGCGATTCTCCGCTATCACTTGCCCTTTTGTCAGGCGGACATGCTGGCAATGACCGTTGAATTCCTCCAACAGGCGCATCAACTGAACCTCGACTTCTCGCCACGCGACGGAATCAACGTCCTTCGCTACGCCGCCAAACGAATTGCCCAGGAGGCCGATCATCCGCTGGCCGGCGATGCGGCGTGGCGCGAGGCGCTGGAAACGTGCCTCGGTGCCGAAGCGCTCGACCTTGAGCAGCTTTCGAAGGCGCGGAAGCAAACGCTCGGCGGTCAGGCGCTGCCGATGGGACTGGGAGATTTTTTCTTCGCCGCCGACGATCCGCTTCACCCGGACTTTCAGGAAGACGACGAGGACGACGAACCTTTTTGACCGATGCAAACCCGTGAAGCCTTTGCCGAAATGCTCCGCATCGGTCCGCGAGTCACCGTGTTGCCGGTGATTCACGGCAGCGGGGACTTTGCGTGGGAAGTCCGCGACTGGCTGTCGCGCGGCCGCTATGACTGTCTTGCCCTACCGCTGCCTGATTCGTTTCGTGAGCCGGTCGAGTCGGCAATTAACCAACTCCCGTCGCCTGGCATCGTTGTCCAGCGCGAAACGCGCTCGTTCCAGACTGGCGACGAAGAAGTGGAGGATGACGTTGACGGGTTGGCCAGTTACGTTCCCATTGATCCCTGCCAGCCCGTGATCGCAGCGATCCGCGCGGCGATTGGCGAACGCATTCCGCGCCGTTTTATCGACCTGGAGACGGCCAGTTTCCCGCCCGATTCCGCGTCATTTCCCGACCCTTACGCGCTCAAGAAAGTTCCCCTCGCCCAGTTTGCCGCGTCCTTGCTCCCGTTTATTCCGCCACCGGCGGACCCGCAAGTCGAGGCGCGTGTCGAGGCAATGGCGTGGACGCTGCGCGAACTATCGATCGACTTCAAGCATATCCTTTTTGTCTGCAACGCGCTGCAGTGGCCGTGGATTCGCGCGGCGTTTCAGCGAAAGGACCTTCGCCAGCCAATCCATGAATCCGTATCGACGGCTGAACAATACGCCGTCGATCCGAAGACGTTGTACTTCATGCTGGGCGAGTTGCCATTCGTCACCGGACTCTACGAGCAGGCCCGCGCGGAACTGGACACCGACGACAACCTGTCGATCGACGGCATCAAGGAACTGTTGATCGCCGCACGCGACCAGTACCAGACGACGAACGGAATTCGGGCACGGAAGGTGACTCCGCTGCTGTTGCGTCAGATGCTCCGGTACATTCGCAATCTGACGTTGATCAATCGCCGCTTTACGCCCGATCTGGTGACGATCATCACGGCGGCAAGGCAAATCGTTGGCGATGGCTACGCGCTGGAAGCCCTCGAGCTTGCCAAAAAATACCGATTTCCGCCGCGCACCGACGTCGCTGAAATTCGCGTTGGCATTGACCGGGCGGCGATGCCCGACGGGGACGTACTGGCCATCAAGAACCGGCTGCCCGGGCCGCCGGTCACCTGGTCGAAAATCAAATTGACGCCGAGGCCCGACAAGGCGACGAGCCGTCGCTGGAGTCAGCGGTGGAATCCGTTTTCCCAGTGTAGTTGGCCTCCGGAGGACGTCTTGATCGAGAATTTCCGTGCCGCCGTCTTTGACCGCGCCCGTCAGGCGATGGGTGCCGACCTCGCGCGCACCGAGAAATTCACCACGAGCATTCGCGACGGGATCGACATTCGCGACACGTTGCGGCACTGGTACGAAGGGGACATTTACGTCCGGGTCCTCCCCCCCAACCGGGGCACCCTCGACGCCGCGATCATGCTTTTCGACTCGCCAGCCGATCCGCGCGATTATCCGTGGCGCTCGACGTGGTTTGCCGAGCACCGTAACGAATCGACGCTCGCTTTCTACGCGACGGACTTTCGCGAACAGGTCGTCGGGCCGGGAATTTTTCTCGCGACTTACGGTGGTTCGATCTTTCTCTATCCACCGGTCGCGATTCCTGACGTGTGGGACAACTCCCGATTCGACTTTGTCACGACGCTGGAGGAGCGCCTGATCGCGGCGGCCTGCTGTTACAGCCAGTGCCCGCGGGTCGCGCTCATGAGCACGTTGCCGCCAGGCCGCGCATGGCGGCAGATCGCCAAACACTACCGCAAGTCGCTGGTCCACGTGCCGCTGGGCCAGTTCGGCGAATCGACGATCCAGCAATTGAGGATGGTCCACGTCCTCGGGGGTCGCGATGTCCGCGACTATGCCGCCGAGTTCATCCGCCGCGTATAGCGGAATTGCAGAACTGTTGTCTCAAGGGTTCCCCGGGTCGTCCGGATTGTATCCGATCCGAGACTCGGAGAGACTCGGCTACATGAAAAGGCTACGTGAAAACTCCGATTTAGGGGTCTCGCAGCCTGTAATTTGACCTTTCGCGGAGCACGGGCAGGCAATTTTACGCGAATCAATTTACGCCAATCGTTGTCATTCAGAACCGAATGGCTCTAGAATGCACGGGCGAGACTGGAGAATGCACGGGCGAGACTGGAGGAAACAATAGTCCCGTTGCCCGAAAAAAAATGACCTCGCTGCCGGAACGACTGCCCTCGGAAAAGACTGCTTTCGGAATATTGACTTTGAAAATTCCCTTTCGTTTGTTTTCGTGCTGTCCGTTTTTGTTGACGCTGGTCATCGCGTCCACCGCGGACGGACTTCAGGAATTACCGGGCGAAAACCAGTTGCCCTCCCGCAAACTTCCACAACGGTCGCTCCCGGACGAAAGTCATCTCGCTGGTTCATATTCGGGAGACGAGGGACAACCCTCCAGTGATCCGGTGTCCCGTGAACTGCCTCCCGAATCGGAATTGCCGCCGACTTCGGCGGGTGAACACGCACCACCGACGGCAGTCGCTGCCGAGGGGGAATCGCTGCAACTCGATGGACAACGTCCCTGGTTGCGATTGGACGCCGGTGGACCGACTGCACCGCAGTATTGTGTCCGGTTCACAGCCGATTCGCGCCAACTGGTATCGGGCGGCGATGACAAGGAACTGCACGTCTGGCGTCTCGTCGATCGCGACGCGGAAACCGAATGGATTTATCAGGGCCGGTTGCCGTGGCAAGTGCAGCGGGGCACCCGCGGTGCCATCCGGGCGATCGCCGCGACCCCGGACGCAATTGCGTTCGGCGGCATCGGTGCTTCGGACCTGATCGGAGAAATTGCACTTTATAATTCCGCGGATATCCGGTTCTCTCGAACACTTTTTGATTCCGCGTCAGGGCATCGTCGGCAGATTGCAGGCATGGCGGCCGATGGTGCCGGACGTCTGGTTTCGCTTGACGGCGAGGGGCGGGTCCTTCTTTGGGAACGGAACGCGGAAACCGGCCAGTGGTCGCCAACCACACTCCGTCCCGACGACACGGGGAAATTGGGGGCAACGGCGGCTGAAAGACTCATTGAATGGCGACTGCGCGCCGGTGCGATCGCGGCATCCGAAAGCGGAGATGTCGTTTATGCCGAATTGGCCGGTGCGTTTCAGGCGACGCGCGAGAATCCCTGGCCGCAATGGAAACTGATCCGCCGCAACATGCAGTCCGGGGAGGAAACGGACTTAAGCGTGGTCGACGCTGCCTCGAGGCGGACTCTGTTCCATGCCGCCGCCGTCACGTCGATTGGCGTTTCGGGCGACGGCAAGCGTATTGTTTCCGCCGACCTCACCGACGCCGGGCGGGTATTTATTTGGGACCTTGCGAGAAATCAGGCGGGCACGACGTTTGCCGTCAACGCGCCGGTCCGCAGCGTTTCCGTCTCGCCAAGCGGCCGCCTGTTGCTGATTGCAACGGCCCGGCGCGAATCCGGCACCGCGCGAATTCTGTTGTGGCGATGGGACGAGAATGGCAAGTTCGAAACACTCGGCTCATGGAATTCCGCCGAGCACGTGATGAGCGCCTGCATCAGTCCGGATGAGAATTGGGTGGCTTATACCGCCGGCAACCAGATCGTTGTGCGTTCCCTGTCTGAGCTCGATGCCGAGCCGGTCGAACTGGCGTCGGGCGCGATGATACCAGGCGATGTGGCGTTTGCCGCCGTGGGGGACGACTATCAATTCCGGATTTCCGATGGGACTGGTGGCGAGAGCCAAAAGAAGGTCTTCGAACCCAAACGACTTCGGCTTACCAATGCCCGCGCCGAAGGGGGTGAAGAGTGGATCGCGGCCAATCCGTTTCCGCAACGCTGGAAAGTTGTTACCGAAAAGGATGCGCTCCAGGGCACCGAACAATGGTACGCCGAGATCGATGGTGCCCGGCGATGTCGAATTCCGCTCGATATCAACCTCGACGGGCAAATTACCTGCTCAAGCTGGATCGCAAGAACGGACCGGCCGGATTTGCCCGCGGCGATCGTTGTCGGAACGAACAAGCGGCATCAATTGTACGTTTTTCGCATCGTTGATTCCGGCGACTGCCCGCTGGTCCGCCAGTTCCGCGGCCATGAAGCATCCGTCAATTCGGTCGGAGTCTCACGCGATCACCGACTTCTCGTCTCAAGTTCTCTCGATGGCACGGCTCGCGTGTGGAAGCTCGACGGCGCGCTTGACAAGAAACCGGCGGATGAACTGCTCAATCGCTGGGGCGCGCGATTTCGCGTCGATGACCGGAGGCTGGTCGTCGAGGACGTCATCGACGACGGTCCGCTGTACTTTCGCGGTGTCCGGTCGGGAGATGTGATTGACAAGCTGGACTGGACCAATCCGCTGGGCGATGCGAAATCATCGTCGGAACCCGAAGAGATGCTCACTGCACTTGAATCGGACGACTGGCGACGCCTCGTCTGGTTTCGCTACAGCCGTCGCGGTGCCGAACAGCCGGAGTTCGTTTTGTACGGTGCCTGGCAACCCGTCGCTTCGCTCGTTGCGACCCGGGACCAGGAATGGGCGTGGTGGACGCCGTACGGCTATTACGATGCTTCCTTCAATGGTCACAAGCTTTTCGGATGGCAAATCAACCGGGGAATCGAGAACCCGCCCGATTACTTCCGCGCCGCGGAAATGAAGAACGAACTGGAAAGGCCGGAGCTTATGGAAAAGCTCTTGTCCGCGTCCGGCATCGAGGAGGCTTTCCGGCAAGCGCGTTTGAATACGCCTTCCAATTTGACGGATCGCCTCGCGGCGGAGACTCGGTTGCGCCCCCGGATCGAACTGCTTGAGCCGGCACCGGCCAGTGTCATGAACGACCGCACCGCCACGATTCGCGCGAGGATTGAGGTGGCCGACGGCGTGGACCTTGTGCCGCCTCGCGCGTTCGCAAACGGAGTCCCCGCCGGGCGGGCCAAACTGGAAAGCACGCGTGAAGAAAACGGAAAAACGTCGCGGGTTTATTCGTGGCAGGCCGCGCTGCCCGGCGAACGGGAAATCCGCATTCACGTTTTGGCGTCCACGGAATTCGGGTCCGGTGACGCCGCGCACGTCGACGTCCGCCAGGAAGAAATTGACCCATCTCCCAATCCACGATTGTTTCTCATTGCGGCCGGCGTCAATCAGTATGCCGATCGCGGGATTCCCCGCCTTGACTACGCGGTGAACAACGCGACGGTGATTACCCGGACTCTTGCCGGTTCCGGGAAATCGCTCTATGCGCCCGATTCGTCGCTTTTGGCCAACCAGAACGTTAATCGGCCGCTTTGGTCAGTGGCGACGCGGACGATGCTGGAACGGTTGCGGATCGACGCCGGTCCCGACGACTTGCTGGTGTTTTTTCTCTCCGGACACGGGGTCCGCGACCCGCGATCGCACGAGTATTATTACGTGACGGCTGCCGCGCGTCAGATGGACTTGCAGGCCCGCCGCTACGCGGATTGCATTTCCCTGGAGGATTTCGCAATGTTTGCCGACGTGCCCTGTCGCAAACTGGTGATTCTTGACACGTGTCACAGCGGTGCGGTACAGCCGCTCCGACAAAGCGACCTGAAGGCGGTCGTCCGCGCGCTGGAAAACGATTTCTTTTTCACGTTGACGGCGTCGGAGGGGAACGAACCCGCCTTTGAGTCCTCCGAGGAACGACTCGGGTACTTTACGGCCAGTCTGGTCGAGGCGCTCGGGGGCCTGGCCGATGAGCGCGCCCATGGCGGAAATTCAGATGGCCGGGTCGATTTGGCGGAGGCAGTCCGGTACGTTCGCGCCACGGTCCCGATGCGAATGAGCGGCGTGGGGCTGCGTCAATATCCAACGGCCTCCCCCAACGAATTGCTTCCGTTTGCCCGCATCCCCCTGACCACCGCGAGCGGGCCACACGATTGATCGTCGCGAAGCGACGACCCTCTTAAAAAAAGCATGGGGTGAAACCGGCGATAGCCGGTGGAACCCCATGAACAAAAACGCACCTTCACACAAGCAGCGACGCATCCAACTATACGTTTGACACCACCTGCCGAAGCCGGCTGAAGCCGGAACTACGAACCACCAGCGCGGTCTCAAAATCCGTGGTTCCACTGGATGATGAACTCGCCATCGAAAAGCGAGTCGGCGTCGCCGCGGAGGGGGGCGACGCCCGCAATCGTCACGGAATTCTGCTGCGAGCCTGCAAAGCGCATCCCCACGGTTCCGTTGAGGACGTCCAGCCGATTGGCCGTGTTGGCAAGCACGTCCGCGGGGCCGCCTTGCGACGACGCATCGCGACCAGCCTGAACGACGTCCGTGTCGTTCAACGTCGTTGTGTAGTGCAGTTCGAAAATGGCCGCGATTCCACGGAGGCGG
This sequence comes from Pirellulaceae bacterium, assembly GCA_041747075.1. Taxonomy (GTDB): domain Bacteria; phylum Planctomycetota; class Planctomycetia; order Pirellulales; family Pirellulaceae; genus CAJQPP01. Next base: position 15,846 of record JBGTFW010000017.1, read on the forward strand.
CCGCAGTTTTGCCGGTGCAACCATCGACCGACCGACAAATCCAGAAACATCAAGTGCTGATCGTTGAACAATTCATCGGCGAGGACCCTGCCGGACTCGGTGGAAACGACCCGATTCCCGGCCGTCGCAAAATCAAATTGCGTGGTAAAGGTCCCCCAGACTTCGCGGCTGGGGGTTCTGTGAAATGCAATAAACGGTTGCAAGTGATACGCCAGGTTCTCGACGTCGACGGTCAGGTTCCCCGACGAGACCCGCCCGTCGGGTGCCGTTGGAAAGACGATTCCGAGGCCCGTTGAAACCGCGCCGCAGCGGTCGCGATGCAGCAGGAATTTTGGCGTCAGCGTGATGTTTCCAAACTCGGTATCGCGGTAAATCGTCTGGCCGTCCTGGTCTTGTACCGCCGCCACCCCGTTGAGAAGCGGCGCACGAAACTCGATGGACGCATTGCGATTCAGAAACATCCTTTCCACACCGAAGAGATATCGGTTTACATCGATGACGTTGTTGTTGACGTCCACCAGCGGGTTGTTGAAATAGTTGTAGCTGAAGAAAACCCGATTCGTGGGAATCGGACTGGCGTGTTCGGTGAGCTTTTGCCGTCGGTCCCCACCGGCGATGGGTAGCGTAATCTGCGAGACACCCCAAGAGGGACCTGAAATGATTCCGCCTCCGCCGAAAAAGTCTCCGATCAGCGCGGCATTGCCGAATCCCGATTCTGGAGCGGTACCTAGTCCGGAAGAAAGCGCAAGCGAATCGGCGTTACCCGCGCCGCCCTGAGGCGGTGCCATTCCAGGCGGCACGCCCGGCTGCGCCGTTGGCGCATCGGGCATTTGACCCGGCTGGAATTCCGGTTGTCCGCCTGGTTGCGGTTGATAGCCCGGTTCGTAGCCCGGTTGAGGCTGGTAACCCGGTTGGTAGCCGGACGGAGGCTCGTAACCTGGCTGATAACCTGGTTGAGGGGTCGGCCAACAGGGCATTGCCGGGACTGGTTCACAAAGGAACTGATCCGGATTGATGAACTGCGGTTGTCCGGACTGCGTTTGGCAGCCACACGGGTCTTGCGAGCCACAGCTGGGACAAGGCTGCGCGGATGAATCCAATGGCTGAGAGCCGCTTGTGAACGTCACCGGCAGAATCGGTTGCGAGGCCCTGCCGTGTTGTCCGGACGTTGCTTGCGAGTCGTCAGTGCCAGCTTGTGAGTCGCCGGTGCCAACCGCACTCGTTACGTAGGGATTGTTGATGAACTGCGAAACGCCCGAGGGGGCATTCGACTCGACCGCTTGAGCCGATCCGTCGGAGATTGTCCCGGAGATCAACAACAACGATGTACAAATTGACGCGCCACAGGCGCGGATGGATTTCCGTAGCATAGGTCTCCCCTGTCAATGGCAAGGTCCGGAAAGTGTGGGTCGTATGTGTCGCGACAGTTTGGGCAATCGCAACAGAATGCGGGTTTAACTGGAATTTTCGGAAGATGCCAGCTATTCCATCAGGGTTTTTCGCCAGAATTTCCTGGCGGATGCCTTCGCCTGGATTTGCATCCCCCGCTTTCGTAGTTGAAAATCAGGGGCGCGTGAACGATTCACCGTCGGTTCGTCGTTGTCGGTCCGTGCGAAAAAGCGGCACCGCCGTTCGACGCAAGCACTGATTCCGCCAGCACTACAATGTCTCCTGACAATACCGCTCGAGAAGCCTGGCAGTCCGCCGATCAAAGCGCGATGTCGCGCGGCACCCGCATCGGGACCGCCGTTATTCTCCTCGTGCTGGCTGCGATCGCCATTGCCTTGTTTCTGTTAACGGTTCGTGGATGCCCCGCGCCGACTCCCTTCGTGCAGTGCATTTACGTGCCGGACTACGGGCGGCTGGTCGAGCATTCACCATACGTTCGCGAGGACGTCAAACGCATCCGCGACCTGTTTGTCGATCCAGAAAAAGGGAGTCGAGGTGGCGGTGCGTATGACGAGTACGCAGTTGTATCGGGCGATCCGTTGACGAGCCAGCGACTTCAAGAAGAGCGGATTCGCGCGTTTGAGCAAAGCGAGTCCGACGACCTCGCGATCTTTTATATTTCCGCGGCGGGAATCGTTGATGCGGAGGGAGAAGCTTGCCTGCTAACGAGTTACGAAGAGGAGAAGGGTCGACCACTGAACCAGTTGCGAGACCTGTTGCGACAAATCCAGTCCGTATCCGCGAGCACGCACCTGATCCTGCTCGACGCGGGGATGATCGAGGCGGACTACGCGCGGGGCGCGGCGATCAACGAGTTTGCATGGGCCGTACACCAACTCTTGCGCACTTCGGCGGACGACAAGCCGCTCTTTGGCGAGAACCTCTGGGTCATTACCTCGAACGGGCTGTTTCAATCGTCGTGGCCCTCGCATACACGTCGCGGGACGGTCTTCGCGGTTGCCATCGACGACGCCCTCAAGACATTTCAGTCCGAAGGCGATCCCAACGAACCGATCACGATGGGCCAGCTTTACCAGTCGATTTGCAGGCGGTGTGCCGCGATGACCATGCAAGGGGATCTGCCCCAACAAATTCCATTGCTCATGCGAGGAGGCCACGGGGCGATTTTCAAGTCGGAAAACCACCCGGTCGAGCTGGCAATGAACCAGCCGGTCATCTACCCAAGACAGATGGTGGCCGTCGAGAAACCTGCTGACGACGACGGCGATTCGTCAAGTGAATCGGGCGACGCGGGCAAGGGGGCCGGGGACGAATCCGGCGGAAACGATAAAGGGGTCAATGGCGAATCCGGCAAGACAACGGACGAGGCAGCGGATGAATCGGCCGTTTCCCAAGTGGCTGCCCTGGCAACTCCGTCACCGCTTGCGCCGCTATGGAAATTGCGCGATGAGTTGCAAAGCCGCCAATTGGGACGCGGCTTCAGTCCCGTCGACTTCGCGCCCCACATCTGGATTCGGCTCAACGATCAACTGGTGTTTTTTGACCGGCAAGTCCGCTGGGGCGAAACGCCTGATGCCGCCGACCTCCAGCGCATCACGGTCGATTTGCAAACACTGGTGGACTTGATGAAAAGTCACCTGCCAAGCGGCGATCGGCAATATCAACAAGCCCTCAGCGCGGATGTTGCGAAGCGACTCGTCGCCTCGTGGGACGAGTTCCTCAAACTTTCCGCTGCCGAAGCCGCTCAACCGGCCGTCAGCGAGTGCCGGGACATTTTTGCCCGGGCGCGCGATTACTTGCACTCGGCAAAAACGCAGGCGATCGGGAGTAACGATAAAATCCGCGAAGCGCTGGAAAAGCTGACCGATGAACTGGCGACGATTCGGCCCTTGCTGGAGCTTGAGGTCTTGTCCGGGTCGCAAGTGGGTGAATTGGAGAAATCCACGCTTCGAATGCGAGAATATGAAGGGACGATCCACGGCGAACTCGCGAAACTGATCACGGATTCCGAACGGCCTGGGGCCGAACCAAAACCGCAAGATGTCTTTCGCATGGAGCAGGTTTTCAACGCGCTGCTCGATTGCGCGCTGCTCGGCTCGGGACCTCCGTTCGGTTCCCCTGACTTGTCAACTGCGACATCCGGCGAGGAAGCTGTGCCCGCTCACTTCCTGTCACGCGAGTCGGTGCATGCGCAGTATCGCGCGCTGCTCAAGCGGGATTTGCGCCCGGCGGACGACTCGCCATGGGACTGGGCTGGCGAGTTCTGGACCGGCGATCCCCTCGCGGCGACATCGCGAGCACGGGAAAGGCTGAAACTTGAGTCAACACTAACTTCCCTTTCGGGTCTCGTTCCCTCAATCGAGCCTCCCGAGGTTCGGTTGCCGGACCGGACTCAGGACGATCCCGCAACATGGGAGAACCGACTGGAGAATTGCCTTGCCGAATTCCAAAAGTCGGGTTCGGAGTTGAAAGCGGCGCAGGAAGCAATGGATTCGGCGGTCGCGACCGCCGAGGCTCAGAGGCTCGCCAATTGGCCCTTGGCGTTTCTGCTCGCGCCGCGCAGCATTCATACGCTCGATCAGACGCGCGACGCGCTCTTTGTGGTCGCGGCCGCAACCGTTGCGAAGCCGGAAGAGACCATATCCGTCTCGTTTGACATGAACGACAGGCGACTTGACACAACAATAATCGATCTCGACCAGCCGCAATCAGCGCGCGAATTCCACCTCGTCGTCGAAGGAGGAGAACCGGCCAGCGTTCGCATGGAACTGTCGATCGATGACGCCGACCGGGAACTGGCGCAACAGACGGCGGTGGGAGTTCACCGCGAGGACGGAACCGATGTCAATTTCGGCGAACCCTTTCGCTTTGAATTCCAGCGTGACGATCAGCACCGCATCCAACCGCTGAAACTGGTCTTTCAATCGAGTGCCGTTGCGGCAAACCAGACTCGGGGGCAAATCCATTTCCGCTTGCGACTGGTCGATTCGGACGATGCGCGAGTGCGTATGAATCCGCGCCAGTCGATCGGCCTGACCGCCCGGTTGCCCGCCGAGGACCGTATTGAACTGGTTATCGAACCCCCTCGGGTGGGCCGGGATGAAAGCATCCGAGCCAGCCTTTCGTCGCACGAGGACGAGTATTACAAGCCGGAAGTTCCGCTCAAGCCCTTCGCCAACCGGTTCCGTACCGCGGCGATTCGCGTGGAGAACCATTCCGGTCGGTCGAAAAAAATCAAGGTGGAGGTATTCGCCGTCGCACCGCCACCGTCGTCCGAAGTCAACCACGTGCCAGGCCGAATTCTCCGCGCCACCGATGTCGGCGACCGAACGCGAGCGCTCGGGGAATTGCGTCGCCGGTCGCTCGACGGCAAAGCGCTGGCTACCAGTCGGGAAATTACGCTGGCGAGCGGTGCCAGTGAGGTGCTGGACTTCCGGCCCTCGCCGCCGCCCGCGGACACGGCCGGCGGGGCTTCTCCCGCCAGTGCTGCACCACCCGGCGAATCGTCGATCGACGAGGGAAAGGCCGTCAACCAGGGTTTGCTGTTTCGCTTGCATGAAGTGGAAGAGGCGCACGGCCGTGAAGGCACGCGCGACTTCTGGCTGGACTTGCGTCCCTTGCCGGGTGAAGAGCTGGTCGACGCGAAGTGTCAATACGATCCGGCGGAGGCATTGTTAACAGTGAAAATCAATGCGCGATGGAAAGCAGGGGAACCCTGTCCCGTAGCGGGAGGAATTGCGTGTACCTTGACGAGTAATCAGGGGGACGAGTTCGACGCACGACAGATTGTCCGCAACGCGACAACCCTCGATGAGAAATCGCTCGAAGGTGAATTGCAACTACGGCTCACGCGCGACGAATTCGCCGCCTTGGACGTTGTTCCGCGACTTTATGTCAATATCAACGAATCGCGGGGCGAATTTATTTACGAGTTGTCCGATTCCGATTTCATCGGCGTGGCGCACGACAAGCCGAATCGGCGGGACGACGGCAACTTCCTCGAACTGCGGCAACTGGAAGCCCGTGTCGGCGACGAACCAACCGCCAAAGTGACGCGAGCAGGATCGTTCTGGGCGCTAAAGCCTCCCGACGAGGTCTTCTTTGAACTGCTCGCCGACGTCAACGACGGCGCTTCGGATGAGTGCCTTGTTCAGCTCCAGATCAAGCGTGACACATGGGGCGAGCCCCAACTCGTTGGCAGGCCGTTCATGGATCGCGACATCCAGTACACGGCCCGTGTCAATCCGGATTCCGGGGCACTGGAATTTCGCGCCGCGATCAAGGATCACCCGTTCCGCTGGCGTTCCAGCGAAAGGGCAGGCGGAACGTATGCACTGACGAGTCAACTGTTGGACCGCAATCTTGAAATTCTGCGGGGTGGCACGACCTTAAGTCAGGAAATGCGACTGGACCGGGACGCACCGCAATTCGACAGCGCAAAATGGATCGTCGGAGATTCACAACGAGGCGGTGCCGTCGAGGTCAAGGAAAATGAGACCGTCGAACTTGAAATCAGGACAGCGGACTCGACAGGCACCCGCGTTGTCCAGTTGTACCTCGACAAGGACAACCGCGACGAGATCGGCGAAACGGAAGTCGTCTTCGCCAATGCCGAACCGGCGGAGTCGAGCGAGGTCTGGCGAGCGCATATGGACGTGAAGGCGTTGATCGAGGAGAAATCACTGCGGATTGGCGACAACGTCTTTTATCTTGTTCTTGAGGACCGGCTTGGTAACAAGACCGACCTGCAAAAGCCGGAAGGGCCGGTTCGGCTTGCCATCTCGGCGCTGACGCCGATGGAAATCGCCAGGAATGAAGAGGCGCTCATCCCGAAACATGACTTGTCTGTTGAAGTCGTTCGGCTCAACGCCCTGGGCCACGAAATCAAGATGGAAGGTGCTCCGAAAGTCCTCAATGGTGAAGGCACGGAAGTCCCGTTCGTCACGACGCGCACGGATTCCGGTACGTTTCGAATCGCCAACCTTCCGCCAGGCGAGTACACCATCGTCGGCGAATCGGAAATCCGCGACAGCATTTCCCGCAAGCTAATCAAACTGCGCCACGAGCAAAAGATCGAGGTGAAGGCTGACAAGGCACCGGACCCCGTGAAACTGGTTCTCGAGGTGGTCGAGGACGAAGACAAGGGCGATTGAAGTGTCAAAGTGGCGCGAATTGCCAGTTCGCGTGCTCGCACTCGCGAATTGTCGGATGACAGCGAGTATCCATTGCGCGATCTGGCAGTTCGCACTACGTCGAGATGGGCCGCCGCACAGGCTGGACAAATTCGGGCGACCGGGAAAACCGGGGAAATTTTTGCGGATGGGAAAAAAATGTTCGTTTCAGGAGGCCCGTCGTTCCGATTATACCCGTGATACCAGTAATGCCGTGCCTCGTCGTCGACGATGAAGCAAGGTTTTTCGCTTGAATCGAATTTGCCAAGGGTTGGTTAAATGACTCCGAAATCCATTGTCACGTCCGTGTTGCTTTCGGCGACCTTCGTTTTGAGCTTTTCAGGTTGCACGGCACCGCTCCCGCCCGTCACAACGTTCTGGGACAAGATGGGAGTGTCCTTCGCGTTCGCGACGATTCGCGATAATCGTCTGAACAAGGACGGCAATCGCCCGTGGAAAGAATGGAAGCCACCGAAGCTGCGGCTCGCCGATCCGCGCAACCTGCTGTCCGATGTTCCGGCGATCAAGGCCGCCGCGGAAATCAAGATGGACGAGGATCTCGCGGACCAGAAAATCAAGGCCCTTAAATACATGGGGTTGATCGGCTGCGGATGCTATGACAAGGACAAGAAGATGCAAGCGGCATTTCTCGACGCGCTCAACGATTGCACGCCGTGCGTGCGACTGGCGGCCATCGAGGCGCTTCAGTTGTCGGCGGACCAGTGCAACCTCCAGGCCCAGACCTTCAAGGCCCTCCGCGAGGATTGTGACAAGAGTCGCCGAACCTTGCGCGCCGCCAACAAGGCGACTCGCGAACGACCGCTTTGCAAGAACTGCGGCAATCAGGGTTGCGCCTCGTGTGGCTATGGCGAGTATGTCACTTACGATACATACGGCGGGTACAGCGATTGCGGCTACTGCGGCGGCGGCGGTTGCGGCTACTGCGGCGGCAGCGGCTACTTAAGCAGCGGCGGCGGTAGTGGTTGCATGAGCTGTGGCGGTGGTGGTTGTGTAAGCTGTGGCGGCGGCGGTGCC
>JBGTFW010000018.1:0-5739 GCA_041747075.1 Pirellulaceae bacterium
CAGGAAATTATTGGCGGTGTGGAGGGCAAGGCCCCATTCCAGAATTTGTCTCAATGCATCGCGTTTTCCGAAACTAATCCAAAGCTCCGCCAGGCCGGAGCACTCCAAATTTGCAAAACCGGAAGTAAGCTTCCAGCTTGCAGTTATCGTGCTGGAGATGCCCACCGAACGTGGCGTAAGCTTCCAGCTTGCGGTTATCGCGGGGTCAGCATTCATGGCAAGCAAGGATGCTTGCCCCACGACCGCGCGACGGTCGCCATCGCGCCCGATGAGAAGACGTATCAGGTGTCGATCATCGACGGGGCCGGGCGGACGGTCATGAACGCGCTGATGAGCGGCCCGGCGGCGACCACGCCGCACCAGCTCCTCGACTGGACCTGCACGCAGTACGACCAGATGTATGCGCTCTCCGGTTACGCCACTGTCAGCCGCACCAATCAGGTCAATGCCTCCAACAAGTGGACCAGTTCGCTCGTCGACGGATTCGGCTGGAGCGTCGGCTCGATGGACGAGGATTTGAATTTGACCCGCCACAAGCTGGCCCCCTCACCCTGCCCTCTCCCCCGCAAAGCCGGGGGAGAGGGTGCTTATTGTGTCCTCGAAACGATCGACCCGCTGGGCCATTCCGTCACGCATGTTTACGATGCCGTGGGTCGAACTGCCAGTTCGACAACCTATGCCGGCATGACTTCTACCAGCTATAATAACCGTATCGGCCGCGTCGATTCCCAAACCGACGCATTAGCCGAGTGGCGATAGCCACGGTTCGATTTAGCCGCGCTTTGGCCGAATGGGAACTCGCGCAACCGGGGCTATCGCCTCGTGGCTGATGTTGCGCGGGTCACGACCGACCGGCTGGGCGAGACGAGTGCCAACCAGTTGACGACCCAAGTCAACGCCGACGGAACGACTACGACGGGTGTGGCAACCAGACGGCAAAAGTGTACTTGCGACCATACACCCGGAGGGATTCGAACCCCCAACCCTCGGTTCCGAAGACCGATGCTCTATCCAATTGAGCTACGGGTGCGCATGAAACAGCCTGTAAGGAACCGGCGACGAGTGCCTGGCCGCTCGCAGAATTTATCCGATTTTACTTTCATCGATCGTTCTGGCAAAGGCCGGGGATTTCCGCGGGCGGTGCCAGTGAAGCCGGACTCGCAAAAGTTCCAATTCACCGAATTTCCAATCCGGCTGCGGAACCGAATGGTTGCCAATCCGGCTGCGAAACCGAATGGTTAACGACAAGGCCATGGCATTCGCCGGGGCGGCGGGAGCATAGCGAACCGCTGCTTGTTTCAGCCGTCCGTTTCCAGTTCCGCAAGGACCGTTTCCGGCAAATCAAAGTTCGCCGAAACACTCTGCACATCGTCGTGATCATCGAGCATTTCGACCAGGCCCATCACCTTCCGCGCTGTCTCGACGTCCAGCTCGACAGTGTTTTGGGGGATGCGCGTGACCAACGCCGAGGCGCTTTCAATCCCCGCGTCGAGCAGTGATTGCTGCACCGCCGTGAAGGATTCCGGGTCGCAGACGATTTCAAAATCCTCGCCGGTTGAGCGGATATCCTCGGCACCCGCCGCGAGCGCGATTTCCATCAACCGGTCCTCGCCCGCCGTCGTCGCGGGGACGACGAAAAGCCCCTTTCGCTCAAACATCCATGCGACACAGCCCGACGCGCCGAGGTTCCCCTCGTATTTTTCAAAGACCTTTCGCAGTTCGGGAGCGGTCCGGTTTCGGTTGTCGGTGAGGATGTCGCACATGATCGCCACGCCGCCGGCACCGTAGCCTTCGTAAACAATTTCCTCAAAGGCAGCTCCTTCCAGTTCGCCGCATCCCTTCTTGACGGCGCGTTCGATGTTTTCCCTCGGCATGCTGACCGCGCGGGCGTCGGTGATCATCGCGCGGAGCCGGAGGTTGGTGTCTGGGTCTCCGCCGCCCGATTTGGCGGCGACCATGATCGCCTTGCTCAGCTTGCTCCAGACCTTGGCGCGGCGCGCATCGGTGGCGGCCTTCTTGTGCTTGATGTTGGCCCATTTGCTGTGACCGGCCATGGGGTTGACTACCGCGGTTTCTTTCGGGCGAGTCGTTTCGCGGGGGACTTTGTGGCGGGGGCCCTGGTCTGCTGTTTCTTTCCGCCACCTTTGGCATCAGCCTTTTTGCCGGTGGATTTGCCGCTGCTCGACTTGCCGGAAAACTTTCCGCCGGTCGCGCCGCTCGAAGTGCCGCCGGATTTCCTTGCCGGAGCGTTCTTGCGACCCGGTTTTTCGGTTGCCGGTTTCGATGGCGCGCCTTCACGGGCGGGCTTGACGGAAACGGACTTTCGCTTCTTCTCACCCCCCGTTTCCTTCGTCGCGGCGGCCGCGGCGGAGTCCTTGCTCCGCGTCCGTTTGGGAAACCGCTCCCGCGCGTCGCGGTCGACGGCAAGAAGCATCGTTTGCATGTCCTTGTTGAATGGGGATGTCACCCACGCGACGGCCATCTGATGAACCAGCGAAAAGAACTCGACGCCACGGCTCTTCGTGACCGCCCGGTCGAGGCCCGGCACGGACGACGACTCGGCCTCCTTTTCGTCAATGATGCCGACGGTAAAAAGCAGGTTGATGAGCGAATTGTCGACGGGGATGGCGTGTCCGCCGAGTGCGTTCTGGGCGACGTAGGAAACGACAAAGGGGGTGATCCCCTTGTACTTTTCCATCCGCTGGATGGCCTTGCCGAGGTTGTCGCGGCGAAGCGGGTCAATATCAAACGTGTAGTTCGCCTCGAACATCGAATGCAGCGTGCGCTTGAGTCGCGTGGAGGCCGCCATCGGCTCGCGAAGGGAGTGCATGACTTCGGAAAGTTCGATGGCGGTGGTGACGCGCACTTCGTTCCAGTCGAAATAGAATTGCTGCAATCGCGCGAATGCAATATCCGCTGCGTCGAACTGCGAATCCTCCAGACAACAGGCGTAGAGCATGTGCTCAAGTACGCTGCGATCCAGCGGCGGCTTGACGGGCTGGTAGTGTTTCTTCGCCACCTTGTGCAGCGTGGCGATCCTGGCGGCTCTATTGGAAACGGCCATGGCGGGTCTTTGGTCTCCGGGACAATCTGGAAAAGTCGGTTTTAAATCCGGGTTTGATCGGTCGGTTCAGCGAGAGGCGAGTGGGCCGCGTCGTCCGCCGGGGATTCCGTAGATTCATTGCTGGTGATCGATCCGCCCGAATCCTCGCCGGGAAGGACTTCCCGGAGAATTCGCGCGACGGCCAGTGCGTTTTTCGCTCCCTTGTCGAGTACAAACGTCAGCCGCGGCGTATAGCGGGCGTCGATCCGGTTGCCGACCTTCTGCTGGAGAAAGCCGGCGGCGTTGCGAAGTCCGTGGAGGCACAGGTTTTGTTTCTTTTCGTCGCCCATGACTGAAACGAAGACCCGCGCGTGTCGCAGATCGGGGGACGCCTCGACGCCCGTCACGGTCACATCGCGAACACGCGGGTCCTTGAGCTCCAGCAGGATTGCCGTGCTGACGACTTCGCGGATTGCCTGGGCGGCCTTGAGGGCGCGACGGGAACTCATGGATCAGTCATTATAGTTGGCATCGGCGGGAGTGCGATTTCCGTCTGCCCGGCGCTTTCGCCTGGTATCGACGTCACAGCGTCCTTGCGACTTCCTCGATTTTGTAGGCTTCCAGCGTGTCACCTTCCTTGACGTCGTTGAAGCCGGCCAGTTTGATCCCGCATTCCATCCCCTGCCGGACTTCTTTGGCGTCGTCTTTCTCGCGCTTGAGCGAATCGAGCGGGTAGTCGCCAATCACGCGACTCTCGCGAATGACGCGAATGCGGCAATTGCGTTCGATCGTACCGCGCATCACGCGACAGCCGGCAATCGAGCCAACGCGGCTGATGCTAAAGACGCGAAGCACCATTGCCATCCCGCGTTCGACCGTTTGTTTTTCGGGCTTGAGCCGTCCTTCAAGCGTCGCGCGAATGTCCTCGGTGACCTTGTAAATAATGTCATAACGACGGATTTCGACTTGCAGGTCGTCAGCGAGTCCCCGCGCCGTCTCGTCGGGTACAACGTTGAATCCGATAATCACCGCCTCGGAAGCCTGGGCGAGCCGCACGTCGGCGACGGTGATTCCACCCACCAGCGCCTGAAGGACGTTGACGCGGACTTCCGGATGATCGAGCTTGCCCAGTTCCTTTTGAATCGCCTCGATCGATCCGCGAACGTCGGCGCGAATGATCAAATTGAGCGTCACGACGTCCTCGGTCACTCCGAGCGTTCCGGTTTCCAGCCGGTTCTGGAACTCCTGTAACGAAACGCGGGTTGTGAAACCGGAAAGCGACCGGTGGCGGGAATGGAATTCGCGGGACTGGGCGATTTCGCGCGCGTCGCCGATGTCGTCAAGGACGTAGAAGCGGTCTCCCGCCTCGGGCGCGACGTCGAGTCCGGTGAGGTTAACGGGCGTCGAGGGTCCCGCCTCGTCAATGGTCCGGTTGACGTCGAGCGTGTCATACATCGCCTTGACGCGTCCGTGGGCCGCGCCACACACGATGACGTCGCCGACCCGCAAGGTTCCGTTTTGCACGATCACCTTGACAATGACACCGCGATCGGATTGTTGTTCGGCCTCAAGGCAGGTACCGACGGCGGCGCGTTGGGCGTTGGCGCGATACTCGTGCAACTCGGCGGTAACGAGAATCGTCTGCAACAGCTCGTCCATGCCGGTCCCCTGGGTGGCGCTGGTGCGAATGACCTCGATATCGCCCCCCCATTCACTGGGCAGCAACTCCTGCGCGGCGAGGTCCTGCAGCGCCTTTTCGGGATTGGCGCCTGGCAAATCGATTTTGTTGAGGGCGACGACGATGGGGACGCCCGCGGCCCGCGCGTGGCTGATCGCTTCTTCGGTTTGCGGCATCACGCCGTCATCGGCGGCGACGACGAGTACGGCAATGTCCGTGACGTTGGCACCGCGCGCCCGCATTTCGGTAAAGGCCTCGTGGCCAGGTGTATCGACAAACGAAATTCGATGGCCGTCCTTTTCGATCTGGTAGGCGCGAATGTGCTGGGTGATCCCGCCTGCCTCGCCGGAAACAACGTCGATCCCGATCAAATAATCGAGCAGCGAGGTTTTTCCATGGTCGACGTGTCCGAGGAAGGTAACGACCGGTGGCCGGGGTCCGAGCGAGGCCGGATCGTCGTCGGCGATGTCCAGGGATTGAATGAGGCGATCCTCGAGCGTCTCGGGGGTCACGATGTCGACATGATCGATGCCGAATTCGGTGAAGAGCGTCTCGACCATTTCGTTAGCCATCGGAGAATTGATCGTTCGCGCGTTCTCGTCCCCCAATTGCTGGAGGGTGAGAAGGACCTTGACAGCGGGAATTCCCGCCGCTTCAGAGAACTGGCGCACCGAGCAGGGGAGTTCGAGCTGGACGTTTTCCTTGCGCGGCGCGGCGGTGTTGGCCGTTGCCCCCCCCCGTCGCCTGGAAAAATGCCTGCGCCGCGCCGGGCGGTCGTCCATTTGCCCAGTGGTCTTCCGCCGATTGCCGCGCGCCTGCCGCGTGCTGCCCATGCCCGAATCGACCTGGTTGAGTTGTTCATCGCGCGTCCGTTTACCCTTGCGGCGGCCGCTGAGCGGGCCGGCGGGGGCGGGAGTCGCGGCGGCGTCACCACGTTCGCCGGGGGGCTTCGCTCCGCGTCCACCTGGTTTGGGCGTTCGCGCCTTGGTGAAATCCTGGAGCGGGGCCGTCGAGCCGG
>JBGTFW010000019.1:0-17778 GCA_041747075.1 Pirellulaceae bacterium
TTCCCTTTGGTTCCAGGAGATCCACCATGAGCCGGAAATCGCGCGATTCCCACCGACCTTCACGACATCGCAGCCGCAACGCCACGCGACGCAACAACGACTTCGGGCGTTTTGAAAAGCTTGAGGAAAAGCGCTGCCTGGCGTTCGTCGGGTTTTTTAACGGCGTGACGCTCGACCTGATGCAAACGGTCGATCACGGCGACGCAGTCGTCGACAACAACGGCGCGGGTAATGCAATCCGGGTCACTGACAACTCCGGGACGCTTACATTTGTGGCACCGACGAATCTTTCGGTGACGATGCTCGCCAATACCGCCAATCAACTGTCGTTCCGCGCGAACACCGCTGCATTTCCCGGCAACGTCACGTTAAACCTCGGCAATGGCCCGCGCGACTTGCTCTTTACCGGCATCGTGAACCAGATCAATGGCAACCTGACCGTTAACGGCGGAACCAGTGTCCAGAACGTCCAGTTCAATCCCGCCGCATTGCGGGATCGATTTGTGGTCGGCGGCAACCTGACGATGAACCTCGGGACAGGATTCGATTCGGCGTTCAACAACGACCTGTACCTGCTGGTGGGCGGCAACGTCAGCCTCACCGGCGTCAACCTGTTCCGTTACACCGATAATCCGCTCTTTGCTCCGGACGCGACGATGCAGGTGCGGGGCAGTTTCACAATGGACACGTCGAACGAGAACACGGAGTCGTTTATTCAGGAATTCGACACGTGGTTTGAGGACGATGACGACGACATCCCGCCCAACGCGCTGGACAGCCGTTCGTTTATTCTCGGCAATTTCACCTACATTGGCGGCGACAACATTGACCACGTTGAGCTGAACCATACGTATATCGAAGGGAACGTCAATATCAATCTTGGTCGCGGCACGCCATTCTTTGGCGACCCGCAAAATGTGACTTTCGCGGTTGACGACCCGGTAAATATTCTTAACGGTCGCTATGCGGAAGTTGACGGAAACATCACGATTACCGCCGGCGACTCCAACCTTGGCAATGTGATTAACCTTGCGGGGATCATGGACGGAGCCTCGGTCACTTACAACGGTGGCAACCTGGTGGACACGGTTAACTACACGATGCTTGGGCCGCAGGTGAACGTCACGGCCGTGATGGGCGGGGGCAATGACACGTTCAGTTTTGCTCCGTTCCCGTTTCATCCAACGATTGCACGAGGGGTCAACACGTTGAGCGTTGATTTCGGCAACGATCCGGGCGATGTTTTTAACAACGACTACACAAGCAGATTCGGACAGTACTCTCAGTTCGATTTTGACGCGGACTTCCTTAACTTCCATTTCTTCGATCACGTGTACACCGCGCCGGACAACTCGTTGGCGCTGACGCAGTTGATCAATACCGGCGACGTGCTGATTGACAATGACGGCGGCGTCGACCCGCAGGGGACCGCATGGCGTGTCTTTACGCCGCTGGGTGGACCCGCCACGACGACGCGTTCCGGCGACCTGGTCGTCAATCTGTTGTCCAACACGAACAACGATCTGGAGATGAAGCTGATCAATCCCAACATCGCCAGCATCACCCTGAACGTGGGTGACGGTGATCGGGAAGTGAACTTCACAGGAACGTCGAACAACCCGCTTCGTGATCTGGTGATCAACGCTGACCTGGGCATTCAGAACATTCAGCTTTCGCAAAATGCTCCGCTGGCCGTTGCGTCGCTCGTCCTCAATCTTGGCGCAGGTTTTGACACCGTTGACGAAAACGGCCGTAACGTACTGATCTCCGAGGATCTGGTCTTCACGGGCGTGAACAGCTTCGTCAGCGACGCCTTGCTGTCGGTCACGCGCGACGCCATTATTACCTCGGGCGGCGACAACCTCGACTCTCTCTTTGCCGTCAACGGTAACACGATTGTTGGCAGTACCTTTACCTATACCGGCGGCGACGGACGCGACGAAGTTCGACTGAACAACGCCATCGGAACGAGCATTGTCGGAAATACGACGATCGATCTCGGAGGGTATACCGGTGCCGGTTCACAGTTCGCACGGCTCAACAGTGCCTCGACTTCGATCGGCGGGACGCTGCGCGTCAATTCGACGGGCGCGTCGGGAACTGACGTCTTTATCGGCCACGCCGGCCTCAACATTGGCGCCAACGTGCTCGTTGACCTGGGCGGCGGCACCAACAATGCGGACATGCTCGGGAATACGGGTGGAATGCTGGCCCGTTACACGGGCGGGGCGGGCGTGGACACAGTGGTCTACGGCCTGACGGGAAATCCCGTTACCTTGATCGTCGTGCTTGGGCAGGGAAACGACTCGTTCACGCTACAGGCGGGCGTCAACATTGCAAGCCTTGACATCGATTTCGGCGATAACGCGGACACCTTTGTCAATAACCTCGGACCCTTTGTCTTCGATGCGCAATTGACGGGCCTTCACGGATTCAGCCACACCTTCACGTTCGGCACCGAGTCGCTGGTTTCCACGCAGGTTTCCGACCCGGGTCCCGTGACAGTCGACGATAACGGGGCGGGCGGTTCCATCCGGTTCATCAATGGCGGAACGACGGTTATTGCTCCAGTGACGAATCTTCAGATCGGCTTGCTCGATGGTTCCGGCACGAGCCTGACGGTCGATCTCGACAGTGCGCTGGACGGCGATCTGACCCTGAATCTCGGAAGCGGGGTTCGCGCTCTGAATTTGACCGGTGCCAGCAATTCCATCGGCGGCAACCTGGCGATCACCGGCGGAAGCGATTCGCAGACCGTCGAAATTGCCGTCAACAACGACCTGTCTGTCGGTGGCGACGCCACGTTTAGCCTGGGAACCGGGACGGATTCGGTCGACGAGGACGGGCGAAACGTTACCATCACCGGCAATCTGGTTCTTGACGGCGTCAACGCGTTCATTAACAACGGGACAATGTCGGTGGGTGGCAATCTCAGCCTCAACAATACCGGCGAATCGACGGCGACCACTTTCACCGACGTCGCTAGCCTCTCGGTTGGCGGTGACTTTACCTTCCTTGGCGGGACCGGCCAGGACCAGGTCAGACTGATCGGCGCACCCCTTGGCACGTTTATTGGCGGCACCGTCCTGATTGATCTGGGCGACAATGTTTCCGCCGGAACGCAACTTGTTTCGCTGGACGCCGCCGGAACCACGATCGGCGGGTCGCTGACCGTCCGGTCAATCGGCGGAAGCCTGCCCGACAGTTTCGCCTCTCACGCCAGCACCAGCATTGGCGGAAATATCGATATCAATCTGGGCGGCGGGTTTAACTCCGCAACCATCCTCGGCGACTTTGGCGGCAGCACCGTCAAGTACAACGGAACGAGTGGAACGGATACCGTGGTTTACGGCCTGACCGGAAACGCCGCCGACGTGAACATCAAACTCGGTGCCGGCAGCGATTCGATCACGGTCAACGCCGGAGTTTCGATCAGTCCGACCTTGCGGATCGATTTCGGCGGCGGAAGCGATGTATTCGTCAACAATTTCGGCGATTACACGTTCAACGCGAATTTGCTCGACTGGGAGGGTTTCGACCGATTCTATGATTTGGCTTCGGATACGCTGGCGATGGTTCAGGTGCTCGACACCGGTGACATCACCGTCGACAACAACGGTACCAGTGGTGCCATTCGACTGATTGACGGCGCGATCACGGAAATGACGTCGGCGACCAACGTGCGTCTGATTCTCAGCGACGGCTCGTCGACCAACGTCACCGTCGATCTCGACTCGGCACTTGCGGGCGACCTGCTCCTGCAATTGCGAAGCGGGGACCGGAACGTCGAGTTGACCGGTGCCAGCAACACCGTCGGCGGCCTGTTGCGAATCGAGGCTTCCGACGGAGACCAGACGGTCGATCTGGCGGTGAATGCCGATCTCAATGTCGGCGGTAACCTGGTAATTAACGGACGCAACGGAAATGACGTGGTTGACGAAGGTGCCAACGGCGTCAACGTCGCCGGCGCGTTGATTTTCCGCAATATTAATTCGTTCGTGCTGAACACGACCCTGAACGTCGGCGGCGATTTGAACTTCGTGGGCCTGCAGGATGCATCCGCGGCGACATTCGTCAACAATGGCAGTTTTAACGTCACCGGCAACGTTCTTTACCTTGGCGGTTCGGGACGCGATGACGTGCGGTTCAATGCGGCCGCGAACGTCGGCGGGTTTGCCTACTTCAGCCTCGGTGATTCCTCGGACCTGACGACCGCTCAGCGGTTCCGGGCGACCAGCAGACTCGTCACAACGACGCTTTCGGTCGTGGCCGGTACCGCCGCTGCCGGTAACAGTTTCACAACCGGCACGACCACGAACCTGAGCGGCAATGTGATCGTGAACTTCGTGAACAGCACGACGTCCAACACGGCAATTTTCCTTGGCACCTACGGAGGTACCTATGGAACGATTCGCGGCGGCTCAGCCGCTGACCTGATTACCTTTGGCGCGACGGCCAGTAACATGTTCTTTGCCGGAATCGCGAACGCGGGGAACGACACGTTTGCCTTGAATGCCGGGACCTCACTGTCGTCACTCTACTTTGACTTCGGTGCCGGGACCGACACGTTCCAGGATAACGTAGGGCCAGGCGCCTTCCCGCGCACAATTGTGAATCTGCCTTAATCGAGGAAGGCAACAGGCAATTCGCTATTTTTTTGAGGGGGGCCCGGTCTGGGGGATAGCCGGGTTCCCCTTTTTCAATGCGCGACCCGTCATGCCGATGTGTTTCGGAAAACCGGCCCTGAACGTTTCGCCGATGCCGGCTCAAAGGCCGATTCGCGACGTGAACTTCTGGTAAAGATACGAGACGCCGAGCAGCATCATCCCCAGAATAAAGAGGGCGACGACGCGGATAATCAGCTCGTAATTCGCCAGGTCGACGAGGAATACCTTGAGCAAGACGACGGAAAAAAGAATTATTCCGAAAATACGGTTGACGCGCAGTCGCAGCAGAATTCCCGAAGCGATGGCAAGCACGGCGTAGGCCCCCCATGCGATCGACCACGCCGCCATTTCCGTTGTCGTCCAGTCCGGCCTTGTCCCTGCAAAACGCAGGTGGATTTCAACAGTTACAAGGTAAACGAGAAACACGTGACCCATCACCAGCAGCAATCCATGAACTCCCTCGTCGGAATCCCTCGTCGCAGCGTTTGGAAACTTTCGGAAACTCCAGCCCGCCGTCAGCCAAACCGCCGCGGTTAGCACGATCGCAAGACGGGACGGCCAGTCATGGCGGTCTTCCAGACTGGATGTATCGTGGGCGACGAGGCCCGCGGCAAGAAAACCGGGCGCAAGAACGAGCAGGCTCGCCGCGAACATCCGCAATGCCGGTCGTGTCAAAAGCAATCCAGCCGCCATAAGCACGGCCGTGTGAAGCGTCCAGACAACGAGCAGCCAGTCCCACCTCGGCGCAAGCTGCAAAAAGGCAGTCATCATCAGGACAAGGTTCGCGAAACCGAGCAACCCATTCGCAAACAATCGGCTTTCGTTGAGTTCCTCCCCTTGTATCCTCAGTGGAGAGCCAACTTCCTTCGCGTCCGCTTGCGAAAATCGTCGAATCCACATCGCACCGCTCCCCGCAACGGCCAGGCAAATTGCCAGGAATCCCCATCGCAAGACAAGCGGGTGCACCCAGGGCAATGGGGTCCGCCCGTCAAACGACTTCGAGTCCCACAGCAGCCATGCCAGGGCAAGTGAAAACGCAATCACGGAAGTTGCCATCAACTGCCGGTCTGTGAAGCGCAGTGCGACGAGTGCGAACGCCGCCCCTTCAACCGCCCACACCAAACTCAGGATATCGGGATGGTCGCGCAGCGCGAGCGCGATCGCCAGTGATCCAAACGTACAGGCGAGAGCCAGGGCGACTCGCGCCAGCCGATCGTTCGCCTTGAGAACGAAAAAACCCTGCATGGCAACCAGCGCGAAAATCGTCGCCAAAACGGCGTTCACGCGCGTCATTTCAGCCGGTTCGAACGCGCAGACCAGACCGTAACTTCCGAGAAAGCCCAGGCTCGTCAGCACGAGCAGCGCATTGCCCACGTGTGTCGATCGTGTTCGCTGGACCAGGTGCGGGAGCGTGAACATGCCCGCGAAGATCACCGCGTGCAGCGTCAACAGCCCTTTCGCGGCCAGCGGATTTGATCCGACAAAGGGGCTGGTCGCCAGCCACCCCGCCAGCAGAAATGCCGTTGCAATCCAGGCGAGCACCTTGACGAACTCCCACCGGCGGATCGACGCGGAGCCGATCAGTGCGAGATTCAACATCGCAAGGTAAACAATGATCACCGGGTCCTCGACGCCCGTATCGTCGGGACGCCATGCAAGGATCGGCGTCAAATAACCGCAGAACGCGCCGAGCAAGACAATCCCGACGCTGTTGAGTCGCACGGCGATCAGCATCGCCGTCACGGTGACGAGAATTCCGTTGATGAAGCCGTACACCAGCCGAAACTCGCCGCCCAGCCGGTACAGATGCGTCATCGCCAGCGCGGCGGCGTAAAGGATGAAAATACCGACGCCGTACAAGGCACGGCAGTGAACCGGCAAGTCCTTTCGACCGAGAAACCAGCCGGCAGCGAGTCCGGCGACGCCAAGTGCATTGATAATCGCGACCCGTCCGATCGGCGGAATTTCCAGGTGACGCCAGCTCCACATCACAAAGTACGCCGCGGCCAGCACCAGCAACACACCTCCCACCCACGTGAAGACCCGACCGCCGATAATGTTTTCGAATGACATCGCTGACGATTGCGACGGTGCCGGCACCTCATGCTGGTCGAGCCGGGATTCCCGCCCGGCGGCGGCAAGGCCCGCCGATTCGCCGAAGACGATGTCCGCATCGACAACTTCCCCACCGACATCGGGCAGCGGTTTCCGGGCAGCGAGACAGCTTGCGAAGTCCGCGGCGGAACCGGGCGAATGGCTCGTTTCAACGGGATCGAGAAAAGGCGGCTCGGAAACGGCTGGCGAATGGACCGTTTCGACGGTTTCCCTGACGACAGGTGGAACCGTCGTTGCAGGCGTCATTCCAAGCTGCCTTTCGATGGCCGCCAGCCGCCGGCTCATTGCATCGAGGGTCCGGCGGATTTCGCCCAACTCTTGTTTGTTTGACGGGTCCATCAGTTTCCCGGCCAGTTCACTGGGTTCGTTCCCAGATCGCTTGCAAGAGCGAATCGACGTCCTTGAACTTCTTGCCCGATTCGAGCGCCCTGTCGAGTTTTTGCCTCCCTTCCGCTTCGCTGTACCCCAGTGTAACAAGAATCTGGTAAGTCTCCTCAAAGATATCGCGTTCGATGCCCGTCGAATCGCCGTCGGTAACGGGAACGAGCAACGCGAACTTGGCCATCTTTCTGCGCAGCTTGGCGACGATTCGCTCGCTCGTCGCGGCACCGATTCCCGGCAAGGTCGTGAGGTTCTTGACGTCCTGTTGCTCGATTGCCCGCGCGACGTCCTGAACGGGGCGGACCATCGCGCGAAGAGCCTTTTTCACGCCGACGCCGTCGACCGAGCAAAATTGCTCAAAGAATTCTCGCTCGATTTCACTCGTGAAGCCGACGAGCCTCGGCGTCAGGCGGCCGCCCTGCGCGGCGTTCCCTTCGAGATAATGCAGCGTATAAAGGCTGACATCCTCGTCGGTGTGCAATTGGAGCTGGCGGCGCGTGAATTCGGGAATGAGGACCTGGTATTCAAGCGGTGGAATCGAAAGGACGCAGTATTCGTCCTCAAGACGGAGCAACCGCCCGTGAATTCGCGTAATCATAAGTTCAACAGCGCCACGTTTGAGACATACAAGCCCGACGCGCAAGCGAGTGAACGTCGTCGCACGTCGTTACACGCTGGCGCTTCGGGCTTGCATTCGCAGCATATCATGCCGAAAGAGAGATACAAGTCCGACGCGCAAGCGAGTGAATCTCTTCGCACGTCGTTACTCGCTGGCGCTTCGGGCTTGTATTTGCTTGCGGCTCACGGATTTCCCGTTCGCAAGGCCGTCGCCCGCGCGTACTGAAAGTAATGGCATACGGCAATCGCCAGGGCGTCAGCCACATCGGGTGGCTGCGGGACTTCGACCAGTTTCAACAGATCGGTGACCGCTTGCTGGATTTGCGATTTTGGGGCGCGACCGTTGCCCGTCAAGACCCGCTTGATCTGCGTCGCCGCGTAATGATGCAGGGGCAAGTCGTGATCGGCGGCGGCAAGGCAAAAAACGCCCCGCGCGTGACCCATCAGAACGGCAGTCCGCGGCCGCTCGTAATGCGTATAAAGTTCCTCAATCGCCAGGCAATCCGGATGAAGCTCGCGGACAACGTCCGCCAACCCGTCGCGCAACGACTGCAGCCGCACAGCCATCGATCGGGTTGCGTTGCCTCCGCGAATGACACCGGCTTCCACCAGCGATAACTCGCCTGACGCGCCGACGCGGATGACTCCGTAGCCGGTAACGTTGAGGCCCGGATCGATTCCAAGAATGCGTTGCTCTTCCATGACCTCGTCCTGGGTCCTACCGCCTGGTCAGCAGAACGACACATTGGGCGGAAATCGCCCGCTGGCCGCCAATCTCGCCGATCCCTTCCCCCGTTTTTGCCTTGACGCCCACGCGGTCCGGCTCGATACCGAGAAGTTCGGCGATCCGCGCGGCGATCCGACGCTTCGACGCCGACAGTTTAGGCCGCTCGGCGAAGACAATGCAATCGAGATTGACGATGGTGAACCCCGCCGTGCGAATTTGTTGTTCCGCGATCGCGAGAATATTCGCTGAATCCCGGCCCCGGTTTTCCTCGAGTGTGTCGGGAAAGAGTTCTCCAATGTCGCCGATCGCCGCCGCCCCCAACAGCGCGTCGGTCACCGCATGAAGCAAGACGTCGGCGTCGGAATGTCCGACCAGTTCGTGATCGAACTCGATATCGATCCCGCCGATCCGCAAAGGCCCACCGGGTCGCAGGCGATGGGTATCGTGTCCAACGCCGATTCTCAGGTTGTCAGCTTTCATGCGTTGCGGGAACACCGAAACTCAAGGACATCGATTGTCGGCACATCTTGCTCCCCTGATCGATGCCCGGAGGTTCCCGGTCCATCGGTCGCTGATTGCCGTTCCGACTCGCCGAATGTACAGTATTTGCACGGTGCGGAATACGCCGCGGTTTGAACAAGAGCGAAGTTCATCGATCAGGATGTCGATGCGACGGCAATTCGCTTCCGTCAGAAAAGAGGGTACGACGTGGTCTCAGCGGCTCCTCCCGGTCTCCTTCCGTCTATAATCGCCGCATGGCAATCATCGAAATCAGCGAGCTGTGCAAGAACTACCGTGTCTATCAGAAAAAAGAAGGTCTGTGGCAATCGATCCGCGGGCTTTTTCACCGCGAATACCGGAACGTCGAGGCAGTTCGCGACGTCAATCTGACCGTTGAGGCGGGTGAGTTCGTTGCCTTTCTCGGTCCCAACGGTGCCGGAAAGACGACGACGCTCAAGCTCCTTTCGGGCGTCATCAACCCGACGTCCGGAACGGCCACGGTGATGGGGCATGTCCCGTGGAAACGCGAGAACGAATATCGCCGCCGCTTTGCACTGGTGATGGGCCAGAAGAACCAGCTCTGGTGGGACCTCCCGGCCCAGGAATCGTTTCGCCTTCACCAGCACATCTACGGAATTCCCCCCGACCAGTTCCGAAAGACGCAGGATGAACTGACGGACTTGCTCGACGTCCGCCGTCTCCTCAACCAGCCGGTGCGGGAACTCTCGCTCGGCGAGCGAATGAAAATGGAACTGACGGCAGCGCTCCTTCATTCGCCCAACGTACTGTTTCTCGACGAGCCGACGATTGGACTCGACGTGATCGCCCAGCACAACATCCAGCAGTTCCTCAAGTTCTACCAGAAGGAACGCCTGATCACGATTCTCCTCACCAGTCATTACATGAAGGACGTGCTGGCCCTTTGCGAGCGAGTCGTGATCATCGCCGACGGAACGATCCAGTACGACGGTTCGCTCAGCGGAATCCTCGATCAGTTCAGCACCCACAAGGTCGTCACGCTGCAACTGGGCGAGGACGAATCGTTCGAGGGGCTGGAGCGGATCGCGCCGGTGGAACGACTCCAGCCGCCGCGTGTCGTCTTTCGTATTCCCCGCACGGAGGTGCCCCAGGTCCTTTCGCGAGTCCTCCGCGACCATAACGTGATCGATGTCGTTGTCGAGGACCCGCCGCTTGAACAAATCATCGCGGAAGTCTTTTCACTTGCGGCGGGGAAGTCGACGGGTTCGCGCGCTACGCCAGAACCCGCCGCGGTGGGCGGCTGATTCAACATGCTTGCGCGGCTGACAACATGGTGGGTCTTCTTCCGGGTCTCGCTTGAGGAGCGGCTGGTTTATCGCGGCGATTTCATGCTCGGCGTGCTGATGCGGTTCCTCCCCTTCGCCACGCAAGTCTTCATGTTCTGGGCGATTTACGAAACGATTCAAACCGGCACCGATCAGACACGCCAGCTCACCGGCGAGATTGGCGGTTACGACTTCTACGACCTGATCGCCTACCTTCTGCTCGTGACGGTAACGCGGGCGTTTTCCAGCATGCCCGGACTAACGACGGGGATTGCCCGCAGTGTACGCGAGGGAGAGGTGAAGAAGTACCTTATTCAGCCGGTTGACATGATCGGCTACCTGCTCCTCCAGCGCGTCGCGCACAAACTGGTCTACTACGTCATCGCGTTCCTGCCCTTCGCGTTCTGGTTCTTTCTCTTTCGCAATTGTTTCACCAACGGATTTCCGCCGTGGCACACGTTCGGGCTGTACCTGATCTCGCTCGTTCTCTCGTTTCTGTTGGGGTACTTCATGGAAGCATGCATGGGACTCGTCGCCTTCTGGTACCTGGAAGTCGCCTCGCTTGCGTTCGTTTACATGTTGCTGAGTTTTTTCCTGTCGGGCCACATGTTCCCGCTGGACTGGCTGCCGAGCGAGCCGTTCAACTTTCAGATACTGGTTGACATATTGCCGTTTCAGTATCTCGCCTATTTCTCCGCCGCGCTTTTCCTTGGCAAGATCGAGGGGGTGGACGTTTATCGGGGACTGGCGGTCGAATTCGCGTGGGTCGTTTTCCTGATCGTACTTTCGCGATATCTGTGGCATCGCGGCGTGAAACGATACAGCGGCTTCGGCGGCTAATCGTGATCATTCAGCCGTAACGGTCGCGATGGCGTTTGCCCAACGTACTGGCAATGCACGATTATCGCACGTGGCAGCGGAAGCGGATGATGCCCCCCTGGTTGACCTTGAGCGGCTCGGCGACTTCCCACGTGAGGATTTGCGAACCGCCGACGTTGGCCGACGCGCTGAATTGGGCGTCGACCGAACAGGCCGCGCTGTCGGCAATGTATTCCAGTCGCGTTGTCAGGTTGTCGACGATCGTCACGTTGCCAATCGGCTGGTCACCGACGTTGTCGAATCGAATGGTGAAGTCAATTTCGTCACCCGGCAACGCATAGTCCGCCGAGGCGATCTTGACCAGCCGCAATTGCGGGCGATCGAATTCCGTCTTGACGTGGATGGTTTCGCCTGCCGATGAAACGTCGTTCACGATGAATACCTGCAAACGGCTGTCGGCGGACTGGGCCGAAACGGTTTTCTCCCACGAATTGGCGCGCAGCATGGCAATGGCGAGGCGACCCTTTTCACGGGTGTCGAAACGGCCCGTCCGGAGCAGACGAAAATCCTCCCACGGCTTGAACGCGGTGGAAGCGCGCTTGACCTGCGTCGTGTTGTCGACAAGGACCCCGCGCGTACGGTCCTCGACGCCGCGCGCCTTGAGCGTGCCGCGATTGCGACCGGGCTGGATATTCTGGAGCGTCGTCGATGAAAAATCGCGGGTCCGCGCGAGGTCCGTTCCCGTTTCCTCCGTCAGCCGCGAGGGAAGTTGCGCGAACTCCGTGCGACCGAGTCGATCGACCTTGCGAATCGCCGAGAAACGGGGAGAGTAAATGACGACCTGGTTACTTCGGTCGATCAGGTGGCGACCGTCGAGCGTGTCGAAGTGGCCGATCGTGTCTTCCGGGTCAAGTCCGTGGATTTCGCGCCGTTCCCCTTCTTCGCGAATCAAGACCTGCAAGCCGCGATCGCCGCCGTCCATCAACAGCTCGTCGGGCCACGGAGGCAGCGTCGTTGGCAATGGCTGCAAGGTTGGAATGATCATCGCTTCCGGGTTCTCGCCAGGTCCAGGCATCAATCCTCCCTGGCCCCTATCTTGTTGGAGCGTCCCGCTGGCAATCGCGGCACCGGTTGCTTCAGCGTCTGTGTCGCCAATGGAATGCGTGTTCGAGAATTCGTCGGGACGCTGTTCCTGTTGCCCGGTCACGATTTGAGTCCACGCGACCTGGCGAATTTGAAAACCACCCCCGGTATCCCCAAAACCGTCGAGTGATTCCGAAGGCAAAATCCCCAACGGGTCCAAAACTCTTTCGTCAAAACGGTCGGGCTTGTCTATGTGCCGATGGATGAGCGACGACAGAAACCACTGCATTGGCGGCGTGCCGAATCCAAACCCGTCGAGTTCATTCTGGTCGGGAACGCGCGAGCCGATCCGCACGATCACCATGGGTCTGCCAAATTTTTCGGCGACGCGAATCGGGTCCTCGCCGGGACCGATGTTCATAATCGGCTGGTCGTCGGGCGTGCGGGACTCGGCGATGGTATTTCGCGGATTCTCGAGGTATATCACTCGTGTGACGAGGTCGCCGTCCATCGCAGGCTCAAGGTCCTCCAGCGGCATATGAACGGGAATTGCGAACATCGTTTCCTTGCCCGGCGGGGGAAAGAGCCGTCCCAGAATCTCCACGGATGGAAAAAGTTCCTTGCCCGGATGTCCAGGAATGCCCGTGATCTTGAGTCGGTAGATATGTCCGACCATCATGCCTGCGGTGTTCTGACCGCGAATGGACGGGTGGAAAGCCCCTTCCGAATAAACAGAGACTTCGGAGCCGGGCGGCCCGATCAGTTCAATCGGCTGAAAGTAACCGGTCGAAGCGCCGCGCATCAGCGTCTTTCGCCATGCGATCTCGCCGGGCGGCATCTGGTAGTCGTACAAATAGTGCTTGTCGGACTCTTGCGCAAGTGCTTTCGTCCCGCCGCTCCACGAGCTGGAGAGGGAAAAGGTCATTGCGGCGAGAAGGGCAATCCGCATCGTGAAACGTGGCATGGGAGTGTGCTCGGGAAACAAGGCTGGTGCGTTGGTCACTGACGAAAAAAAGCCACGCCTTGCCGCAAGGCAGTCGGCGTGGCTTCGTTGACCCTTGACTCTCGATCGCTTTCTAGCGGCAGTAACCGCAGCCCGCGCCACCACAGTTTCCGCAGTCGCGGATGTTGCCATGCACCATGTCAGCCGGGGGCTGGGCATTGAAGTGCGGCGGGTGGATCGTGCGTTCCTTGACCAGAATCGTGTCCGCCGGACGCGGATAGGTCAAACCTGGCTGTTGCTTGACATGCACATTGACTTTCGGAGTCGGGCCGGGAATCGCGTGAGGCGTGTGGTTGTGAATCGCGTAGTTCTGCAATCCAGCCGGGCCGCCGAGCGGGATGTGAGGAGGTCCGGGCAAGCCGATCGACGTTCCGACGTGCGGCATCCCAAAGTTGGGACCGGTAATTCCCGAAATGTAGTTGGACGAGCCCGCCATGTGGCCGCCACCGCCAGGAACGCCGGGATACCCGGTAACCGGAGGTCCGGCATAGCCGACGATACCCTGCTCGGAACCTGGCAGGCCAAGGTCCTTGTTGCCAATCCGCACGATCGCGAGCACGCTGCCGCGACGGTCGGCTTCGGTAACCGGATCGATGCCTGGATCGAGACGAGTGCTCACCAGCGTGTCGATGCCGGCGAGAGCAAGTTCCTGGAATTCAGGATCGGGAACATAAATGACCTTCGTCACAAAGTTCCCCGCCATCACCTGGTCAAAGTCTTCGTCAGTGAACTGAACGGGGATCGCGGAGTGATTCAGGTAGGCGGCGGTGCGGCGCGTCATGTGCGCGATTTCGAGTGTGGGATACAGCTCCACACCCTCGCGGCCGGCAATGTTGGTCAGCTTCAGGCGGTAAATGCCTCCCTGGCTGAAATTCTGCCGGCCCGGAAGGACGAGCGGAACCGAATCGTACATGCCGATTCCGGAAACGTCCCAGTTGACTTGCATCGATTCGGGACGATCAAAAAGGACCTGCGCGGTGGACGTTGAGACCATCCCGTAGGGCGCCCCGTCTCCACCCGCCATGCCAGGTGCCATCGGCGGAATGCCGACGGCCAGCACGCCGGGGCCGGGACCGGTTACACCCGGTCCTGGCTCGGCCAGCATCTGCGCTGGTGGCAAGTTGTGACTGATCGGCAGTCCGGAACGGGTCGTCGGCACCTGACAACCGACCAGCGCCGCGATCGCCAGTAACAAAAGTCCCCTGGAAATGTTCGAGTACATGAATCCCCCCTTGGATGTTTTAATGTCCGCTGCCACTTGGCATCAGACAGTCGCGGGCCCCGGATTTTCCTGGTTCGGGTGCCATTGATGTGGCCTTTGCCAGCGCCCGCCGCGATTGGCGTGGACGCCTGCTGGTGGTCTTCCTAAAATGGCGCGCCGCGGACGACAAATCCCTTTACCAATCCGGGCACGTAGCAGGAAGGGCGTCGCCAATCGCCGTTTCGCGGTTCCATCCGCCCCGGCGCACGGGTCTGGCCGACCGATCCTGACTGTGTATCTATGTTCGGCCTGCTATAACGCGATTCTTTGGAAAATCCCGTACAACCCGTATATGAAACGAGAATTTCCATGGATTGCGGGAGTGCTGGCATGCGCGGCGTTGCTGGCTATCGGCTCGATTCGGTACGGTCCGCTGCTCCTCGCGCAGGAATCGGGAAACGGGGGCTTTCAGCGTATCGCCCGGATTCCCCAACCGGGCGGAATCATCGCCGCGGATTTTGACAGCATGTCATCCGAAAGCGTTCGCTCGCTGATTCGCACCGCGGCGCAAACGCTCGCTAACTCGCCGCCCCTCCAGGCCAAACTGCGCTACAAGATCGATATGTTTGGACAACGGATCAGCGGTCCGGGACGATATTTCCAGGCGGGGCAGGGGACTGGCAAAACGCGAATCGAATTTGAATTCGGCTTTAATGAAATGGCGGTCCAGCTCCATCAGTTTTGTGACGGAGTCATGCTCTACAACCTGACGCGCGCCGGGGACGAGTCGACGCTGGAGTTTGTCGACTTGCGGCATCTGAACAAGCTGCAATCCCAGATGCCCGATGACGCGCGGGTTGCCAGTTGGCTGTCGATTGGCAGTCTGACAGGGTTACTAAATCAACTGGCGGAGCATTTCGAGTTCACAGAAGTCGAATCGGGTCAGCTCGATGAAATCCCGGTCATCCACTGTACGGGGACATGGCGGGCGGCGGCGGTCGAGCGGCTGTTACAAGGCCAGATGGATGCGGACGCGGTCGTCGGGAACATCGTCCGATGGCAAAAGCTGCCGGCTCACCTGCCCCATCAGGTCAGCATCACACTTGGCAACGACCAGCGATTTCCGTGGTTCCCGTATCGGGTCGTCTTTGAGAAATTTGAAATGCAAAATGGCGAACCGTTCGCGCATCCGGTGGCGGTACTGGAACTGTATGAAGTCCGGCATGCTCCGGAATTGTCGGACGAGATGTTCCAGTTGCCATCGCTCGAAACGCCGCCGACCGACGCGACGGAGTTCTACGAGCACCGCATCCGCCAGTTCGCACGGTGATCGATACCGGAAAGTAGCCGAGACTCTCCGAGACTCGTTCTCGTAGCCAAGTCTCTCCGAGACTCGGACCGCAGAAATCGCGTCTCGGAGAGACGCTGCCACATAATCACCGTTTCAACCCGCCCTTTCAAACCTCCATGAGGTCGTCGGGTTTGACCGCCATCAGCTTGCGAATCCGGGATACCTTGCGGTCGACCAGCAACACGTCCTTGATCAGAAGCTCCTCAGCCCGCGCTCCGGTCGTCGAAATCTTGATATCCCCGGCACCAAGGCCAAGTATCCAGTGACGGAATATATCCTCACGGAACTTTTCAAGCACGGCGCCGCGCGTGTCGTAATTCGTCTCCCCTTCGCCAACCAGATGCACCTTGCTGATTTGACCGGGACGGACGCGGTAATAGGTAAACCGCGGATGGATCAATGTCGCGTACAGCCAAAGCACGCTCAGTAGTGAAGAGAAAACGAGATAGAACCCGGTGTTCATGTGAACGGAAAGGTATTCAATTCGTTCAATCAGGAAATTCCACCAGCCGAAGAGCGACACCAGCAACACGGCAATGACAATCACGCCAATCAGGCCGATCGAACGGAATCCGCGAAATGAAAAGCTGGTGAAAATGATCGCGACAAAGAGGACCGTCAGAAAGATGAGTCCCACGTTGTCGCTGGGATGAATGTACTCATCCATCCCTTCGCCCTTGACGTGTACCCCCTGGAAGTGGGTCAATGCCGCCATGATGAATCCGGTGACCCAGACCGGCCACCAGTAAAAGAGGCGGATCTGGCTGAATATCTTGACTTCCGGCGATCGGGTATCCGGGTCGGGAAGCCGATCGACTTCCTCTTCCCCGTGATGAACGTGAGTTGATTTTTCGTGCATTCGAGCAAGCTCTTGGTTGTCGCCCCCCGGGGCAGTTCGTACCTTGGGGAGTCATTGAGGGAAGGGTTAAACGTCCGCGATCCTTCGCAGTCCGCGACGAATTGTAATCCGGCGATTCGGCTTCCAACAAGTCCGTGTCGCCGCTTCGCGGCTTGCTGGTTGTGGGGGTTCGAATAGATGGGGGTCCATCCGTGTTCGGTGCCAGCCGGCGCAACCCCATGAAAACCATCTGACTTTTCAGGAATTCCGCCCGACGTTTCAAGAAATCGCCCCGGCGACGAATCAACCTTCGCCAAGGGTTTCGCCAAGCTTCGCGGCGGTCGCGGGATCGCCCAGCTCCGATTTTCCAAATCCCTTGACGGCACCAAGTTCGACCGCCTCTTTCTGGGCGTCGGGAAAATTGGAGACGAGCATGACGGGAATATCCGACGTCTCACCGTCGGCTTTCAGACTTCGAACCAGTTCCAGTCCCTCGCCCCGGTCGGCATCGAAAAGCCGATTGACCAGAATCAAATCGAAAGTCTCGCGTCGGGCCATTTTCAACGCATCAACGGCGTCATGGGCGCGCTCGATTTCCACATCGAATCGACTGGAAAGCAACTGTTTGATCCGCGCGTGATCGGCATCGCATTGTCCAACATCGAGGACTCGCCGCGTCATGGTTCTATTCCGTTTGATGGTTTCATGTTTGCTTTCGCTCGTAACGAATCAACGCAAATTAGAACTTACACGGCGGGTTGCAGATTGGGAAGTTGTTTTTGACGCTTCGTCGAGAAAAGCAGTTTCAAAAACGTCGACTTTTGCTCCGTAAGACTCCGGTTCACTCGCTGGCGCTTGCCGCTTGTATTGCCGCGAACGGGGTGCCGTCGACCTGATGGCAACCCCGTGCGGCATGGGCCTGAAAGATATCCGGTCGGACACCGAGAGCCTTTTTGAAGCGATTGCCAATCGCTTCGCGGACGAATTCACGCCGAATTGAGTCAACCAGGACAATCGCGCAGCCACCGAAGCCGCCGCCCGTCATCCGCGCGCCAAAAACCCCGTTGCCAACGCCAAGTTCCCGCGCGAAGTCAACGACCATGTCCAGCTCGCGGCAACTGACCTCAAAGTCCTTGCGCAACGACTCGTGGCTTTGATAAAACATTTCGC
>JBGTFW010000020.1:0-14113 GCA_041747075.1 Pirellulaceae bacterium
CGGGGTTGCCGGTGCCGTGGCCGGGGCGACGCATCCTCGCCACCTGGCCGAACTGCGTCGCACGATGCCCAACGCGATTTTGCTTGTACCCGGATACGGGGCACAGGGCGGGAGGGCCGCCGATCTGGCGGCGGCATTTGACGAGAACGGACGCGGTACCGTCATCAACAGTTCGCGCGCAATTATTTTTGCGGAGCGGACCGATCGTTACGCCACCGCCAACTCGTGGCAATCCGCCATCGAGCGCGCGACCCGTGACGCGATTGACGAACTGGCGCACATGTTCTGAGTTTGCCGATTCAAGCCCGAAGCGCCAGGTTTAGCCCCGGACGAAGAACGGGCGGCGATCGCCCTGCAACTCACAGTTTCGACTCCACTTCCCTGAGAAAACTGCCCATGGCCCGCGCGCGGTGACTGAGGACCGCTTTGACGGCGTCCCCAAGTTCTCCGAATGTTCGATGATATTCGATTAACTCAAAATGGGGGTCGTAGCCAAATCCGGCGTTGCCCCTCGGTTCCATTACGATGCGCCCGCGACAATACGCTTCGACATCCACAACGACACGGCCCGACGGATCGGCGAGCGTCATGTGGCATGTGTAGAACGCGGTCCGCCGCGCGGCGGGGATGGCGGCAAGCCGTTCAATCAGTTTCCGGTTGTTGAGTTCATCCGACGCGTCGTCTCCGGCGAAACGCGACGAGCGGACGCCAGGCTGGCCGTCGAGCGCGTCGACCGAGAGGCCGCTGTCCTCGCCCATCACCCAGGCACCCAGGTGGCGGGCTTGAACGGTCGCTTTCAGCCGCGCGTTGTCCTGGAAGGTCGCTCCCGTTTCCTCGACGACGGCCGCGTTTGGGAAATCGTCGAGGGTCCGCACGACGACCGGCCTGCCGACAAGCAGGATTTCCAGCTCGCGGCGCTTCCTGGTGTTGTGCGTGCCAAGGACCAGTTCCATCATCAGGTGGCTATTTTTCAATGGAGTCCTCGCCAGTGCGTTGCAATTTGACCACGCATGCCGCCATTGTCATGAAACAACATCGCGAAAAACGGCGTTATCTTCGGACCCGACGCGCGGCACGGCGATTGCCTTTCAGGCCGGGCATGATCCAGCGACTTGACGACGAGACTGTAACGGATGAGCGGTTGAAGAATCAACTCCCGCCCCGCGGATTCGCCGTTGCAATCGCACCGGGCCACGAAACCGATTTACCCTCAACGGACTTGCAAGTCCGGGTTCTCAAAACCGCCGGGGAATTGAGGACGTTGACGCCGGCATGGGAGCGGCTGGTCGAAACGGCGATCGAACCGAATGCCTTTTACGAGCCGTCCTTCCTCATGTCTGCATTCGAGCACCTGCCGACGCGCGGCGTACTCGTCGTGGCCATCGAGGGGTCGGTGCGCGTACGGCCTGACGATCGGCGCGTGCTGTGCGGACTCTTTCCTCTCCAGCGCCGCCGCGGTGTGCGGGGCCTTCCCGTCCCGGCGCTTGAGATGTGGCAACACGAACATTGTTACCTGACGACGCCACTGGTGCGTCGCGATATGGGTCGCGAGACGGTCGCCGCTTTTCTTGATTGGCAAGCCGCGGACCGAAGCCGCTTGCTGCACATTCCGCAAATCTCGGCCGGAGGCCCCGTCGACGACCTGTTCACCGAACTGCTCGCTTGCCGGGGAAGCCTTCGCGTTGTGCGGGACCGTTACGCACGGGCCGCGATCGTCCGTCGTTCGTCGATCGATGACGTTTACCGGATCGGATGCTCGCGAAAACGGCGTCACGAGCTTCGCCGACTTGAACGCAAGTTTTCGGAAAGCGGAAATGTCAAACTCGACGTCTGGAATCCGAATGAAGACCCCGCTCCATGGATTGAGGACTTTTTACGGCTGGAAACTTCGGGCTGGAAAGGCGAGGCAGGGTCGGCGCTGGCCCAAAGCACCGCGAATCGAAACTTTCTCGAGTCGATGATTTGTGGAGCGGCAATTACCGGACGTCTTCAAATGCTGCGAATGCGACTCGACGCGCGGACCGTCGCGATCAAGATCAATCTCCTGTCAGGCGGCGGAGCGTTTTGCTTCAAGATCGCCTTTGACCCGCAACTCGCCCGGTTTTCACCGGGAGTCCTCCTTGAAATCGCCAACTTGCGTGAAATGCACAAAACGGAAAACGACATTGCGTGGATGGATTCCTGCGCGACGACCAATCATCCGATGATTGATTCGCTATGGCCCGATCGGCGCTCGATCGAATCAATTGTTGTTCCGAATGGAAAAAGGAGTTCGCAACTGTTGGCGGCGCTCGTCGCCGTCGCGCGAGCCAGCAAACTGGCTCTTTCCAGGAAACAAACCGAACACCGGACGCTGGCGCGCAGCGGCTGACACGACAGTCCTTGCCCAATTCACCGAACAACCGTCCTTTAGATCTTTACACGCGGAGGAATCCCATGATTGCCCATTGTTCAAAGTCGACGTCGCTTCTTGGACCGCTGAGCACCGGCTCGTTCGCGGTGAATTTCAATCGCAAGCCGTTCCTCATTGATCATCAACTGGTCGATCACGAACTGTTTGACTTGCCATCACTGGTTGAACTTTCGCGACAATTGCCGCCGGAGAGCGTGGAATACAATTCGGGAAACCTGCCCGTCTCGCAGGACCCGTCGCGGACGCCCATGAATGGACTCTCGCCGGATGAAACGATCCGGCGAATTGAGGAATGCCGGAGCTGGCTGGTGCTGAAGAATGTGGAACAGCATCCCGCCTGGCGCGCGCTGCTGAACGGGTGTCTCGACGAGATTCAGTCCGTGACGGAACGGCTGGCACCGGGCATGGCGCGTCGGGAAGGCTTTATATTTGTTTCGTCGCCAGGCAGCGTGACGCCGTATCACATTGATCCGGAAAACAATTTTCTGTTGCAGATTCGCGGCGACAAACAGGTTCACATGTTTGACCCGATGGACCGCGAAGTCCTCAGCGAGGAAGCGATCGAAAACTTCTTTGCGGGTGCGCACCGGAACATGGAATTCCGGGAGAGCCAGGAAGGTCGCGGGTACTGGTTCAATCTGACGCCGGGGCAGGGCCTCCACTTTCCGGTCGTCGCACCGCACTGGGTTCAGAACGGCGCGGCGGTTTCGATTTCCTTCAGTATCACATTCCAGACCGACGAGTCGTTGCGACGACAGACGCTGCACCGGTTCAACCGGCGTTTGCGACAAGTTGGCTTGACGCCCTCGCCGGTCGGAATTCGCCCGCGCCGCGACGCGGGGAAGTACGCAGTCCTGAACGCACTTCGTCAAACGGCGACGTTCTGGAAAAAGGGTTAGTCCTTTTCCGCGCCGAGGTTGGCGGCAATCAGCGGGCCAGACGCGCCGAGTCCCCCCTTCAGGTCGGCGGGGTCGGTGCGCGACGGGCTTCCCGCCTCCCTGGCGTTTTCGGCGGCTTCCTTTTCCTCGTTCCATTCGACGCGGCGTCGGGAAAGGCCAATCTTTCGGTCCTCGGTGTCGACGCGGAGAATCTTCACTTCCAGTTCGTCGCCGACATTCACGACGTCTTCGGGGTTGTCGATTTTCTGATCCGACAGTTCCGAGATGTGCAGAAGTCCTTCGAGGCCGTCCTCAAGACCAACGAAGACACCAAAGTTGGTGATCTTGGTGACCTTGCCGCTGACGATCTGGCCAGGCTGGTACTTGGAGGGAATGTCGGCTGACCAGGGGTCGTTGGCGAGCTGCTTGAGTCCCAGCGCGATTCTCCGCCGATCGGTGTCGACGGCGAGTATCTTGCATTCAAGCTCCTGGCCTTTTTCAAGCATCTCGCTCGGATGGCTGATCTTGCGGGTCCACGACATGTCGGAGACGTGCAGCAATCCGTCGATGCCTTCCTCCAGTTCGATAAACGCCCCGTAGTTGGTGAGGTTGCGGACCCTGCCCTTGACAAGCTTGTCCGGCGGATAGCGATCGAGTACGTCGTCCCACGGGTTGGCAAGCGTTTGCTTGATGCCCAGCGACATTTGCTCACCCTTGCGGTCGATTCCAAGAACGGCGACGTCGATTTCGTCCCCGATCTGGACAAGTTCCGAGGGATGGTTGACGCGCTTGATCCACGACATTTCCGAGATGTGGACAAGGCCCTCGATGCCCGGTTCGAGCTTGACAAAGGCACCGTAGCTCATCACGTTGACGACCTCGCCCTTCTGGACGCTGCCAATCGGGTATTTTTCCTCGACGTTGTCCCATGGATTGGCGAGCATCTGCTTCATCCCCAGCGCAACCTTGATTTTCTCGCGATCGACGTTGAGGATTTTCACTTCGATTTGCTCATCGATCGAAACCATGTCCGACGGGTGCTGGATGCGCGAGTGCGCCATGTCGGTGATATGAAGCAGTCCATCGATGCCGCCCAGATCGACGAACGCGCCAAAGTCCGCAATGTTCTTGACGGTCCCGGTGCGAACCTGGCCGATCGCCAATTCCTCCAGCAGCTTTTGCTGAGCGTACATTCGTTCCTTTTCGATAAGCGAGCGGCGGCTGACGACAATGTTGCGTCGTTGCTCGTCGATCTTGAGGACTTCGCATTGCACGACGCGGCCGATAAAGTCCGCGATGTCCCCGGGCCGGCGAATATCGACCTGGCTGGCCGGCAGGAAAACGGGCACCCCGATATCGACGAGCAAACCCCCCTTGATCTTTCGTGTACAGGTCCCCGTGACGATGTCATTCTCCTGGACGTTGGAGATCACATTCTGCCAGTGGAGAATGATGTCGGCCTTTTCCTTGCTGATGGAAATCTGGCCGTGCGGATCATCGGCGACGACGCCGGTGCTGTCCTCAAGGTCCTGAATCAGGACCTGGATCTTTTCGCCGACGACGGGCGGGGGTTCGTTGTCCTTCCATTCGGAACGGGAAAGTGTTCCTTCGCTCTTGTAGCCGACATCCACGAGAACCGTGTCGGCGTCGACCCGGATGATTCTTCCCTCAATGATCTTGTTGACTTCGTAGTCAAGAGCAGCTTGATCGCCGTCGGGGAAAAGGGCTTCTATGTCAATTTCGTCGTCCGGAAAGAGTTCCAGGACTTGTTGTGAGATGTCGTCGTCTTCGAGGGAGCGAATAAGGTTGCGATCTACCATTACGTTGCGGCGAATCCGTTTCCGTTCGCCGTCATCCAGTGGGGTTGCACCATGCCCGCAACCAACGAGGATGCGCGCAGTGTGACAGGGGTTAAAAAATGGAAGGCCCGGTGCCAGGCGACGCCGGGCGCGGAAAGGCACCTCGGGTCAGTCCGGGGACAATCGGCAAGCATAGCAAATCGTCCAGCACGCCACAACGGCACCGGGAAGGAAGCTTCGGTTCGTCGCAGTCGAAACAATAGCGTGTGCAACAAAAAGTCCGGCGAAGTTTAAAAACTTCGCCGGACCTGTTCGTCGGATCATCGAGAAGGAGATCCAATCGAAGGGCGGTCCAAACGGACAACCCGCCGGTTGCCTCAGGTTTGACCACCTCGTTGGCTGGTACAGCGATATTGCACAGATCACCTCCTTTCTACTAAAACTCCCCGCCGACGGTCGCTTTTTGCCAAGAATGCGACGCCCGCGGGCCTCTAGTAACTCGCACCGCGTAAAGTGCGAACGGCACAGGTATTATACTTTCCCTGGCAAGGGAAGGTATCCCAGTACCCTTCCTGTCGCAAAAAAAGCCCGTCAGGTTCGCGCTGGCCCTTGCGACGGTTCCCGGATTCCATCCCGGATTCCTGTCAATCGGCACGCTGACAAGTCCGGCGTAGCCGAGTCTCTCCGAGACTCGGACAATCCTACCCGCGCGTTTTTGCAACCATTGGTTCTCAAACAGGCCAGTTCCCGTGACCCGCAGCCCGCTCACCTCGACGACCCGTTTCCTGACCGCCGCCGCAGTCGCTCTGGCCACGGCCGGCTGTCAATCGGAACGCGATCCGGCCGATCCGCCGGTGACTTTCCTGGCGGCGGCCAGCACAATCACCGCCCTCGATGAAATCGCCAGGAAATTTACCGCCGAAACCGGAATTCCAGTCCAAACCAGTTACGCCGCCAGTTCGACGCTCGCCACGATGCTGCACCAGCAAGTCGACGCGGACCTGTTTCTATCCGCCAGTCGGGATTGGGCCACTTCGGTCAGCGAGGCCCAACCGGGTTGTCGCACCATCGATCTGCTTGGCAATCGGCTGGTTGTCGTTGTCCCGTCGGGTGCCGCTGTTATTCCTTCCAGTTTGAACGACCTTGCCGGGCCGGAATTCAATAAGATAGCCATCGGAGATCCAATGGCTGTTCCCGCCGGAATCTACGCACGCCAGGCGCTGGAACGCGCCGGTCTCTGGGAATCGATCGAGCCGAGACTCGTAGGCGCGATCGACGTTCGCCAGGCACTGACGTATGTCGAACAAGGCGCGGCCGATTGCGGATTCGTCTATTCGAGCGACGCCCGTGACAACCGGAATGTGCGGATTGCTTTCTCGCTGGAAGGTCACGACCCGATTGTTTATCCGCTCGTCGTGCTGCACGGTGCCAGTCCTCAATCGTTGCGGTTCGTCGAGCACTTGCAGTCAGATCGCGCGCGGCAAGTGTTTGAAAAGTACGGTTTTGAGTTCCTTCCCCGTTAGCAGACTGGGGTTCCTGCACGCGCCGTTGTCACCCATTAGGGCCGCGGCGTCGCGTGCTAGCGGGCGTTCTGGTGTTCGGGAGGCCAGCGGGTTCTGTTATCGTTCGCGGTCCGAAAACCAAACCCCCTCTGCCTGAGTAGCCTGCCGGATCGAAGCGTGCATTCTCCCGTTGCCTCGATTCGATGCTTCCACTTTCACAGCGCCCTGCTGGTTCTGCTGATTTCCGGCGCGGCGTTTCTTCTGCCCGGTTGCCGGCTGGCGAGAAGGACACCGGCGGAACTGCCCGGAATCGAACATTTTGAAAGGGAGCAATTGCGGGTCTTCAGCGACTTTCGATTGCCGAGACGTCATCGGTTGCTTGATGAGATGACGGCTCGCCGACGTGACATTGCCGATCGTCTGTTACTCCCGATGTCGGACGAACCGATCAATGTGTACGTCTTTGACAACGAAGAGCGTTTCAACAGCTACATGAGGAAACACCATCCCGACTTTCCGGCGCGGCGGGCGTTTTTCGTCAAAAGCGATACCGACCTGAACGTCTTCGCCCACTGGGGTGCCCAGGTCGGCGACGATCTGCGTCACGAAGTCACCCATGGTTATCTTCATTCCGTGGTAACGAGCCTGCCGCTCTGGATGGATGAGGGGCTGGCCGAGTTTTTCGAGTTGCCTCGCGGCTCGGAACGACTCCATCGCGCGCATGTCGCGTGGCTCGCCGAGCAATCCCGCCAGGGCAAGTGGACGCCGGACCTGAAGCGGCTGGAAGCACTTCACGAGCCACGCGACATGACGCAGACCGATTATGCCGAATCGTGGCTGTGGGTCCATTATCTGCTTGAGACGACTCCGGAACGCCGGCGTCTCCTCCAGGACCAGTTGGCGCGACTTCGAATGGCCGGGACCGCTGAACCGCTTTCCAGCTACCTCGTGGCGATTGACGCCGACCCGGTGCAAGGCGCCTCGCAACACCTCGATGAACTTCTTCGCGAGGCGGCACCGGAGGAGCAGTAGTTGTAAAGCGGGCTTTATCTGAGCGGGTGTTTGCCGAGTTCCGCACGCCGACGGTTGATCGCCGCCAGGGCCCGCGCGTCGCGACCGACCAGTCTTATCAACTGAGTCGTACTGCATCCGAGAACGGCGGCGACCTGACCCGGTTCACTGTCGTTTTCAAACATCAAGTCGAGCACTTCGGCCAGCAAGCCGGGAAAGTCCGGATGATCGCCCGAGATTTCAATACGGCGACCGCGAAGGCGTGAACGCCACGTCTCCGACGGTTGGTACCGATCAAGCCTTCCACGCAAGGCTCTTACTTCGACCGCAAGTGACGTTCTCAGCCGCTGAATCGCTTCCTCACGGTTACGGTGTTGACTGCGGCGCTCGCTGGCCTGCCCCGAGACGCCCGTCGGAAGATGCGTGATGACGACGGCGGTTTCGACCTTGTTGCGATGCTGGCCGCCAGGCCCCGATGCGCGAGTGAAACGAATCTCGCAG
This sequence comes from Pirellulaceae bacterium, assembly GCA_041747075.1. Taxonomy (GTDB): domain Bacteria; phylum Planctomycetota; class Planctomycetia; order Pirellulales; family Pirellulaceae; genus CAJQPP01. The sequence continues at coordinate 8,105 of JBGTFW010000020.1, forward strand.
GACTTGAGCAATTCGTCGACCGTCAAGTCGGCCGGATGTCCGCCGGGCATCATTTTGCGCGAACGGATTGGCGCTTTCGTCCGATTCGTTTCCATTCGCGCTGGAGTACGTCGACCGTGTAGCGAACCTGTTCGGGCGTGTGTCGGCAGGTAAGAAAGAACCGCAGTCGCGCCTGGTTTTCCTCAACCGCCGGATGGAGGATCGGCTGGACGTTGATCCCTTGCCCGAAGAGCGCCTCGGAGAGCCGCAGGGCGAGCAGCGAGTTGCCCGTGATGACCGGGATGATCGGCGAATCCTTGCACGTTCCGGTGTTGAGTCCCGCATCGCGCGCGAGCTGAAAAAACAGGGCGGAGATTTCGCGAAGCTGAGCCACCCTTTCCGGTTCCGCTTGCAGCAGACGAAGCGACGCCAGCGCTGCACCGACCAGCGCCGGGGGGAGGCCCGCCGCGAAAACGAACCCCGGCGTCGTGTAGCGCAGGTACTCGACGAGCTGCCGCGAACCGGCGATAAAGCCGCCCGCGCTGCCAAAGCACTTGCTGAGAGTTCCCATCCACATTTCGACTTCCCCGCGATCGACGTCGAAGACTTCCCCAAGCCCCCGACCGGTGTCGCCGAGAGTGCCTATCGAATGGGCTTCATCGATGAACAACATTGCCTTGTGACGGTTTTTTACTTCGATGAACCGGTCCAGTTCCGGATAATCGCCGTCCATGCTGTAAAGACCCTCGATGGCGATCAGCACGCAATGGTACTCGCCGCGAATCTGGTGGAGGACTTCGTCAAGGGCGCGCCAGTCGTTGTGCGGAAAGGGGCGTCGCCGCGCGCCCGACAGTTCCGCGCCCTGGATGATGCTGTTGTGGACCAACGAGTCATGAATGATCAGGTCACCGGGCTTGATCAGATGTCCGATCACGGACTCATTCGTCGCGTGTCCCCCCGCGAACGTGATCACGTCCTCACAGCCAAGGAACGCGGCCAGCTCACTCTCAAAAACGCGGTGAATCGATTTTTCACCGGAAACGATGCGGCTGGCGGAGACGCTGGTGCCGAACTTCTCAATCGCCTCGATCGCCGCGCGGCCAACCGCCGGGTCCCCTGACATGCCGAGATAGTTGTAGCTGGAAAACGAAATCAGCTCGCGCCCGTCGATGACGGTCGTATCGGCGATTTTCCCTTCGTGGACGCTGAAGTAGGGGTTGCGTACACCACTCGTTTCCATCAGCGCCTTGAGCCGCGCGAAGCGGATATACTCCGGCATCTTTTCGATCCGGTAATACGATTCGGGAATCTCGTCGTCCGAAAGCAGGCGAATCGTCCTCTCGGCGGGTTGGGGCGCGGCGGTGGGCGGCGCAACGGGTTCGTCACCGAGAAACTCGTCGACGGCCGCGGCGACCTCACTGACCGTTTCAATCGCCTGCAAGACGTCGTCGGGAAATCGGCCTCCGAATTGCTGTTCCAGTTCGCTGGCGATCTGCAATCGTTCCAGCGAATCAAGACCCAGATCAACGACGATGTTGGTTTCCGCCGTCAGATTTCGGGCACGCTCGCGCGCGACACCCCGCACGGTATCCAGAACCAGTTCGAGGATTCGCGGATTGGCGGAAAAATCAGCCGCCGTCCCGAGGACTTTTTCGGGTACCAATTCGGGTTCTTCGGGCAGATCGGCCGACCATCGTTCAACGACCAGAAGCTTCCGCTCCTGATATTGCAGGCGGCAGGCGTGGCGCTGAACCTTGCCGCTCGAGGTCTTGGGGACCGATCCGGAACGGACCAGCACCACTTCGTCAGGAGGTAGTTCATGTTCCGCGTTGATGTTAGCGCGAATCGCCTGGACGACTTCGCTCCAGTCGGCATCGGGACCCCGTTCGACTTCACATACCACGACGAGCCGCTCGCGGTCCCAGTGATCGACGGCGAACGCGGCGCTGCCGCCAACGCGCAAGGTGGAATGGGAGAGTTCGGCGGTTGCCTCGATGTCTTGTGGATAACGATTGACCCCGCGAACGATAATCATGTCCTTCAACCGGCCCGCAATGAATAATTCACCACGATCAAAAAAACCAAGATCACCCGTCCGCAAAAACGATTTACCGGGTTCACCCTGCAACCGGGCTTCGAAAACGTGGCGGGACTCCTCGGCCTTCCGCCAGTAACCCTGTCCCACGCTGGCGCTGTGAATCCAGATTTCGCCGATCTGCCCCTCGTCCATCGCGCAACCCGTCTCCGGATTCGCAATCACGACGCACTCGTCGAGAACCGGGCGGCCGCAGCCGACAAGCCGCTTGGCTCCGGCGGCGTCGGGACGCATTGGCATGACAATATGTCGCGTCAGTTCCTCGGCGTCAAAGCCGCGAACAATCGGGTCCGCCCCAGGATCGCCGCCCGTCACCAGCAACGTCGTCTCGGCCATGCCGTAACAAGGATAGTGAGCCGAATGGCGAAAGCCATAGGGTTCAAATTTTTTCGTGAATCGTTCGAGGACATCAGCGCGAATCGGTTCCGCACCATTAAAGGCCACGCACCAGCTTGACAGGTCAAGATGCTCGCAGTCCTTGTCCTCGACCTTGTCGCAACAGAGGGCAAATGCAAAATTCGGTCCCCCCGCGACTGTCCCGCAGTGCGTCGAAATGGCCTCCAGCCAGCGGATGGGCCTGGCAAGGAAATGAACCGCGTGCATCAGCACGCTGCTGCATCCACAATAGGCGGACGAAAGTAATCCGCCAATCAGCCCCATGTCGTGATAGACAGGCAACCAGCAACATCCGACCGTTTCGTAATCGAGCTGAAAACCCTGCGAAATATACCGGCAATTGGCCAAAACGTTCGACTGGGTCAACACGACCCCTTTGGGGGTGCCGGTCGATCCGGACGTGTACTGAATGATCGCGACGTCATCCGGGCGGACGCCGGGATTAACCCAGTCACTCGCCAATTCCACGGGCGTTTCCTCGATCGCCAGCCAGGCTTGCCCCTCAAGCGATCCGCATTCGACGTTCATCGTGCTGCGTCGATCAATGATTTCGCGGGTCGTCAGGGCGACCGCGGTGGAAGCATCGTCGGAAATCGTGCCGATTCGCCCCATGTTCCGGTTTCGCCGTGGCGGGTAGGCGGGAACCGCCGTGACGCCGGCGTACTGACAGGCGAAGAAGGCGACGATGAAGTCGATCCCTGACGGAAACATGAGCAGCGCGCGCTGGCCGCGGAGACCCATCGAAGCCAACCGCGCGGCGCACGCGCGGGCACGCTCGTCGAGCTGAGCGAACGTGATTGTCTCGGTCACTCTTTCGCCATCGCCCAGAAACGAGTAGGCGAGAAAATCGGGCCGCGCCGAATTCCAGTACCGCATGCGGTCAACCAGCGTCGTTTCCGGCGGTGAATACGGCTGTAGCAGTTGATCGACGGACTTCAATTCCGGTCGGCTTGTCGTATGTAGGCGATTCAATCGAGTCCAGACCCTTGCCAGGCTCCCTGGTGACCGGAATACCGTGCGCCCGCCGTTTCCCGGAACGGTTGTGAACGGGGGAGCAAGGCGGTGAAAACGGTCCCAATATACGCTTGCTCGCTCGAGTTGTCCAAAGGGACCGTTTATCGATCGTCGCGTCGGTGTCATCCGGCAAGCGAAATCCGGGGGATCGAATCGACGCGGAGAATCGCGCGAATTGCGTCAACCGCCAATTCCCCAACGGAATACCCGAGGCTTGTCCGGATTTCAGGTCCAGACACCGGATCGACAGATTTCCTGCCTTTTGCTTGCCGATGAATTCCTGACGGCGGAATGCATCACGCCGCGCGACCCCAAACATTGTCCGTTGTCGAAAACCGAACGGGCGCATTTTTTTCAACGATGGTCAAGTATTGCAGTGCCTGTTGGCGCAACGAACGCCACCGTACGATCACGCCGATCACCATTCTCTACGGATTCGCGCTCGTCGGAACATTCGGACTGGCGTGGTTCTTCCGCCCCAAACAATGTATTTGTTGTGGCAAAATGCGGATTATCTAACTCAGACATCCGACGCGGCACACGTCATCAAGGCACGACAGCGTAGCACGAACTGCCCGTTCGCGACGTCAACAGTTCGTGACGACCGCCTGTCATCGCATCACGAACCGCCGCTTCATTCGATCAGCGCCTTCCGATCCGTTCACACAGGTCCGCGGTTCGGCAACTATAGCCCCATTCGTTGTCGTACCAGCTCATCACTTTGGCCATTCGACCGTCAGGCCCGATGGTGGCGGTGAAGTCGGCGGCAAAAATACTGCTGTGCGAATCATCGATAATGTCAGATGAAACGATTGGATCGTCGGTGTAGGCAAGTATCCCCTTGAGCTTGCCCTCGGCGGCGGCCTTCATCGCCTGATTAATGCGGTCGGGCGTCGCGCCTTTCGAAAGATTCGCCGTCAGGTCGACGACGCTGCCCGACGGAACGGGAACGCGCATTGAGATGCCGGTCAATTTGCCTTTCAGCTCCGGAATCACCAGCCCCACCGCCTTGGCCGCCCCCGTCGTCGTCGGAATGATGTTTTGGGCGGCGGCGCGCGCGCGATAAAGGTCCTTGTGCGGCAAATCGAGTATCCGCTGGTCGTTGGTGTACGCGTGAATGGTCGTCATCAGCCCGCACTCGATGCCGAATTCCTCGTGCAGCACCATCGCCACGGGTGCCAGGCAATTGGTCGTGCAACTTGCATTCGAAATGCATTTCATCTCCGGCGTCAGCCGATGGTCATTGACTCCAAGGACACACGTGAGGTCCGGTTCGTCCTTTGCTGGCGCGCTAAGGACGACCTTCTTCGCACCGGCTTCGAGATGTGAATCGTAACCGGCCTTCTCCCCGCTGGCCCGCGCCGTAAAGACACCCGTGCTTTCGACAACGACATCGACTTTTAAATCGCCCCATGGAAGCTTTCGCGGGTCCTTTTCCTCAAAGACGCGGATCGCCCGGCCGTCGACAATCAGGTTTTCGTCGTCGAAATCGACGCTGCCGCGGTAACGACCGTGAACCGTGTCGTACTTGAGCAACGTCGCCAATGTCCGGTTGTCGGTCAAGTCGTTAACCGCGACGACCTCAAACGTGTCGCCTCGCTCCTGAAAAATACGGAACGTCAGGCGGCCGATCCGGCCAAACCCGTTTATCGCCACGCGAATTGCCACTCGAGACCTCGCCCCTGGAAAACCGGTGAAATTGGAAAGGCGGATTATACGATTCCGCGAAATCAGGTACAACTCACCAATTACAACTTACCAAAACGCGGAAGCGCGCCTGCGGGACCTTGCCGCGATCGTGACATTCCATCCCGTCAAGTCCACAATCAAGCCCATGAGTCGTCTCGAACAAATTCGCGAAATGCTCGGCGACGACCCGGACGACGTGTTTCTCAACTACGCACTCGCCCTTGAGCTGGACAAGAACGGCGATCACGAACAGAGCCTTGAATTGTTCCGCAATCTGACGGCCGGCGACGCCCCCTACGTCCCGGCGTTTTTTATGGCGGCACAGATGCTCAACCGGCTTGGACGAATCGCCGAGGCGCGGGAGTTTCTCGAATCAGGGATTGGCGAGGCGCGAAACCAGGGACACGACCACGCGACGGCCGAAATGACCGAATACCTCGAGATGCTCGGTGAGTTGTGATGTGGAATATCGCCGAACCGCTCCGACGGTTCGATCGAAAAACCCGGCGAAATCCGCGCGGATTGTCCTCCTCCTGTTCACGCGTTTTTTTTTGCGGTCGTGCGTTCGTGCGCTTCGGGCTTGTATCGCGTCAAACGTGGCGATCGGGCGCAGCTATCGTCGACACTTCCGACAGCCAGTGGAGCGTCAAGTCCATGGTCTCGGCATAAACATCCGAAGTTGCAAGAGCTGCCGCGCGGCGGACCATCGGACGGGCCCACTGAAGATGTTCGCGATAGAAATTGCGGGCAAGTTCCAGACGCGCGATGCGATCGTCCGCGGCGGACGCGCTGCGATCGTCGGCGGCGGACGGGTCCGTCGGACCGGCGACGAGAAT
>JBGTFW010000021.1:0-32100 GCA_041747075.1 Pirellulaceae bacterium
CCGGTCCCTGGCGATCGGCCTGCTCAAAGAGCCAGGTGAGAGAGAGCCCGAAACCTGGCAGCACCTCTCCGCCATCGAGGTCGCCGCCTTGCGGAATCTCGGTGAAGCGATCGATGGCCGAATAACTGACGGCAGATTGGCTGGCCGGATCAACGTACCAGACCAAACGAATGCCCGACTCGAAGTACCGTTCGAGCTTGAGGGACATTTCCTTTTTCGTATTCGTATCGGAAAGGACTTCCACCACGAGATCGGGGATCAACTCGGGGATTGGACGACGAGGAACTTTTTCCTGGGGAAACCGCGACCAGCTTATGAAAGAGACATCCGGAATCTTGACCGTGCCCGGGAGAATCGTCAGCGAACCATCGGCCCCCAGGGTCTTTCCCAGATCATTCGTTCGAAGGTAAAGATTGATTTCAGTGGCGATCGTCAATGCAAGAAAACTTTCGTACCATCCCATGGGCTTCTCCACGAGCACGCCTTGCTCAAGTTCACATAGCACATCTTCTTCCGCCTCGATGCGCAGCACATCGTCTTCGGTCGCATAGCCGGGTGGCGGGCTGAGCCGGATTCGAGCCGCGGGAATGTCTCCCAGCCGCTCCTGCAAGTCCGCCAGTCTCCAGTTGGATGGAATGGAAATCTGCGGGGTCAGTTGGACGGTGTCCGGAATAATCGTCGACATTCGAGCTTGTCTCCAGCGGCCGTGGCCTGGCGGATTATTTTTCCGGTCCCTGGCGATCGGCCTGCTCAAAGAGCCACATGAGTGAGAGCCGGAAACCAGGCAACACCTCACCCCCATCGAGGTCGCCGTTTGGCGGAATCTCGGCGAAGCGATCGATGGCCGAATAACTGACGGCCGACTGGCTGGCCGGATCAACGTACCAGACCAAACGAATGCCCGACTCGAAGTACCGTTCGAGCTTGAGGGACATTTCCTTTTTCGTATTCGTATCGGAAAGGACTTCCACCGCGAGATCGGGGATCAACTCGGGGATTGGACGACGAGGGACCTTTTCCCGGGGAAACCGCGACCAGCTTATGAAAGAGACATCCGGAATCTTGACCGTGCCCGGGAGTATTCTCAATGATCCCCCCTCACCCAGTACCTGACCGAGGTTCGAAAATTCGAGATAATTGAGAATCTGTTTGCTGATTAGCGACGCGAGAATCGACTCGTACCATCCCATGGGCTTCTCCACGAGCACGCCTTGCTCCAGCTCACACAGCACATCTTCTTCCGCCTCGATGCGGAGGAGGTCGCCTTCGGTCGCATAGCCGGGTGGCGGGCTGAGCCGGATTCGAGCCGCGGGAATGTCTCCCAGCCGCTCCTGCAAGTCCGCCAGTCTCCAGTTGGATGGAATGGAAATCTGCGGAATCAGTTGGACGGTGTCCAGAATGGTCGACATGCAAAGGTTCTCCGGCAGCCATTATCCCATTACTTGCGACTTGATACAACCGCCAACAAGATATGACTTGCGTGTGTAAGCGGCAATCCGCAGGGTTGAATTGGGAAGCGGCGAAATCCGGGTAAATAAAAACGGCCAACCTGCCATAATTCGGGTCGTTTCTCAAAGGCAGGAGGCCGCTTGCAAAGGTAACAACGTAGCTGACAGAAAGATGGTTGACCGAAAAATGAAAACGAACATGCCCGGATTCTGATCTTTCTGTCATTCATGTTTCTGTCAAAATCATCGTCCTGGACGGCCCGTGCGGTGGACAGCAGAAAAGCCGCCTGGCGGGACCGCCGCATGACCCAGGAGGCTGAGCCCAAACACCCGAATCGAGGCCAACTCATCGACTACCAGCCCCTGACCCTCGCATGCTGACAGTCGGAACGCCAGTTACACCCTGTCAAATTGTTCGGCAATAGCGTTTTTCCAAGTGAGGAACAATTGGGACAATTGTTCTACTTTGAGTTTCGTTTGAATGGGCGAATACGGCACGCCGTAGCCGTTCGGAAAACTCGACCCGGTTTTCTACCAAGGGCGCGTGACGCAGGTCGCCCGCGGGCGGCCATCAGGCGGATTGCTGCCAGTGTTCGGCGACTTCCTGCAAGTACGAATTCACCGTTTGGTCGTCGCCATGAACGTGACCATCGTCCGGCGCATGGCTCACGGCGATTTCATCGGCGCGAATTCCGCGTTCGTCGGCACGTGAATGCCGTTCGTCGGCACGTGAATGCCGTTCGTCGAAACCAAAGGGCCGTCCATCCACTCGAAATCGTCGTTGGTCCTCGCGAATTGCCGTCAGCTCGAACTCCAGTTCCGGATCGAAACCCGCCGGTTCAAGCCAAATCGAGGATCGCCGCGGAGTTGGAACAATCGCGACGGGTTCGACATCCGGTTCCTCGATTTCCGCTTCCTCGACGGTCGCAATGTCGGCGCGGCCAAGAAGGATCGGCATGGCGTTGTTCTCAAGCACGTCGCGGTGATGCGGCAGGACGCGAACGTCGACGTCGAGAAAGTGAAAGAGGTCGCGAATGTGGTCGTGGCAGGTAAACATGAGGACCTGGTAGCCACTTTCGGCAAAATCACGGAGAACGCGGGCGGCCGATCGCGCCCGGCTCGAATCAAAATTGACAAGCACGTCGTCGAGGACCAGCGGCAATACGGCACCACGACGGGCGTAGGCATCAACGAGTGCGAGCCGCAAGCCGAGATAGACCGCCTCGCGCGTTCCGCGGCTGAGGTGCTCGACCGAAAGCGTTTCGCCTTTGGAATTATCGACGAGCAACTTCTCACCCGTCAGACGTGTCCAGATTCGCGTGTAGCGGCCCTCGGTCAGTTTTTCAAGGAAAGTGGAGGCTTCGACAAGCGTTTCGGGCTGACGTCGCTGTTCATAGTTTTCGCGAATTGACTCAAGCACCTGTTCGCTGGCCGCCAATACCTGCCACTGTTCGCGAACGAGTGAGATTTCATGTTCGATCGCGGCCAGTTCCATTCTTGCCTCGTCGAGCCGCGCGTCCTCGCCGAGCATTTTTAATTCCTGGTGGTATTCACCGCGTTGCTGGTGAACGTGCGACTGTTCCTCGCGCAGTTGCTCGATCGACGCCTGGTTCGCTTCCCATCGTTTTTCCAGTGCGGCCTGGCCGTATTCCTCCAGTTCGGCGGCGACGAGCGATTCCTCGATGTGACCAACCAGCGCGGCGGCGATCTGGTCAGTCAATGCCTGGCGCTGTTCACGGAGCTTGTGCACCTGGGCGTGCCCGGCGGCAAATTCGCGGTATTTCTCCTCAGTGTCGGCACCGACGACGGCCAACATGCGGCTTTTTTGACCCTCAAGCCTCTCCAGCTCACGGGCCGCGCGATTGTAGGTCTGGCGAAGCGAGTTGAACCTGGCGGCCAGTTCCTTCCGCTGCGCAACGAGTTGCCGTTGCTGTCCAAGCGTGACGCGCAACGTTTGCAGCCGCGACGCCGGATCGGTATCAACGTCGTACTCGATACCCGATTCGCCGAGCAGCGTGTCGATGCGTCGAGTAAGCCCCGCAAGTTCCTTTTCACGGTCGGATGCCTCCGACTCCAGTTGATCCAGTCGCGAATGGAAGCCGTGAATTCGTTCGCTTCGCTGCGTCACTTCGCGAAGCTGGTCGGGTGAAAGGGTTTCCGGCATTCCCACCAGCCGCAATCCCTCCCGCCACTTGCGATCGAGATCGACAAGTTCCCGATCGATCCGCGCGTGGTTGCGTTTCGATTCCTCCAATGCGGCGATGGCGGCGTTGTAGCGCGACTCCAGCGGGATCAGGTCTTCAAGACGCGAAAGCTCTCCCTCGGCATCGCGCAACTGAATGTCGGTTCCCGCGGACGCGGCCGGCAATTGCCGTTCCAGCTCGTCGCGCTCGCTCCGCGAACGCTTGAGTTGCTGGCGAACCAGATCAAATTGGTGCCGGAAATCGTCGAGTTCATCCCGCGCGATACGTTCCCAGTGATGTTTCATTCCCATCGAAAGCAACCCAAAAACCGTTCCAAGGATAATGAGCAGGAAACCCATTTCCGTGGCCGTCGTCCCGACGGTACTGCCGGTGTAGTAAAGGATCATCAGTCCAAAACCCGCCAACACGATCCCCAGCACAAAGACGACACCGAGAATTGACAGTTTGCCCACCGGCAGGACCTGCTCGTTCACCACGTTGTCGATGTCACGTTCCAGATCGTGGCGCGAGGCGTTGAGTTTCTCGATTTTTTCCTCCAGCTCGACCCGCCGGCGAAGTCGCGTGACGAGACGAGCGGCTTCCTCGCGCGTATGGGCGACTCCCGATCCATGTTCAACCAGCGCCGATTGCATCCGCCCCTCGTATTGGGAAAGGTCGGCCTTTGCCCGCTCGATCTGCTCGCTGGCTGATTCAAGTTCCTCGCGGCGGGCGAGCAACTTGCGGGCACTCGTCTGGAGCGATGCGAAACCCTGGTTCGTCAATTCGCGAACGTCGCGGGACTTCAGGTCGAGTTTGCCGCCGAGACCCGACACTTCTCCGCCGAGGGTGGTGCGAATTGCCTCGATTTCCTGCCGTACCCGTTCGGCCTGGTTTTCAAGCGCTTCGATCCACGGCATGTGCTCGCACATCGCATCGATGCGAGCCGCCTGGCTGACCAACTGGCGATTGACGGGAAGGGCCATCGCTTCGCGCCGCGTCGATTTGCGGTCAGTCTTTATCGAGGACATCTTGTCTCGATGGCGGGCAATTTTCTGGTTGATGGATTCGAGTTCGGCAATGCGAACTTCCGATTCACCGGGCAAGTATGCGAAGGTCGCAATTTGCTGATCGATCGCGCGGCGCGCCCGCCAGCGGTCCCCGACGTTCATTGCGATTTCGATGACGCGGCCATTTCGGTCGAGCCGCTTCAGTTCGTCCGACAGTTCGTCGAGTCGGCGGCCCGCCTCGCTCGATTGGGCGGCGACGCGCGACCAGCGGCGCGCGCGGCCCAGCAGTTCATCAATTTCCCGCTGAAGTACGCGACGGCGCGTTTCCAGTTCGTCCAGCCGGCTTTTCGTCTCGCCATCGGCGGCGAGAAGCGATTGGCGACGCTTGCGGATCGTTCGCATCACGTCGACCAGCGAGACCCGATCCAGCCCGGTTGTCAGCTTGTAGAGATGTTCGGCCGCGTCGGTGCTGTTGAGTGTATTGAGTTCCTGAATCTCGCGCAGCCCGATGGCGAATACATTGCTGAAGATCGATTCATCGATGCTCGAAAGAATCGACGCCAGTTGCGCGCGGCCAAAGTTGGTCCCGTTCTCATCGTCGATCAGGACGAGGTCGCCCGTCGCGTCGTTGAGCCGGTTGGGATCAATGTGCCGCCGGATCTGGTAGTTTCCCTGCGACGTGATGACGTGCAATTCACCTCCCGCCATCCCGCCATGAACGGGCGGAATGTACTTGTCGCGACGCTCTTCGGAGAAACCGAAGAGAATCGTTCGCATGAATTGCATGAGGGTCGTCTTGCCGGCCTCGTTCTGTCCGTAAAACAGCGTCATGCCGTCCGGTAGCGAGTCAACTGTCAAACCCGTCCAGATGCCAAATCCGTCGACCTGAATGTCATTGATTCTCACAGTGCCAACTCCCTTTGGGTGATCCTCTTATCGGATCAATAAAGTGATTTTTGGATGATGCAATCCGCCCGCTCAGGATTCGATTTCACGGGGCGAGAGATACTCAATCCCCGCCAGCACCATGCGTTGAAGCAATTGCTCGCGGCGCTGCGGGCTGACGCGGGACAGCTCAACGCGCGCCTCTTCATCGATCCCCGCTGTCGGCAAGTAGTCCGCCAGCGAAAACGCCATGGAAGAATCTCCCTGGTATCGCGACGTCGCGCGAAGATAATCTCCAAGGATCGTATCCTCCTCGTACCAATCGGCGGGCAGCGATTCGGGCGGATCAAATTGCAATCGGGTCGTCCAGATTCCGTGCCCGGTCATGCCGTATTCAGTCCGCAGCCACGCCAGCAATTCCGCCTGCAAGGCCGCGTTCCGCAATCGTGGATTGAATTCACCCGTGGCGCTAACGGTCCACTGCACCAGCATCAGGCGGTCCGCGGCGTCGAGGCGAATTTTTGAACAGCGTTCGGCCAGTGCCGATTTGAGATTTTCAAGGCTGGCGTTTTCCGCGACAGTAATCTTTTGCGAGGACCAGCGAACGACGTCGATTTCGATCTCGCTGACTTTCACGCGACCCGCGTCATCGACCGTCGCCATCATGCAACCGCAAGCCCCGGACTCTTCCGGGCACCGCGATTGTGTCGTTCCGGAAAAGACGGCGAGCGAACCCGTCTTGTCAATCGTCGTCTGACGGTGCCGGCCGCCGAGCGCCCAGTAACGAATGTTCTGACCCGTCATTGTCGTCGTGTCGAGTTCGCCGTGCAGCAGCGCGACGGGGAACGGGGCATCGGACTCGCAGCGGAAATCAGCCGGATTGCGCTTTCGCGACTCGTGACCGGCACCACAGATCGTTGCAATCGCCCGGCCGTTCCGCTGGTGAACGGCGTGTTCGATCATCGTCGAGGGAAAAACGAGCAGATTTTCCGGCAAGGAAATGGCTGCCGGCCACCGATCGGGCTGGTCGACCGAACCGCCGCACCAGTAAACGCGAATCCCCTTTTCCAAAAGTCGTTCAAACTGGGCGAGCAAGAACGCCGCGCTTCGCGGACCGCCGTGATCGAGATTGACGACGTCGCCTGCAAGCAGAACGAAATCAACTTTCTCGGCGATCGCCCGGTCAAAAAGTCGTTCGGCGGCAACGTAAGGCGCATTGGCAAGCACCTTCTTCAGATGCGCGGGGATTTCCGGCAATCCCGAAATCGGCTCGTCCAGATGCAGATCGGACGCATGCAGGAACTTCAGTTCGATCGCCATCAGCGGCACCTCCTTGCACCGGGTTGGATTGGCGTGACGGACGCTTGCAAGCTGGCCGTCTCGACGTGACTTGACGTGCGTCGCCCAATTTACCCTGGCCGCAAAAATCCACCTAGACCAATGTCAATCCCCCAAGTTGCCACGGTGCGTTGGCTCGTTTTCCGCGTTTTCCTTGCTTAATGATGCTAGCACGGATATGCTGATTCCGTTGCACAAGGGGGAACAATGAAAGTGATTCGGGAATCAGACTCCTCCGACGATCGTGGTTCGGTTTCCGGATGGATTCGCGCGACGCGCGACGGGGACTCGGACGCCGCCACATACCTTCTGGAGCGGTATTTTAACGAACTCGAGGAATTTGCGCGGCGACTGTTGCCGCGGCACATGGCGACGAAAGCGGATGAAGAGGACGTCGTGATCGAGGCCCTCAACGCCTTGCTACAGGGTCTGCGAAATAACCGTTTTCGCCTGGTGCGGGACCGCGATGATTTGTGGCGGATGTTGCTGCACATCACGCGTCGCAAGGCAACGAATTTGCTCAAGAGCGAGAACCGCGAGAAACGCGACCGGAAACGGACCGTCGAAATCGACGACAACGCGATCATCGAGGCATTCGGCGGAAATGGAGAGTCGAATGACCCGGCGTGGATCGCCCAGTTTCAGGAGTCTTGCCGGATGATGTTCGAGGCACTGCCGACCGACGAATCACGACGGATTGCGATGATGCGGATGTCTGGCCATAGCGTCAAGGAAATTGCCGTGTCGCTCGACCGCACAAAAAGCGCGATTGAACGCAAGCTGGGCGTGATCCGCGCGACGTGGGCCCGGTTTCTCTAGATGCGTACGAACGGGCACAACGACGAGATTACTCGATGTCGCGCGATGCGACGCTCGGATGCAGCATCTCGCCGAGCAGTTGCCGCAGGTGCGCGGCCGGAATGGCATAGGTCGCGACGCGACCTCCCCGCGCGATGTTCATTCCAATCACTTCGCCGTCGAGATTCGTCACCGGGCCGCCGCACTGTTCGGGCACCAGCGGCGTGTCGTGCTGAAAGACAAGTGGCAGGTTGTCTCGCCGTTTCGACTGGATCGCGCCGAAGGTCTCCATTTGTCCGAATCGATCGGCGGTTGGCGTTCCCGCGTTGCGTCCCGACAGAACCGCGAGGACTTCGCCCCGCTCGTCCTGACGCAGGTACTCCACGAGGATCGTGTCACCCGCATTGTTGCGACGAATTTCATTCACCAGCGCCTGGACGTCGGAAATCGGGTGACCGTTAATGGCGGTGACAACGTCGTCAAGTTGCAAGCCGGCCCTTTCGGCAGCGCTGTTTGCGGTGATTTCCACGATGCGGACGCCTTGTTCGTCCTTGACTGGCTTGACTCCCAGCCATGCCTGGTTTTCGCCAATCAGCGAGCGTGGCGCATTGGAGTAGACGCCCAGCGCCAGCGGTCGCTCCTTGCCGCTGGTCGTCACGATAAAGGCACCGACGTCAGGTTGCTCGTCTGCCCACGGTGCCGGTGGAACGACGCCCGCCGGAATTTTCAGTACGGCGACGTCGTTGCGCTCGTTCTTGCCAATGATTTTCGCTTCGTACTTGCCGCCGTTTGCAACGATGCAAAAAAGCTGGTCGAATTCCACAACCTCGCTCAGCTTCGTGAGTACGTGTCCTTCCCCGGTGGCAATGATTCCCAGCGCCACTTGCGTTTTTCCATTGGTGATCTGCACCGTTCCGGCATTGGCTCGTCGGGTCACCGGGACCAGGCTGTCCAGCAGTTCAGTACTTTGCCGCTCGTGCGAGTCGGGGACACGGCTGCGGATCGGCTGGGTCTCGAACTGGAGGCGAATGAGTCCCTTGATCACCGACGTGTCGATTCCGTCCCAGCCTTCGAAAGGATTGGCGGGATGGTCGCGAAACCGCTTGAACTCGTCGACCGACAATTCCAGATAGTCGCGATTGTTTTCCATCGCCTCGCGGACTTTTTTCTGTAGCTGCGCGTCGAGTCGCGGCAACATCTCGGTGAAGAGGCTGCGCATCTCCTCGGAAAGCTGCTGGGCGCGGGCCGTCGGTGACGTCGTTACCGCGAACGGAATCAGAAATGCCGCCAGCGCGATTATGCGAATCATATTCATGACGATTCCCTCAACGAACTCTCCTTGATCTAACGACTGTCTCCCAGCGTGACTTCGATTGACAATTCCCTGCCCTCGCGCCGGATCACAATTTGAACGTGATCGCCGGGTGTTTGTTCGCTGATCAGATCAATCAGGTGTTGCGAATCGTTAACAGGAGTCTTTCGGAACATCAACACGACGTCGCCGACGCGGAGACCCGCCGCCTCGGCGGCGCGACCCGGATGCACGAGCACAATTTCCGCGCGCGACGACTTGCGGTCGAGGCGAATTCCCATCGACGCGCGCGACTCCTGTTTTTGCTTGTGAGCCAGTTCGGGCAAGACGCCCCATTTCTCACCCTTCACCAGGCGGTCCCAGTACTTTTGATAAATGGCGATTGAAACGTGGCGATTCTCCGCGACCGAACTGCCAATCGAACTGTGAATCCCGATGACACGACCGCGCAAATCAAAGAGCGGTCCTCCGGAATCTCCCCCGATCAAGGCGCAATCCGTGACGAGCTGGTCGGTTTCGAATTTGACAATGCGGCCAGCACGGACCGGAGGCCTTCGTCCCAGTTCGTAACCGCCGGAATGTCCAAGACAAACGCACCAGTCGCCGGGCTTCAGGTCGTCCATGTTGCCTGGCTCGGCATGGCGCCACGGGCCTTTTTCGACAAGCCGCAACATTCCGGCGTCGTGATTGAGATTCCTCCCGAGCGGCTCGGCCTTGACTTCGCGACCATCGGGAAAGATCACACGAAAGTCATTGCCACCGGTGATCATGACGTGCCCGGCGGTCAGAACCAGACCATCCTCACTCACAATGACGCCGCTGCCGTACCCGATTCCGTCCGTGACCGCGACGACCACTTCGAGGTTTTGCCGAACAACCTCCTGGACCTGTTTCTCGATCTCGCGTAACTGTTCGAGATTGGTATCGGTTCCCGCAACGGGATTGCAGCAGGCCGCCACGATGAGGAAGGCGGCGAACGTTCGAACGACTAATCGGTTGAACAAGGCATCCATGCCGTTCCTCCCTCTGCAATCCGGTATGGGTCCCGCTTCATCGTGAAGTCCAATCACGCGGAAGGGTCCAGCGGTTTCATCGTCGAATTCGGGGTTGGGGAACAGATCGAATTGCCAGGAAGCCGCTATGATGAAGCTGCTAGCAGTTGATGCTTGCGCCTGTTTCGATTTCGATTAATTGTCGCAAGTCCATGCTCCACAATGGTTTTTGGAATTGGCCCGCGCCCCGTACGAGAAAATCGTACCCAACAAGGAATTCTTGGTCGCCCCCGGCGTTTGGTGAAATTCGATGCCGAAAGACTCATGCTGATCAAGACACTTGCCGTCATCTGGACCTCCCCGAACACGCTGCTTGGACTGTTTTGCGGCTTGGCCGGTTTGTGCAGCGGCGGGGGCGGTCAATGGCGTGACGGGTGCCTCGAATTCCACGGCGGATTGATTAACTGGTTTTTGCGCCGCGTCCCTCCAGGGGGTAGTTCATCCGCGATGACGCTGGGACACGTCATACTTGGACTGGACCCGCGAGTCCTCGACCTTGTCCGCGAACATGAACACGCGCATGTTCGCCAGTACGAACGTTGGGGCATTGTTTTCGTGCCCGCGTATCTTGGCTGTTCGTTGTGGCTGTGGATTCGCCATCGCAATCCTTACCTGGACAATCCTTTTGAAGTCGAGGCGTACACGATTAGCGACCCGCGCCGCGGCCGGTACAAGCGTCGTGAAGACAACTAGCGAATTTATCCTTCCGAGCGTGGCAATATACGTGGCGGAGGAAAGCAGCGCAATCTGGTGAGCCAGGCGCGACTTTTCCGGCAATGCCGTCAATACTCATTGTTCCGTCATTGCGGGTCGATCTCCTGATGCAAAGTGTCCCATTGCGCCTTCGTCACCCAGGGGGGGTCCCGTGAAAACGCACGTCGTCGTCAGCTCGGCAATTTATCTGCTGCTTTGCTGCAACGTTCTCCACGCGCAATGGCCCCAGCAAACGCACGGTGTTCGACCCGGGTGGGAAGTCGAGTTTGGCACTCGCATTCTCGACCGACCCGGGACGGAAAACACCATTCCACTAGTTACCGACTCCGTTACCCTCGCGACATTGTTTGACGCCGAGGAAGCCTCGGACCTCGACGTTTCAGCCGGTGCCGATTTTCGATTTCAGCGGATGACATGCTACGACCTGAGTTGGGAAGTACGCGGGTATTTCCAGAAATGGGACGTCACCGAATCGCGGGCCGGAAATCTTGTGGCAACGGCGTTCACTCCGCCGGGACTGCCAGCGGGGACGCAACTGACGGCATTCGATTACGACTATGATTCCGAGCTGATCAGTATCGAACTGAATCTCAAGAGAGCCGTTCGCCCGGGCCTGACGCTCATGGTCGGTCCCCGATTTATGAACCTCGACGAGATAATCTCGATTGATTCGAATTTTTTTAATCCGCTCGTTGGGGACTTTTTGCAAATCGAAACACGGACGGAAACAAAAAACCCGCTGACGGGCCTCGGGATCGGTGCCGAGTTCCGCAAACCCCTCTCGCGTGACCTGTTTTTCATTGGTTTGATCAAGGGAGGCATCTTTCACAACGTTGCCTCGTCGCGGATTACGGCTTTCAACACGTTGTTCGGCCAGCCGGACATCACAACGATTCTGATCGATGACCGGGACAATCGCAGCGCGGGCGTAGGGGAAATCAGCGCTCGCATTCATTACGACCTCGTGCCTGGATCGGTGTCGGTGTACGCCGGTTACGAGGCGATGTGGCTGGACGGCGTCGCGGTGGCACCGGCCCAGCTCCTCACGACGGCAACCGGCTCCGCTCCGTTTATCAACACGGCAAACACGATCTTTGCCAATGGATTGAGCGTGGGCGGGATGGTCCGCTTCTAGTCTGGGCCGTCGTTCGGCAAGCTGGTCAAGCTTTACCGGTTGCGTTTCGCCGGTTCACACGATCCGGGGTATTAACCCGATCTTGTCACTTGTACGAGCGAGCCGCGACCCGCTGGCTTGTACTGAATCGACAACTCGCCCTGGAACACCGCTGTCGAGCAACACGCATGATGCATTCACCCCGCCGCTCGAATCATCCGACGGGTTTTCCGGCCTCGATTGTGCTGGCGGCGTACCTCTCGCTCCTTTCCGCGATACCGGCGGTTGCGCAGTCCGGTAGCGAACCCTCGACGAGCCATCGCCGAACACCGTTGGTCGACGCCGTCGCGCTCGTCCGTCCCTCGGTCGTCAATCTGCGGGGCAAAAAGACGCTTTCCGCCGAAACGGATTCAACCGGTGCCCGGACGCACGCCGTTCGCCAGGTCAACGGCATGGGCACCGGAGTCATTATTGACCCGAGTGGCTACATCCTCACGAACTTTCACGTGGTCGAGGATGTCAAGCATATCGAAGTGACCCTCGCCGACGGTTCGACGACGAGCGGCACGTTGATCATGCACGACGGCGTTACGGACCTGGCCCTGATTAAAATCCGGGTGCCCCGTCCGTTGCCCGTCATACCGCTCGGTTCCTCCACCGACGTCATGCTCGCTGAAACCGTGGCCGCGCTGGGCAACGCCTACGGGTACGAGGACACAGTGACGCGCGGCATCATTAGCGAACTGGGTCGAACCGTTCAGGTCAGCGACGACCAGATTTATCACAACCTGTTACAGACCGACGCACCGATCAATCCGGGCAACAGCGGCGGACCGCTGGTAAATCTCGATGGTGAAATGATCGGCATCAACGTCGCCGTCCGCGTGGGTGCCCAGGGAATTGCGTTTGCGATTCCGGTGAACGACGCAATGGACGTGGCGGCGGATTTCCTCAGCGAAATCACAGGCGAAAGAGTCCACCACGGCATGGTCCTGAAAACCGTTTACACGGACCATCAGCCCGCGGCGGTCGTGGAATCGGTCGCGCGATCAAGCGCGGCCGAAACGGCGGGTTTGACCGCGGGCGACGTCATCACCGAAGCCGCAGGCAAACGATGCCGACGCGCAGTGGACGTGCATTGCGGACTGCTGGACAAGAAGCCGGGCGACGAAATCGCGTTGACAATCGAACGAAATGGTCAGCCGCAAGTTATTAACATTGCACTTGCCCGGCCGGGCCAGTCAGGCAGCGCGACCGTCTGGCGTCAGTTGGGTCTCAAGGTCGTGCCAGTTTCCGGCGGTCAGTTGCGCGATGTCCATCCGAACTATAACAGCGGACTGCGAGTCGAGGAAGTGCGTCGAGGCGGTCCGGCCGCCAAACAGGGGATTCGCGCCGGTGATATACTTGTCGCAATGCATGGCTGGAGAACCGAATCGATCGAAAACCTGCTATACGTTCTTGCGCTGGACGACGTGACCAGTGGCCAGGAAATCGTCTTTTACATCATTCGCGGCAGCGAGCCGTTTTTTGGCAACCTCCGCGTTGCCGACGCCGGGAACGACGCGAACCATTAACGCGAACCGACATGGAACGGGAATTGATCCGGTGGCTTGCGAGTGAGTTCAATCCGCCCCGGTACGCATTGCTTGGAATTGGCGACGACGGTGCCATTCTGCCAGGCAGGGGCGGCGACCTGGTCGTGACGTGCGACGCCATTTGCGACAACGTCCATTTTCGACAAGATGAGCACTCCCCGGAACGAATCGGCCGCAAGGCGCTTGCGGTCAACTTGTCCGACCTCGCGGCGATGGGGGCACGACCTCGCTGCGCCACGGTTTCACTGGTCATTCCACGCCGAACGTCGCTCGAATACGTCAAGCGCCTGTACGCGGGGATCAAGCCGCTTGCCAATCGTTTTCAGTTGGATATTTGCGGTGGCGACACGACGGTTTGGGAGGGTCCCTTGATCCTTTCCGTGTCGGCCGTCGGAGAAGCACCGCCGGGCGGCTGCTGGCGGATCGACGGAGCGCAGCCGGGCGACCGGATTCTCGTCACGGGCCAGTTTGGCGGAAGTATCCTCGGTCGCCACCTCGACTTTGAACCGCGATGCACGGTCGCCGATTTGTGGGGGGACTCCGGACTCGTTCACGCTTGCACGGACGCGACGGATTCGCTGGGTCTTGACCTTGCGAAGATCGCCGAGGCAAGCGGTGTCGGATTTGAGATTGTTGCCGAGTCGATTCCGGTTGCGGAAGCCGCGCACCAGTTCGCGAAAGCCCGCGGGAAGGAGTCGCCACTGTCCCACGCGCTTCAGGATGGCGAGGATTTCGAGTTGGTAATCGCGGCCAGCCCCGACGACGCGTCTCGCTTGTTGCGTGACACTCCGCCCGAAATCCCGCTGACCGACATCGGCGAGTTCACGGCCGCGCGCGAGTTGTGGTTGGTCGAAGATGGCGTTCGACACCGGTTTATTCCCGTTGGATTCGAGCACCAGACGTCGCCGTCCGTGCCGTAACGGTTTTGTTGAAATGACCCGCATCGACTCGTTTCAGTTTTCGTCCGCAAGTACTGAAGTCACCCGGTCGGTCGGCCGAGTGATTGCGCGTCACTTGACGACGCCCATGCTCATCGCGCTCGATGGAACGCTGGGTGCGGGAAAAACGTCGCTTGTTCAGGGAATCGCCGAGGGACTGGGAATTGATCGCCGCGCCGTGGTCAGCCCGACGTTCTCATTGATCCAGACGTACGCGGGCCGCCTGCCGTTGGTCCATATTGACGCGTACCGGATCGCCGATCGTGATGAATATCAGGAATTGGGCATCGATGAGTACCTGGAGGAAGACGCCGTCGTGGTGATTGAATGGGCGCGGCGGATTTCCGATTGTCTTCCCGACGAACGACTTTCGATCGAGATCACGGTGACAAGCGAGACGCACCGGTCGTTTGAATTCGCGTGGGCCGCGGAGTCGCCCGTTTACAGTCACGTCTGTCTGGCGATCAGGGATGAGCTGGATCCAGGCCAAGGGCGACGGGCGACGGGAGTTTAACCTTGACGATCACGCGCTTTGTGTCGAGTGGATCGTTTGGCCTGTACCGGTTATACCAGGAACGCCGATCTTGCCGTATTAAGCGCCTTGGTTGACTCACAGCCGGCGTCAGGGTAGTCGAAAGGAAGCGAAGGAAGATCCGTGAATAACACACATCGATTCGCAGGGATTGCTTTGCTGGCCCTTTCGGCCGCACTTGCCGGTGTCCACTGCGAGGGACAGGGAATCGCCTTGCGCGCCATCGGCACGGTCAACGAATCGATGGGTGGGGCCGGCACGGCTCTCCCACTGTCCGCGATTGGAGCGATTCACTGGAATCCCGCGTCGATCGCCGATTTCAAGTGCCATCAAGCGGACTTTGGAATCGGACTGATCTATCCCGACACGCGCGTCTCGTCGACCGTCGGCCCTTTTTCAGGAAGCAGCCGCAGCGAGTCGGGTGCTTCGCCCTTGCCCAATATGGCGCTGGTCATACGCGGCGCGGACCCGCGTTTTACGTTCGGCCTGGCCGCTATTGCGGTCGCCGGATACAAACTCAACTATGACGCAAGCTTGACCAACCCGATCCATTTCCCGCAGGGTTCGCTTGGGATCATTCCCACGTTCGGCCGCGTCAACACCGAAGCGGAATTTTTCCAGATCGTGCCGACGATCGCCTATACCATTAACGACTGCTGGGCGATTGGTGCCGCACCGACGCTCACCATCGCCAGTCTCGGAGTTGAGCCGCTTTTGACGGCGCCTCCCGGCGCGGCGGGATATTCGTTGGGGAGCGGCTCGCGCTACACGTTCGGCGGAGGTGGCCAGTTCGGCGTGTACTACAAGCCCGGAGAGCGTTTCAGCGCTGGCGTGTCCGTCAAGACGGAACAGTACTTCGAGGATTTCCGTTTCAAGGGGCAGGACAACGCCACCGGCGCACCGGTCTCGGGCTCGATCGACCTGGAATATCCGTTGATCATTTCGCTGGGGACCGCATGGCGAATTTCGCCGCGAACGGTAATCGCCAACGATGTCCGCTGGTTTGATTACGCATCGGCGAGGGGATTTGGGACGGACGGTCTCAACCCGGATGGAACGCTGGCGGGACTGAGCTGGTCAAGTGTGATGGCGGTCGCGACAGGTATTTCCCACCAGTTGAACGACCGCGTGACCGTTCGAGGCGGGTACCAGTGGAACGAGAATCCGATTTCCAGCGAAACCGTTTTCTTCAACACCGCCGCACCGTTGAACGTCAAGCACAGTGCCGCGCTCGGCGCATCGGTCCGCGTTCACCCCAATATGACTCTCTCGGGAACGTACTTTCACGCCTTTGACCAGGCGACGTCGGGTCCGTATGCCGGGATTCCGGGAACCGACGTCACGATCCGCACCGCCGCGTATGTTCTGAGCGGCGGCGTCACGATCGATTTCTAGTCCATCCGAACTACTCGACGGGTCGCAGAAAGTTTTCGAAAACGAACTGGGCGATCGCGCGTCCGCTGCTCAGGCCAAGCTGGTTGTCGTATTGCCAGTGAATGCCGCCGTAAATTCGGCTCTGTCCCGCCTCTTCGGCCGCTTGGGACAGGCTGCTCCATGAACGGACAACGCCTGGCAAGACATCCGGCCAACGCTGCGGATCTGGCGAGGCGCCCGAAAAAGCGATTGCGTCGGTGCCGAGAAACAGCTCCAGCAACCGCGATGACCCGCCGCTAAACGTGCTGTGGCCCGAAGTGTAGGCGGGAAATGGCGGTGTCGGAATGAGATTAAACCAGTCAGCATCTTCACTCGTCCGCGGGTTACCGTCTTCGTCGGCTTCCATCGTGATAGCCGTATAAGGGCGAACGTGATCCCAGAAATATTTGTTGTCCCAGCAACAGATGGCACCGTCGGCCTGTGCCAGACCAAGCAGCGCAAAGAGTCGCGCATTTTGCTCAAGTGACAACCCGAACCGCTCCGAGAGTTGCTGGGCGATTACATGCCAGTGGCCGGGAGGCGTTACCGTCCCCGCACCGTCCTCCCAGAAATAGGCAATGATCGTCTGGTCCGGTGTGCGGACGACACTGTCAATGTCTCCCAGAACTTTTACCTCGCGAAAATCCCGGGCGTATTGCGTCGAAGTGAATGAAGGCGGGGAGGGAACACGAAATGCATCGCCGGCGGGAATGGCAAAGGGCTTGACGTTGGGCCACTGCGGCAGGAGGGCGGGGGCAAACGCCGGTGGCGTCGGTTGCCAGAACCCGGGAATACCCGAGGGGATGTAAAGCACCGTTGCGTCGGCACCGTCGCCCTCGCGGTCATCGAGCATCCGCACGCCGCAATAATAACCAAAGACGATTCCGGATAGTCGAGAAAAAAAAGTCGTCTCGATACTGGAAATCGAAACCAGATACCGGACTGAAAGCTGAGATTTCATGCCGGGAAACTCATTCCGGAGAACGATAAAGGCTGCCGTTGCCGCCGCCGCTTCGCCCGACGACCACGACGGAGCCTGTTGCTGGACAAGGTAGGGTTCATAGCTCCGGTCAATTCCGTTAACGGCATCAAACATGGCGCAATGGACCATGGCCAGAATCCGCGTAGCGCGCGGCGGTGGCGTGGAATTGGCGCGAATCGCGTCCAGTGTCACGTTGTTCCAGTCAATAATCTCGTCCGCGCGACAGGCTATTGACGTCAATGACATCAACAACGCCACGACCAAAATTCTGGCTCTCAACATCGTAAAGGCTCCTCTGCACGTCCAGGATCGAAAACAAGATTGACAATCGAACAAGGGCGGCCACCGGCACCATCGCGATCAAAGGGTAACCCGTCAAACATTTACTTTGAATCAACCATTGCAGAACGTCAAGATGGCCGAAAATCCGGGCGGGAGGGTAAAAACAATCGTTCACGCCGCGGCGTCCGAAGGTCCGTGGCGGAACGCGCCGTTTTGACTAGAATGACCCGGCTCGTACGCATGAACTCGCCAACTTCCTTGTCCCCTGAATGGACAATTGTTGACATGAAATTTATTGAAATGACCGGCCAGGCGTTGCGTGAATTGCTCGACGACGACGACCTCTCCCAGGGACTCGATTTGACGTCGGCGGGCGTGGACTCAACAACCATCGTGCGCGTCAATCAACAAGGCGACATCGAAGTGCGACGCCCCCATAAATGGGACGTGATCGGCGGACTGCTGGGAAACTTTGAAGAAAGAATCCGCAAGTCCACCGGTTATGACTGGGCCTGACGCCCGGCGCCCCATGACCGGTATATTGTGCTTGAACCAGTTAACACGAGGCCCAACGAGGAAATCAATGAGGATGAACTTTTTCAATAATGCGGTGATCGCCTTCGGCGCGCTCGTCGCGGGTGTGTTGTTGAGCCAGCCGCTTCATGCAGTGCCCGGTCCGCAGGTGGACGCGGAAACGGCAACCCAGGCCGAACGGGAAACCACTCCTGTACCCGTCGACGATGGCGTCGCAACCTTGAAGCCGGAAAACACGAGTATCGAGTTCGTTGGAACCCACGTCGGGGACGAACCAAAGCCGCGACTTGGCGGCTTTTCCGAATTTGAAGGGAAGATCGAAGTGAATGAAGCCGGGGATGCGATCAAGTCGATCCAGGTGGAAATTGACATCGCCTCCGTGTGGACCGAATTCAACGACCTGACGAACCATTTGAAAAACGCTGACTTTTTTGGCATCGACGATTTCCCAAAAGCGAGCTTTACCAGTACCACAATTGCACCGGCCGCGGAGGGTCGTATCACCGTGACCGGTGAATTGACGTTGCACGGCACCACGAGTGAAATTACGTTCGAGGCCGCGCCAGAATTCAATGACAAGGGCCTGGTCGTCCGCGCTGAATTCACGATCGATCGCACGAATTTCGGAATGGACAAGATGACGAGCGGCGTCGAACCGGTCGTGACGCTTCACGTCGTCGTGGGGCAAAAGACCAGTCCCCGCGAAAGCCAGCCGGGACACGGCGGCGAAGAAAGCAACGCAGCGGCCGAGGAATCCATGGCTGCTGCCGAACTGGTCACGCTCAAGCTGCCCAACATGGTCTGATCGGGCTGTGCCGCTTCGGTCCGAAGCGACTTGTCAGCCGTCGAAGGCGTCACCGATGTCGAAACGAACCTCGACGAAAACACGTGTACGTTCAAGATCGCGGAAGGGATTGATCTGGAATCGACTTTGAACGAGCTTGCCGATTCCAACGACAAGATCGAGGATTGGTCGCGAAAGGAGTAACCGCCCGTCCTCACGTCATTGACAGGGCCGTCCACGCCGTCCAGCCTTTAGTCTTGTTCGTGGTCCCGCCTTCAGCGCCTTCAGCCGGAATTGGACCTGCAAGTGCTCCCGTGAAGGCTGGAACTATAACCGCGGTTACTACAACCCCGAAGCGCAAGCGAGTGGAACAACCGCCGTTACACAAGCCCGAAGCGCAAGCGAGTGGAACTGGTTAAGCTAGCAAGCCGACCCGCGCTGTTTTGGGGTTAGTTCAATCAACCACCGGGAAAGTTCGAACAGCCACCGCGATCAACCCGTTTGTGGAAATTCGTGCAACCGCGCGACGGCCGACGTCATCGGGCCGTCTGACCGGGCAAGGAGCGAGGAGGGAATTGAACGACTTTCAAGAATGATTTCCAACAGCCGTATTTTCGGCAAAACTCCGTATTGGCAGGCAAATCGAAATTGTCTAGTTTAGGAAGTCACGGGCACGCGATTCGTCGTAGCGTGGAATTCGACGAAGTCAACGGGCTTTTTTTCCGTTGAGACCGCACGCTCACCTGGTACGGAAACCAAATTCCAGCTCACTGCTCACCGCAAAGGAGTCCAGGATGGATTCGACGGCGAACAAATGCGTTGATGTGCATATTCGATGGATGATCCGCCGCGATATGCCGGAGGTTCTCAACATTGAACAGGGAAGCTTCGAGTTTCCCTGGTCGGAGGAGGACTTTATCCGTTGTCTTCGCCAGCGAAACTGCATCGGCATGGTGGCGGAACACGACAACCGCGTTGTCGGATTCATGATCTATGAGTTGCACAAGAACCAGTTGCACATACTCAACTTCGCGGTCCGTCCCGATTGCCGCCGCCGTGGCGTGGGGCGGCGGATGGGTGACAAGCTGATTGGAAAGCTGTCACAGCAACGAAGGAGCCGCATCGTCCTGGAAGTGCGCGAGACGAACCTCGCCGCGCAAATCTTCTTTCGGCGACTTGGATTCCGCGCGACGAGTGTCCTTCGCGACTTCTATGACGACACGACCGAGGACGCCTACGTCATGCACTATCGGCTCGTCGATTCCGGGCTGGTCATTGACCCGGTCAATCGCATCGCAAGGATGGCGGGATAATCGGCTGTTTGCCGGAAGCCGGGAAATGGGGGAATCGTCGCTCGTGGCGAATCGAATCGGTGCTTGTCCCCCGCCAGAGGGGGCTGCGTACTGGCGAGTCGTGAACCCACCGGCTAAAATACGGTCCAACCGGAGACGGCGGGCTGTGGCGCAGTCTGGCTAGCGCGTTTGACTGGGGGTCAAAAGGTCGCAGGTTCAAATCCTGTCAGCCCGATTCGACCGGAGTCATTTTGACTGCCGGTTCGAAAATCTTAAACCATTGCCGCTGCAATGCTTGCTTCGCCTGGCCCGACGAATGTGTCATCGACCAGGGAATGTCGCGAGCCCCAGATCGCTTCCAGTTAGGCAATCCAGAATGGGAGACTTCGTTGATTCGGTTGTGGCGGCGAAGCAGAACTGGGTTTGGAAAGACAAAAACTGGCGCCTCATTTCGATAAGCTACTGGTGCATGAAGGCGGCCGCTTCTTGCGTCTACGTCGCGACGGCGAAAAGCTGGTAATCAATTACAAGTTCAATAGCGTCCTGTCGCCCGACTGACTGGACTAGCTGGACAGCGCCACATTTTGTGGAAATCCACGAGAATACAAGCACGACGCGCGAGCGAGTGTGTTTCGGCGTAACCCACTCACTCGCTTGCGCTTCGTGCTTGTATTGGCAACCAAAGTGGCGCTGTCCAGCTAGAATCACCCAAAAGGAGACAAGAGCGATGATCCGTGATCCTCAGAATCGTTGCGTGGTTCCGCTTTTATTGATTGCGGTGTTCGCTCCCGTGGTAGCCCTGGCGGGCGAGTCCGTCGAACTCGCACGCGGTGTCGCGCCGCTGAATCCGCGGCAGCCCCAGGTCGCCGTGGACGCGAAGGGAGCGATTCATGTCATCTTCGGCGTGGGCGATTTCATTCACTACCGCCGTTCCGACGACGGCGGAAAAACCTTCTCCGACGCTGTCGAACTTCCGGCAGTCCCGTCGATGTCTCTCGGAATGCGACGTGGGCCGCGGATTGCCGTCACTGATACGTCGCAGTGCGTTGCGGCGATTGGTGGAAAGCAAGGCAAGGGCCGTGACGGCGATTTGCTTGCCATGAAGTCGCTCGATGGAGGCAAGTCCTGGTCGGCAGCGGTGCAGGTGAACGACGCTGCAAACTCCGCGCGCGAGGGTTTGCACGCGATGGCCGCCGGTCCCGGCGATAGCCTCTGCTGCACATGGCTCGATCTGCGCAATGGCAAGACGGAAATCATGGCATCCAGTTCCACGGATGGCGAAGCCACCTGGAGCAGAAATGTACTCGTTTACAGGTCTCCGGACGGAAGCGTGTGCGAATGTTGCCATCCCAGTGTCGCGATTGACGAGCATGGCCGCGTCTACGTCCAGTGGCGGAATTCGCTCGGCGGCGCCCGTGACATCTATGTTGCGTCGTCATCGGATGGAGGAAGAACTTTCGGCAAGGCGACGAAAGTCGGCAACGGTTCGTGGCCCCTCGACGCCTGCCCGATGGACGGAGGATCGATTGCCGTGGCAGACGGCCAACTGGCTTCGGCCTGGCGGAGCGAGAAATCGGTGTATCTCCTGGTCGCCGGGCAGAGCGAAGAGCGGCGAATTGGCGCAGGCGAACAGCCCTGGATTGCGATGACAAACGTCGGACCGTTCGTCGTTTGGCTCAGGCAACGAAGCGACCTCGCGTACATCCTTAATCCTCGGAGCGAGACACCCCGCGAGCTGGCTGCTCACGCCAGCGATCCAGTGATCGCCTGCGGGCCAAATGGACTAGGGCCGGTCGTCGTGGTATGGGAGTCCCGCGACGGAAAGAGTAACACAATCCACTGCGAAGTGGTTGAAGAGTGACGGGCCTTGAGAATCCCCGTGACAGGTGAGATGATGCGGATGCCTGGACTGCCCGCCGTTCCGGCAGGCGAGCGCATCGACATCGACGACGAGGCCGCATCAGCGGTTCGTTTTGATATCCGGCACCTGGTTGTCTGAAGATTGCTCGGACATCGCGGACCCCTTCATGTTACTCGCCATTTCCACCGAGGTCATTCGTGGGCACACGCACAACGCAAATCGGATGCCTCCAGACTGCAGCAGATTACTGAGCATTTCTTAGTTCCAGTTTTGCACTTTTCTTTGGAGTGCGGGGACTTGGCACCGCTTTGGATTCGCGAAGGCAGGAAATTATTGGCGGTGTGGATGGCAAGGCCCCATGCCAGAATTTGTCTCAATGCATCGCGTTTTTCCTAAACTATCCCAAAGCTCCGCCAGGCCGGAACACTCCAAATCCGCAAAACGCGAACTTGGGTGAGATACATTTTCGCGGGAATCTGCCCGGCCCCCCTTTTTTTTGCTAAAATCACAATCGCCCCATTGTACGCCAAGAAAGTCGCCGTAAATACGCTGATTGTTTTTGGTTTGTACACCCGTTACATCCTCGAAAACGAGGACGCTTCCTTTTCTCGTCGCTGACAGCGTCGTTGGACTGCGAACCAAACTTTACGCCTCTGACCAACGACGAGCCCGATATTGGGTTGCTGGAAAACCCCGTTTCGAGGATCTGGGCTGGATGCAGCAAACGGACAGTTCCTCGATCGGTTTGTGCATACACTTCACCCACGGAAAGTTGTGCCGATACGTGGCGACTGCATGATCATCCCTTTCGTTTGCCCATATTACAGATGCTCCTACCTGTTTTAATGCTGCCGTAAAACCGCCGATCGAACTGAAGAGGCATCCCATCGTAACGCCATTGCCTTTCACGGGAGGAGCGGGTTGACCCGGTATTCTTCTCCGACCCAATGACGGCGGCTATGAAGGCACTGGGAATAAACTAACAGGTTAAGAATTATGACAGACCACACAGAGCGTATACGCCGGACAGTGGATAACGAAGTTCCAGATTTGCCCCTTTTTTGGGGATAAATTGCTATCGGCAAAAACGCTCGGATCGAAAAGCACCAGCGAACCGCCATTGAAACGGGTTCGGCGACGTCGACGGTTGATTTTTGGCCGATTCCGCCCGACAATAGATGCTTGACCGCCTGTTTCCGACCGTGCAGGTTGTTTCCCGAAAGTTACCATGACCGATGCTTCCCCTAAACGAGGGCTATTCGAATGTCGTTGTCCGAAGAGGCGATCCGCGAACAATTGAAAAAAGTCATCGACCCGGAGTTGTTCGTCAACATCGTCGATCTGGGCCTGGTGTACGTCGTTGACGTTGGAGATAGCAACGGCAATGGCCATCATGATGTGACGATCGAGATGACGATGACCAGCCCGATGTGCCCAGCCGGTCCCCAGCTTGTCTCGGAGTGCAAGCAATTTGTCGGGGAAATGGAAGAGGTTGGCGACGTCGAGGTCAAGGTCGTCATGGACCCGCCGTGGACGCCCGACCGGATGACCGACGACGCGCGCGACCAGTTGGGTATTTTCTAGTTTCCGTCTCGCTCAGAATTATCGTCGCGTGACCGTGGCTGTGGCTTCCAGGCGCAGTCGTGGCTGCGGGCATCCAGCCTGCTGATCGGAAAGTTCCAGGTCGCGCGCCAAAGGCCGCCTTGGCTCGCGTCACCCGGCAAGACTTGCAAGCCGCTACCCCAGGCCCGATAATCGGTCACCGTCGGGACGGGCGTCCCGAAACGCAAATACCTCGGCCGCTGGCCGCCAACAGTCAATTCCCGGAGTCAAGCTCATGAAGGCGATCGTTTCAGTCCTGTGCATTGTCGTCCTTGTGGGCGGTATCTACATGCTTTCCTCCGGCGGCTGCAAAGCCCAGACGCAAGTGGCCGGTGACAAGGTGATGGAACGCATCAACGAGTGGCTCGGCGATCTGGATGTCAAACGGAAGGAGATCGCCAACACGTTGAAGACCGTGGAAACGGGCATGAGCAACGTTCGCCAACAGCGGATCAGCGGCGAGGTCCGCATGGAAGGCATCCAGAAAAAGGTCGCGACCATCGAGACGAGGATCGGGGACATCAAGAAGGCGCTTGCCGAACTGAACCCGCATTTGCGCGCGACGGAGGCGGTCGAAATCAACGGAAAGTCCTTTGCACCGGAAAAGGTGCGTGAAATGGCCAACGAACTGGCGGATGAGTTCGAGGCGCTCAATCGCAAGCTTGGCGGGCTGCAGTTGTCGATCAAGGAATATCAACGGAGCGTCAGCCTGCTCGCCACGCAGGAGCAAACCGCCGAAAAAACCATCAAGGCCCTGAAGGAAAAACTCGAATTGATTGACATCAAGAAAGAGACGCTCGATTCGATGCAATCCGCGCGGACGATCGTCGGGGAAAGCGGTTCCATTTCCGATGAATTCGTCAAGCTTGAGAAGGACATCGATAACTTGTTCATTGAGGTGGAAACAGGGCTGCGCGTGGAATCCGAAAAAGTCGCCGATCGCGAACGCGAACTCGCTTCATCGACCTCGACCGTTGACGAGATACTCGGCGATCTGACGACCGACGATGAAACGGCGGCGCGGATCGAGGCGATTCTCGGCGCGGATTCCGCCAACAACGATTCCGGCAAAACTCCAGAACAGAAAACTCCGGACGAGAAAACTCCGGACCGGTAGAGCCTCGCGGTTTTCCATTCCAACAGAACCTTGCCACCCTCTCGCGGCGTGCGCCATGACCTTTCTCAAGCTGCTTGTTTCCCTTCTGCTGATTGTCGCCGTCGCGGTCGGTGTCACGGTGTATCTGAAATCGTCGGCACGGAAGGAGGACGAGACCGCCGCGCGGGAACGTGCCGAAAAGGGCTTTCTCACGACGCGACAACAACTGAACGACAAACTGGAGGATATTCGCCAGCGCCGCGCGGAAGTCGTCGTGCAAATTGGGCGACTTGACGAACGAAAGCAGGAGGCCGCGGGGAAGCTGAAAGAAATGGGGGTCTCGAACGCCAACGACCTGGAAAACAACGCACGCGCCAAACTGGAATTTGCCAACGTCAAGCGGGTGATGGCGGACGTGGAAAAATTCAAGGAGGACCTGACGGTCTACGACGACGCCATTGTCAGAATCGAAGCAGCGCTCGATGACCTCGACCGCCAGGAGTATCAAAGGAACGCCGGTATCAACGAGCAGCAATCGCGCCAGCTTGAGACGATCGTCCGGGACCTTGACGACCGTCTGTTACGCAAGGAGTCCGCGCTGGAGGAGCTGAGAACGCAGGAAGTCCTTGACGAGATCCTCTCGGCGGACGACGCAAAGTGAGTTGCGGGGCCTCTGAAATGACACTCGCAACGCAACGATCATTTCGATGCGGCCCGCGGCTAGCGCCGGCGGTTTACACGAGGACGTTTGCGTTCTGCTTCTAGAAATCCTCCGGCGGAGCAAAGCCGCCGCCCATGGACTGGCCGATCTTGCCGAAGACCTCCAGCAAACCTTCCTGCATTTCCATGCGGACTTCCTCGCCGTTTTCGATCATTCGCGCCGTCATTCGAATCCGGTCGTCGGCGGATTCGGGCAATGCGTCGGCGATCATCTTGAGTTCCCGGGCGTCCTGAAACTTCGCCATGAAGCGGAGGAAGGGCAGCAAGTGAAAATTCGCCTGTGCGGCCGGCAGGTCACTCTCGCTCGCCGAGCCTTTTCGGCATTCGGTCAGCAGTTCCTTCGCCGAGTCGCCGCCCGCGATGTACACAACGTCGTCGCCGACGCCGAGAAGCAACTTGAATCGCTCGCCGAAGAACTGGCGGGCTTCCTCCTCGTTTTCCGGGACGAGAATGTCCACTTCGTGGAACCGGATTCCATCTTCGGTGGCGGTGTCGAAGCGGAATTCCAGCGGAGCGCCCTCGGCGCGCGCCAGTTCGGCGATTTCCTTGACGCTCTTTTCAAGCTTGCCGCCGCTGGCGATCCGCAGGCCCGTGGCAAAGGAGAGCGAATCCTCCGAGACGATCGCGGCGCCTCCCATGTCGATGACGCCGGCCTTCATCGAGTCGACGAGGACGTTGAGCAAATCGGTGAGAATTCGTTTTGCCGTTTTGGCCTCGCCATCGGTCATCTCGCCCTTCTCGACTTGTTTGTCAATTTCCTTTTCACCAGCCGACTTCAGTTCGTCGATCATCGCATCGGCCTGGACGATGTCCTCCTCAAGGAGCTTTCCGCAGAAGTGGAAATTCAGTGCCGCGCGGTCGAGGAGGAATCCCGTAAAGCGGCTGGGAGGCGCGTCGGCAAAGGCCGCGCACTGCCGCGCCAGCCGGGAATCGGGAAGACCGACAAATTTCATGTCGAGGTAAATCCGGTTCCCCTCCTCGTCGATGTTGAATCCGGCGACAATTTCGTCCGTTTCGTTGATAATGCTTTCGATCGAGCGCATCGAGTATTCGAAATTCGCGCGCTGGAGGTCGGCCTGGGGTCCTTCCTCATCCATCGAATCGAGCGCGCTCTCGCGAATCAACTCGATCATTTTGGCGCGGAACTCCGCCGGCAGGCGCTGGCCGTAGACACGGGCCGACAGGTTGTACTCGGCGGGCAATTCGCCAAGCGTGGAAGCGGGATCGGACGGGACGTTGTCGAGCATTTCCGGATTCTTCGCGACGAACGCAAATCCGTCTTTCACGCGTACGGTCAATTCGGTTCCGTCGTCCATCGTGAGCAGCGTATCATCGCCGTCTTCCTCGATGTCGACCAAATCAGCGATCGTGTCGAGCACGTCGTCAATATCGGTGACGGGAACGAACGCGAGAACTTCCGGCTCAAGCTTGTCCCCTTCAAAAAACAACATCGCGCCAATCGGCTTCTCCTGGTCGAGGCCGCGGATGTACTCGGACGTCATGATCCGAACCATCCCCTTCATCGATCCGAACCCCGCGGCCTCAAAGAGGTGTTCGATGTCATCGAGATGTTCCTTGAGGCTCGACGCTGAGATTACGACTCCCGGCTGAACGTCCATCTCGGTCTGCGCGACGGCTTGTCGCTGGGGTAATCCGGCCGCCAGCATGATGAACAGGCAGGCGGAGGTTCTTGTTAAAAGTTGAATCACCTTGGTTTGCTCCAATATGCGAGGGAAAAAGTTGTGTGTTGAGAGTAACCGCCACGGCGCGCGAAGTCGGCTCGCGAAATCGGTTGCTTTAACCAATAGTCTACCGGCGCAGGCGGGAATTGGTCAAAAGGGTGCTCGCAAGGCCTCAATACTTCGGACCAAACCCTGGTCAGGCCGTTACCGCCGCGCCGCCAGAAAAAAGGGACGGTACGCCGATCATTACCCCGAAACCGGGCGATTTGTTTTGATCCTTTCAAGGAAATCCCGGATTTTCCGGAGCGACGGCAGGGGTCCGGGGCGTGAATCGCGAGGGGCCGGTCAAGCATGAGGACGAGCAGGAGTCGGAGAGGAGTCGGAGAAACGAGACTTTTTCAGCAACTTCCCTGGGCCTTGTGCATGCGTCCGTCCGGATGCTGGCCAGGCCCGTCCTCCGAGTACCACTGGTCGAGGGCAGTTTGCCAGTCGTCAATGGTTTTAGCAGTCGCGAACGCCCGTCGCACCTCGTCATGTCGCGGATGAAGGATCGAGTACTTGATGCCGAACTTGCGCATCACGGGACCGACCCGCCGCGAACCATACAAGCCGGTGGCCAGCCTCAAATGTTCGAGGATCGTATCTCGCTGTTCGTGCAGGCCCGGCGGATCGGGCAACGGAAGGCCCGCCGCCAGCGCGCGCGCCTGGGAAAAAATCCATGGGTTGCCAATGGCACCGCGCGCCACGGTGACGCCGTCGACGCCCGTTTGGCGGATCATCTCCAGACAGTCGCGCGCAGTGAACAAATCCCCGCTGCCGAGGATGGTCCGCTTTCCAGCATGTTGCTTGACTTCATTCAGGAAGCTCCAGCGACTGGGTCCGACGTATCGTTGCTGGACCGTGCGTCCGTGGACGGTGACGGCGGCCAAACCGGCTTCAAAGGCACCGTCGAGAATTTTAAAGAACCTGTCGCGGCTCTCGGGCGTGTCGTCAATGCCGCGCCGCATCTTGAGCGTGACTGGAATCGAGTCCGGCACGACGTCCCGCGTCGCGCGAATGATCTGGAGGGCAATGTCGGGCTGGCCAAGGTGAAATCCACCCCGGCACCGCCCGAGTACTTTTTTCACCGGACACCCGAAGTTGATGTCGATCACGTCGAAGCCCGCTTCGACCAGTTTCAACGCACCGGCCGCGAATTGTTCCGGCTCGGCACCCATCAATTGGCCACCGACCGGGTGGTCCTCGTCGCTCAGGTGCAGGAAATGTCCCGTTCGCTGACGGTCCCGCAGTTCAACGAGAAACTTGTCAAGCATCACTTCGCAAAGCGCATAGGGCGCGCCATGACGGCGGGCGATGACCCGCATCGGCCAGTCGCTGTAGCCTGACAACGCAGCCTGAACGACGGGAAAGTCAACGGTGGCGCCGCCGATCGATAGCGGGCGCAGCGGCCCAACGGCCAGCGGCGTGACCATCGGGTCGATGAGCATCGGATCGTTCGTCAGCATTGGCGGGTGTTTCGTGATTTCGCGGTCTTTCGCACATTGGCAGGTCGGTTGCGCGATGCAATTGTACATGACTCGGCAAGCTGGCAGCTTGCCCCACGTGGCCGATGCCGGCAGCTTCGCGACTCGGCAAGCTGGCAGCTTGCCCGACGTGGCCTATTGGTCACAACATGGGGGCAGTCCAGCTAGAATGTGGTCATTTAGTCCGCCCGACGCCCTGATTTCGTGCCATGCCGGAAAATATTCTTCTAAACCTCTGGAGCCTTTGGCCGCTGGCGGTTATCGGCCTGATGGTTTTGGCGGCTCTCTGGTTGCTGGGGCTGTTGGGCGCGCGGCCACGAACGCCTTACGCGCGGCGGCACAAACTGGTGACGCGAAACGAGCTGGTCTTTTACCGCGTGCTCCGTCAGGCCGTCGGCGATCAATGGGAGGTTTTTGCGATGGTTCGCATTGCCGACCTGTTGACCGTTCCCAAGGGAACGAGCAACCACCGGTCGTGGCTCAACAAGGTACTTTCCAAGCATATTGACTTCATTCTTTGCGACAAGGAAACGCTCGAGGTCCTTGCGGGGATCGAACTGGACGACCGGTCGCATTCGCTACCGGCGAGGATTCGCCGCGACCAGTTCGTCAATGCGGCATTTTCCGACGCGGGACTTCCCCTGGTACGCTTTCCCGTTGCGACCAGCTACGACGCGACGGTGATCCGCCGAACGATCGACAAGGCGATTAAATGACGCAACCGACGACGCGCGTGACGGCCAACCCGGATCGGGAAACCCGTGGTATACGCAGGCGAGCCTCGAGGTGCGTACTGTGGGGAACGGCAATTGCCATGGCAACGGCCGCGCAGTTGTTGGCGACTCACTGGTGGGTTGCCGACCTTCTCACCCAATTCACCGTCCAGTACGTGTTGCTGCTCGCGCCGCTGGTCGCATTGCTCGTTGTGCTGGGGCGCTGGAACTGGGCGCTCCTGTTCGTTGTGCCGCTGGTCTTCCATCTCTGGCTGATATCCGGTTACTTTCTTGCCGCGCCACTGCCGCCCGGTGCGCATCATGGAATTCAAATACGTGCGATGACGCAAAACGTTTTGGCCTCCAACCAGCGGTATGGGGACTTGATGGAATTGATCCGCGAGCGGGACCCGGACATTATCGCCTTGCAGGAAGTCACGGAGGCATGGGTTGACGGACTGGCGTCGCTCGTCGAACGTTTCCCGCACTGGAAGTTTGTCAAACATGAGGGGAATTTCGGAATCGCCATTTACTCGAAGCGTCCGTGGGAGGCGATCGATGTGCAGTGGTTTGGCCCGCGCCAGTTGCCGTCGATCCATGTGCTTTTTCGGACGGAAGACAATCAGAAGTTTGAATTCGTGGCGGTTCATTCCTTGCCGCCGACGGGCAGGGAGCAAGCGGAGTTTCGCAACGCCCAGTTATTGCTGACCGCTGACCGGCTGGATTCTGGAAGGTCCCGAATCGTCGTGGGTGATTTCAATTTGACTCCGTGGTCCCCGTGGTTTCGCGAATTCATGCGACGGGGAAAACTCGTCGATTCGGCGCGTGGGAGCGGTGTCGAGCCGACGTGGTTTGCCTTTCCCTCATGGCTGGGGGGCGTCAAGATCGACCATGTGCTGGTCAGTCCGGACCTGATCGTGGACAATCACGAAATCGGCCCGCACGTTGGCTCGGACCATCGTGCCGTGATCGTTGATATTTGCTTTCCCGACCCGAAGTGACCCCTGACCATGACCATCCAGCGAACTCGCTTCGACGGGACCGTGGCAAATCACTGGTCGAACGATCGCCAGGCGGCGGTTGCGGTCATCGTGCGTCGCGGCAAGCTGCTGGTGATTCGACGCGCGCTGACCGTCCGGGCACCTGGCAAATTGTGTTTCCCAGGGGGGCTGATTGAGCGCGGGGAACACGCCGCGGAAACGATTGTCCGCGAATTGCGCGAGGAATTGAGCCTCGACGTCCGTCCCGTCTCACCCTTGTGGAGCAGTTTCGCGCCGTCCGGATGCCGTCTTCACTGGCTGGAGTGCAAGCTTTCGGAACCCGAGTCCGAGCCGGTCCCCAACCCTTCCGAAGTCCAGCACTGCCTGTGGCTAACCGTTCCCGAGCTTGCCGAACATCCCGACGTCTTGCCAAGCAATTTCAGTTTCCTTGAAAACGTGCGCGGCGGACAAATCCATTTTCGCGTTGAAACGCCAGTACCCGTTTAGCCCCAATCGAGCGAGCCGCCGGACTGATACTCGGTGACGCGCGTCTCGAAGAAATTTTTCTCTTTCGACAGGTCCATCGTCTCGCTCATCCACGGAAAGGGATTGTTGCTGCTGTACTGGGCGGGCAACTGGATGCGTTCGAGCCGCCGGTCGGCGATGAACTGGACGTAATCGCGGAAAAGGCTCGCGTTGAGACCGAGCACGCCGTTGGGCAAACAGTCGCGCGCGTAGGCGATTTCCAGTTCGACCGATTCGCGGACGCGATCAATCATCTGCTGGCGGAATTCCGGCGTCCAGATTTCCGGGTTCTCCGCCTTGATTCCGTTAATCAGGTCGATTCCGAAATTCAGATGGATCGTTTCGTCGCGAAGAATGTACTGGAACTGCTCGCCGATTCCCTTCATCAGATTGCGTCGGTGGAAGGAGAGGATCATCACGAATCCGGTATAGAAAAAGATGCCTTCCATGATGAGGTAGAACCCGATCAGATTCTTCAGCAGCGCCTGCATTCCCTCGATCGAATCGGTGCGAAACTCCGGATCAAGGACCTCGCGGGTCAGTTCCATCTCGAAGGCATCCTTCCGCGCGATCGCGGGGACTTCGTTATACATGTTGAAGACTTCCCCCTCGTCGAGGCCGAGACTCTCGACAACGTAGAGAAACGTGTGCGAGTGAACCGCCTCCTCAAACGCCTGGCGAAGCAGGTATTGCCGGCACTCGGCGTTGGTGATGTGCTTGAAGATCGCCAGCACGAGGTTGTTGCCAACGAGACTCTCGGCGGTGGAAAAAAAGCCGAGATTCCGCATGATGACCAGCCGCTCGTCGTCGGCAAGCTGGCTCGAACGCCAGATTTCGATGTCCTTGTTCATGGGGACTTCGGTCGGCATCCAGTGATTGGCGCAGCCGTTGATGTAATGCTCCCAGGCCCAGTTGTACTTGAGCGGCATAAGCTGGTTGACGTCGACCTGGTGACAGTTGATCAGCCGTTTGGAACTGGCGTCGACCCGGGCGGCCTTGCCGGCAAGTCGGCTGGAACGGATTGTGGATTCGCGAAGGTCAGTGGCCATTTTGAGAGCTGAGAGTTAAGAGTTAAGAGCTGAGAGTTAAGAGTCAAGAGGTGAGAGTTAAGAGTTGAGGTTTAAGGTATAGGGTTAAGGTTTAGGAGCTTTTCTTGCCCCCTCTCCCCCGCGGCGGGGGAGAGGGTTGGGGTGAG
>JBGTFW010000022.1:0-12638 GCA_041747075.1 Pirellulaceae bacterium
GCAACCTAATGCAACTGCTGATCAAGCGCATTGAGATCTGCGAGGATGAAGTCCGAATCGTATACCAGGTACCCCCAAACCCTTTTGTCCCAAGCCCCGATAATCGGGGCTTTCTCCAACATTGTTTGTCGCTCCCTTTCGGGGCTTCGCCACTTTTGAACGATTGTCCCAGTGACAGCCGTTTGCAAAGTTTATCGGTCTGGTCGTTGCGCCTGGAGCCGGGCCAGCAGTGCCTCCAGTTCCGGCCGCGACAGCTCCCGCAAGGATTCCATGGGCGACACCGGCTGTCCGTAAAGGTCCTGGAGAACCTGAATCTTGCCGATCATGACTCCTTCCTCGCGACCTTCCTCGCGTCCTTCCCTGCGCATCGTGTCGGCAATCGTGCCGGGATAGACAAACGCGGGGAACGCCTGACTGAGGGCATGTTGCAAATCGTCGGTTCGAATTGTCGGATTGGTCGACATAATGTAAATCACAACCGCGTTGAGATGCTCCTGAAGCAACCGGGAATCCGCCGATCGAGCGTTTTCGGCAAGCATCCGAAACAGCTCGTCAAGATACTCCACAAGCCGCTCGCTCCGTCCATATTTTAGCAAGTACAAGAGAATTTGCAAAAACGAATCGCCCGGAACCGAGCAGCGACCTGCGCGACCAGTTCATCGCGTTTCAGCGCAACAGGAAGCCAGTGCGACGGCGGGACCCAATTGTGGTAGGATTCTCCTTGCGGCCTTTCGTGTGCTCTTGTTCAAATGTCAGCGAGCCATGTATATTCCGGGCGAGCTGGCGCTACCGTTTCAAAATCGCCGTTGGAAATACCCGCGCGGAGGTTCGATGACTGCCTACGAACTTTACCAACAAGCCCAACTGGACGAAGCGATCGAGGCGGCGATCCGGGAGGTCAAGGCAAAACCCGCCGACGTCGACAAGCGGTTGTTCCTTTGCGATTTGCTGTGCCTTGCCGGTCAACTCGAACGGGCCGATCGGCAGTTGAACACCCTGATGCAACAGGACCCGGAACTTGCCGTCGGGATCAGCCTCTATCGCCAGTTGATCCGGGCTGAAAAGGCACGTTGCGAGTTCGCGGAATCGGGTCGCGTTCCTGAATTCATGGAAGACGTCGGGGATTCGCTGAAATTGCACTTGCGCGCCGCGATCGCGGTTCGCGAGGGGGACCTTGCCGAAGCGCGGAGGTTGCTTGACGAGGCCGACGAATTGCGAACCCCGTTGACCGGCCAGTGCGATGGCGAGCCCTTCGACGATTTCCGCGATCTCGACGACCTGATGGCAACCTTGCTGGAAGTCCTTACGAGCACCGGAAAATACTACTGGGTCCCGTGGGAGCGAATTGAGTCGATTGAATTTCCGGCAGCCCGGCAACTGCGCGATCTCGTCTGGCGGCCCGCCCAGATGTCGATTCGCAACGGACCCGAGGCGGTTGTCTATGTTCCCGCCATCTACACCGGTTCGCATTCGAGCGACGACGCCCGGCTCCGCGCCGGCCAGTCAACCGACTGGATTGAGACCGACGGTGGCCCGACGCGCGGGGTCGGCCAGCGGATGTTCCTGATTGGCGACGAGGACAAGTCGATCCTTGCCATCGGGAAGATTACCTTCGACGCGCCGGCGTCACGCAGTGATTCTGCCGGACGTTAGTAGTCCTCGTCGACCTGCGCGGCACGCCACAACACGTTGTA
The DNA here is from genome assembly GCA_041747075.1 of Pirellulaceae bacterium. Taxonomy (GTDB): domain Bacteria; phylum Planctomycetota; class Planctomycetia; order Pirellulales; family Pirellulaceae; genus CAJQPP01. Next base: position 1,695 of record JBGTFW010000022.1, read on the forward strand.
CTTTTCGTGGACGTACGGATCGAGTTGGTCGGCGAACCGGATCGACAATTCGTTTGCGCGAATGAGCTTCATCACGTCGGCAAGGTCCTGCATTCGATGCTCGGCCGTCATGCCGCTGGCCAGCTTCAGTTCAATAAGTGCCGGCAAATTGATATAGGGAATGCCATCTTCACGGCGCTCCGAAACCCTTTCGGGTTCAGGAAAGGCCACGGGCTTTTTCAGACCGTCCCCGGGATAGTCACCGACGATCAGCACGTCGACCTTGACGTTGTTCTCCGTATCGCGGAACCCCCTGGAGCCTTCGAAGTTCTCGACCCAGCCCCGACCGAGCCACGTCTCCCTGAATTTCGTGAGGTCCTCACGCCTTATCAGCACATCGACGTCGGCGGTTGTCCTGCGATGTCCGTGTGCGTTGGCCGCCATGGCACCGGCAATCGCAAACGGAATGTTCAATTCATCCAGCCGATCCGCGAGCCGACGCATCGTATCGTGAATCGGGGATCGGTTCCTGAAGAACTCGTCGGCTTCCTCGGCGACCTTGAGAATATCGCGTTTCATGCATTCATTGTAGAACGTGTCGACTTGCGGGCAAACCGGCGCGGGTAATCGATTCGAGTCGCGGAGCATCGAGTCAATGACGTAAAAAGCATCACCCCGCATTCAATTGACTCGAAAGCAGAAGCCGATTTTGCGGACGCCGGTTGAAAATCAGGTTAAACTGGCAGAAGGTCTCGAGTCGGAACAATCCATTGCCGGTTATCGCGAGATTTATCCATTCATGGTTCAGAAAGGCAAACCGGAATCAAACCAGCCGGATCAGCGGACGGACCCCTTTGCGTTGCCCCCCGACCTGGAAACCCTTCCCGAACACCAGACGCCGCGGCCTGACCCGGATACCACCGGGATTTCTGTTGCAAGGAAATCCCAGGCAAGCAAAGACCATCAATCATTCCCGCGGATTGACGGGTACCAGATCAACCGCAAGCTCGGCCAGGGGGGGATGGGCTCGGTTTATCTGGCGACCGACCTGCGGCTCGGCAGGCATGTCGCGATCAAGGTCATCGCCCAGTCGTTCCGCGACGTCGCGGGCCTGAGGGAACGGTTCGATGCCGAGATCAAGGTCCTCGCTTCGCTGCAGCATGCCCATATCGCCCAGCTCCATTCGGCCGGGCACTGCGACGGTCTGCCGTATTTCGTGATGGAATACGTCGAGGGTCCGACGCTTGACGAGTACTCAAGGAATTGCCTTAAGCCTGCCGAAGCGGCGCGGATTGGCATCCGGTTATGCGAAGCGGTTGCCTGGTGTCACGCGAAGGGCGTGTTGCATCGCGACCTCAAGCCGTCCAACGTGTTAATGCACGAGGGGAGCCAGCCAAAAATCGCCGACTTCGGTCTGGCCAAGGCGATTGGGTCCGACACCTCCAGCACACGCACCGGAGAAATCCTCGGGACGCCTGGTTATATGGCACCCGAACAAGCCAGTGGCGTCGTGAAGGGGTTGACTCCCGCCTGTGACATCTACGCACTCGGAGCCATTCTTTACCGTATCCTCACCGGGCGTCCACCGTTTGTCGCCGCGGAACCTTTTCAGACCGTGTTGATGGTTCTATCGGAGGACCCGGTCCGGCCGCGAAAACTGATTGGCGGAATACCGGTTGATCTTGAGACGATCTGCCTCAAGTGCCTGGAAAAAAAGCCGCACCGCCGTTACGAATCGGCGAACGCATTACAAGAGGACCTGCAGCGGTTTCTCGCCGGGCATGCGATCGCCGCGCGCCGCGCGTCATGGATGGACAAGTCGGTGAAATGGGTCCGGCGTCATCCCGCCCGCGCCTTGCTGGCCAGCGTCGCCGCATTGGGAGCGATTGCAGCGATTGTCGGATTGAGCTGGCACAATTCGGTCCTCGCCGACGAACTGGCGCGAACGAAACGACTGGCTGATCATGGCAGCGAGTTTTCGCAATGGCTGATCCAGGAACATCTGACGCGCCTGGCGACCATCCCCGGAACGACGGAGGTGCGGCACAAGGTGACCGATCGAATTCGCATGTTTCTGGACGCCAGCTTCGACGACATGCCGACCGATGCGCGATATACCCGGCGGCTCGGTTATTCGTATTCGCGACTGGCGTCCATCGCCGGCGGCACCGATCAGAACAACCTCGGTGACCTCAACGAGGCCGAGGCCAACTACCTCAAGTCGCTGTTACTGTACGATCGCGCTTTTGTGCAGGAACCGGGATCGGAGATCCTGGCACGCTTGCGAGTTGATAGTTACCTGTCGCTGGTCGACGTTTACCGCGAGATGCACTTGCCGGAGAAAAGCAATCGTTACCTGGAACTGGCCCGCAACGAACTGGTCAACGTGAAGGACAACACCTGGGAAACGCGCTTTCTGCGAATCCAGTTGCTCGACACGGAGGTTGAGAAAGCCATGGAAGACCACGATCCAGCTTCTGCATTAATGAAGCTTGATCGAATTGACGAACAACTGTCGACCGCCGGAGACGATGCGATTGAATCCGAAGTCGAGAATCAGCGAATCTGGGTTGCCGGCAACCGCGGCATGTGCCTGGAGTCGCTCGGTCGACTGGACGAGGCCGAGCGCTCTTTCCGAGAGGCCGTTGAGATTGCCCGGCGAAGCATGGAAGAGGACCCGGCGGACGCCCTGCGGCAGCGGCGCTACTCGACTACGCTGGTCCAGTTGGGCGACAATCAGTTTTCGCAAGGCCGCGCGGACGACGCCCTCGAAAACTTCAACGCCGCGCTGAAGATCGTCACCCGCCTCGCGGAACTCGACACGACCAGTGTCGACCTCGCGATCAATTGCGCCCTGAAGCATTCGCGAGTCAGTTCCGCTCTCCAGTACGTCGGCAAGCTGGACGAGGCCGACCGCCACATCACGGAAGCGATCGCGATTTCTCGACGACTGGAAAAGCAGGGAAAATCCAGCGTGACGTTGCTGCGAAACCTGGAAATTGACCTCTTGTCCAGTGCTGCAATCTGCGTCGCCCGGAAAAACCCCGAGAAGGCCCGCCGGTTGCTCGACGAGCATCGTGAACTGTGCGAATCAATCCTCAAGCGGGAGCCGGAAGCAACGATCGAACTTAATCAACTTGCGGAAAGTCATTTCCAGCGCGCTGTCATGCTCATTGGAGTCTGGACGAAGGAGGATTTCGATCCCGCGAGCGCCCGACAAAGCGAACCGTACCTTGAGATTGTGACCGAACTGGACAGGAGCCTGTTTTATTTTGACGAGGTTTTCCGCCTTGCAGGGCCTGCATGGCACGCGAAACAGTTTCGAAACAAGGTCGTCGAGGTCCGCAATGTTCTGGAAAGTTTCATTGACCAGTTGATCGAGGATCGGGATGCCGGTTCCGCAACCAGGGAATTCTGAAGTGAGCCATGGAAGATTTCAATCAAGCTGACCTGGACCTCGGAAACGTCGCCACGCAATGGAGTCTCGTCCGCCGCGCCCACGAAGCATCCATGGCACCCGGCTCTTCGTCGGCTGCGCGGCAGGCGCTCGTCATGCGCTATGCGTCGTCGATACGACGGTTTGTCGAGGTCATTGTCCGCGATCCTCAAATGGCCGATGAATTGTCCCAGGATGCAATGGTCCGGTTGCTAAAAGGGGATTTCTCGGGCGCGGATCCGGCGCGCGGCCGGTTTCGCGACTTGCTGAAAACAGCAATCCGCAATATGGCACGAAATCACTGGGCCAGGGAAAAACACCGGTCGCCGGTCGATTTTGAATTGGACCTCATCGGCTGCGATGACGATGACGCGGCAACCCGCCTCGACGAGGAATGGGCGGCCCGCTGGAGGGAAAACCTCATGTCGATCGTCTGGGAAAAGCTCAGGGATCAGGAAAAAAGCCAGCCCGGAAGCGTGGCATGGACCATTTTGCGGTTGCGGTCCGACCATCCGGACGAGTCGTCGGGACAACTTGCCGATCGATTGTCAGAGGCCACCGGTCGCGTGTTTCGAGCCGATGCCGCGAGGCAACAATTGCGCCGTGCGCGGGTTCGCTTTGTCGAATTGCTCGTGGAGGAAATTGCAGACGGCCTGGCGGAAGCCAATCCGGAGAGCCTTCGCGACGAACTGATTTCACTCGGATTGTTCGCCAGTGTCCGCGATGTCTTGCCCGAATCATGGCGCTGAAAGCGCGAACGCCGCGCCTCCGGGAGCGGTGATTCCCGGAACCGGCGTATCCGCTACAATCGATGCGGAAAATCCGGTGGACGGCAACCCTGCAAGGGTCCGCGACAAGGGAAATCCGCAACGGAGCAAGGCATGGCAAAACGGGACGACAAACATCCACTCGCCAGTTCCGTTTTCGACCGATTGCTCGACGACGAGCCGGGAAACCGTAAGGAACAGCCGCTCTCCCAGGGACAGCAATTGCGTGAACTGAAACAGGGGGTGCGACGGGACCTCGAAAACCTGCTCAATACGCGCTGGCGTTGCCGTTCCTGGCCACCCGAACTGGACCAACTCGAGCTGTCGCTCGTCGATTACGGCATCCCGGATTTCACCGGCGTGAACATGAGCGTCCCCACCGAGCGGGAACACCTTCGCCGCGCGATCCAGCGCGCCATTTCGCGGTTTGAACCCCGGTTGAAGGACGCGGCCGTCACGATCCTTAAAAACGAGGACCCCTTTGACCGCGTGCTGCGGTTCCGCATCAGCGGCATTCTCCGCGTCGATCCCGCGCCGGAACCGGTGACGTTCGACTCCGAGCTGGAACCGTCGACCACGACGATCGAGATCAAGGCGATGCGATGACCGACGAACTGTTGCCCTTTTACAATCGCGAGCTTGCGTGGTTCCGGCGGATGGCCGGTGAGTATTCGCGAGCGCATCCGAAGATCGCCGCGCGTTTGCGGATGTCCGAGACCGCCGTCGAGGACCCGCACGTCTCACGGATGATCGAGGCATTTGCCTTTCTCAACGCGCGCACGCGGCGCAAGATCGACGACGACTTTCCGGAAATCCCGCAGGCGATGTTGCAGGTACTTTACCCGCACTACCTCGCGCCCTTCCCGTCGTCGGCGATCATTCGCATGGCGCTGGGGCGCGACCAGGCCGATCTGGTCGACGGTTATCCGGTCGAACGGGGCGCGATGCTCGAGACCGAGCCTGTTGAAGGAGACGCGCTGAGGTTCCGGACCAGTTACCCGGTCACATTGTGGCCAATCGAAGTCCGCAAGGCTTCGTTGCAGGGGTTTCCGGCACCCGCTCCTCCGACTCCCTGGACCTCCCGTGCCCGATCGGTGATCCGGATTGATCTCGCGTGTTACGGAACGAAGGTCCCGGTCAGCCAGTACCGACCCGGTTCCTTAAGGTTTTACCTGAACGCCCCGCCGCAAACGGTGATCCAGTTGTATGAATCGATTTTCAACAACTCGGCGGGAGTCGCGATCACGGACGGAACCGACAAGGGCCAGCCGGTACTTCTTGGCCGCGAGTCCCTTGCACCGGTCGGTTTTGGAAAGGACGAAAGCCTCTTCGATCTCTCGCCGCGGGCCTTTCCGGGCTATCAACTGTTGACGGAGTATTTTGTCTTTCCCGAAAAGTTCCTTTTCTTTGACTTGACCGGTCTCGATGAGCGAACGATGGGACGACTCGGCGGTGCGAGCGGCTTTTCAGTCTTTATTTTTCTCGATCAACATCGCGAGGAACTGGAGCAATCCGTTTCAACCGAGACCTTTCAGATCGGCTGCACCCCTGTTGTGAACCTCTACCCGCAGCGCGCCGAACCGATTCGGCTGACGCAAAACCAGCCTGTTTGGCGGATCGTTCCCGATGCGCGGCGACCGCTCCTTCATGAAATCTGGTCGATCGACCAGGTCGTCGCGTTGTCTCCGGACAACGAACAGGTTGAGTATTCGCCTTTCTATTCGCTTCGCCATCACGTCGGGGCCGGCGAGGAGGAGGGGCGATTCTGGCACGCCTCGCGCCAGGCGGGAGCGCCCGGTGAAGGTTCGGATGACAAGGGAACCGATATGTGGTTGTCATTGGTCGATCTGCAGTTCGACCCGGCTGTTCGTTCCGAGTGGACAGTCGACGTGACGACCACGTGCCTGAACCGCGACTTGCCGGCGCGGTTGCCTTTTGGCGGCGGGCAGCCGTACATGCAACTTTCCGACGGGGGACCCCTGCAACGGCTCGTTTGTCTGACGGCACCGACCCGCACGCTCCGCCCGGCATGGGGTTATGGAACGCTGTGGCGACTGATTTCGCACTTGACACTCAACCATCTGTCATTGTTTAGCCCCGACGACGGGCCGGAACCGCTGCGTGAAATCCTCCGGCTCTACGACCTGTCCGACTCGGAGGAAACCCGTCACATGATCAGCGGACTGCTTTCCGTAAGGGCGCGTCGCGTCGTGGGACGTCCGGGTGCTGTCGTCTCGGGAGGATTCTGTCGCGGTCTGGAGGTGACGCTCGGATTCGACGAGGACAAGTTCACGGGAGGAAGCGTTTACCTGCTCGCTTCGGTGCTCGAACACTTCCTCGGCCTGTACGCCTCGATCAATTCGTTTACGCGGACGGTTGTCACGACGCGTCGGCGCGAGGGTCCGTTGTGTCAGTGGCCCCCGCGGGCCGGGGAGATGATCTTGTCGTGACCCGACCGGCTTCGACAGACCAGGTGCCCGAGGCGCTTGCCTTGCGGGACGTTGACGCGCACTCGCCGCTTGGCAAGCTGTTGCGCGATCCCTCGCGTTTTGATTTTTTTCAGGCAGTGCGCCTCATTTCACTTGCCGCCGCCGGGCGTTTATCGGGTGTGACGGGCGATACGGGTCGCAGTTCCCGTTTCCAGACGACCTTTGACGAACAAGTCCGTTTTCGGGCCCAGGTCGGCCATGGTTTCCCCCCCGGCGTTATTTCTTCGATTGAGTTTCCTGATGGCCGCCGCGCGGAATCCGCCGAATCTCCGATTCCGGAAATGACCGTCACGTTCATGAGTCTCGCCGGCACCGGCGGCATTCTGCCGGGCCACTACACACAAACGCTGATCGACCGGGTTCGGGAAAAGGACTTCAGCCTCCGTGACTTTCTGGACTTGTTCAATCATCGGCTGATTTCCCAGTTCTGGAGGGCTTGGGCGCGAAGCCATTTTTACGTCGGGTTTGAACTTGCGCGACGCGACGGGCGCGGGCGAGAAGACCTCTTCACCCAGGCGCTGTACAGCCTCGTGGGCGTCGGGACTGGGGGACTGCGGCATCGACAAGCCGTTCCCGACGAACTGTTCCTTTACTACTCGGGACATTTTGCGTGTCTGCCGCGTTCGGCGGTCGCGTTGCGGCTGATGATTGCCGATTACCTCCGCGTGCCGGTCGAAATTCGCCAGTTCCAGCCGCAGTGGATGTACATTGAGAAGGCCGACCAGACACGACTCGGGGGAGGCGATCGATGGGCAAACAACAACAATCAGCTTGGCGTCACGGCGATTGCCGGATCAAGAATCCTTGGGGTGGAGAACAAGTTCCGCATCCGGCTTGGGGTGATCAATTACGCAACATTTTGTCGTTTCCTGCCAGGAGGCAAGGGATTCATCGAGCTTTCGCAGTTGACGCGAGCGTATGCCGGATCGGCGTGGGACTTTGATTTGCAACTCGTCCTGGCGAGGGAGGAAGTACCTTCCTGCCGGCTCGATCGCGACGGCGGCGTTCAGCTTGGCTGGAACACATGGCTGTTTGGGGAGGCCATGTCGCGCGACGCGGACGACGCAGTATTCGAGTGTGACGGGATGCCGGACCGTTAGTCGTAGCGACCCGTGCCGTAAACGTAATCCCAATGCACCGTCCAGGCATCGAGCTTCAATTGATTGAGCGGACCAACTACGGCTTCACCTTTCGTGCTCACCGCCGGGTAGGTGCCGTGCAATGTATCTCCACTTTCAAATCCAGGCGTTGGCTTGCTTCGTTCGGACATAGTGGCTCAAAGTGTTGGGACTTGTGGTTCAGCGCACAGCGAGTGTTTCGATTGCGATCAGGACTGCAACCAGAATGCCGACGCTTCCCAGCACGACCACTGTTCGGTTCATCGGTAGTACGTCGTGCAACGTCAGCTTCCCGCGATCCCCGATTGGGTCGATGCGGCGACTGATCCAGCCGGACATTTCGGCAAACAGATACGAGCCGGCGATCATCCCGACCATCATTGCGATCGCGTCGTAGTTTCCCTGCCCGAGTGCCGCCGCGCCAGTGCCGGGACAATAGGCTGAAAATGCGAAGCCCACTCCGAAAAGAAGTCCGCCGATGGTGTTGGAAGCGTACCGGGTTGGTTTGATGTGCAGTTCGACAAGTCCAGCGCGGTGCATGAAGTGAATCCCCAGAGCACCAACGACCACTGCCGACAACATGACTTTCACGACCGTGTAGTCGACCAGCAGAAGCTGGCCGACAAGCACGTGGTACTTGGCCACGCCACCTTTTTGCAGCAAGAATCCAAAGATGACTCCAAACAGTACTCCCAAAACCAGTGTTTTGACAGGTGCAACCTCAGGCTGCGATTCCGATTGTCGAGGTGGTTCTGCCTCGGTTTTTGGTTTCGTTATGGTTTCCATGTCAGTGTCCTTCGTAGTGGGATTCGCCAGAATTCGATTGCCAGCGTGTTCCCGTGCGAACGAGGGATTTCTGGCGAAATCCACTACGTTGCTCGTTCCTAAACTGCGTACATCGCCATCGCGGCGATGATGCCGCCGATGAAAAAGCAAATCGCGGAGATCCCCGAACCAATCGCCAGTTGCAGGGTGCCGCTGATACCATGGCCGCTGGTGCAACCTCCGGCCATTCTCGCTCCGAAAGCCATCAACACACCGCCGGCGAACGCGACAACGGTGCGAAGGAGATAACTGTCGCTACCGAAACGTTCTTGCCACATCGCAGGCAGAAACTTGCCAGTCAATTCCCCGCCCGACCATGCCGCCAGAAAGCCACCGGCTACGACCGCGAGCACCAGCATCAACTCCCAGCCAACCTTCGGCGGGTTGTCTTTGAAGTATTTCAGCGATCGCGTGTGCCTGGGAGCGACCAGCAAGCCGATCATTCCACCGACACGCGCGTATGCCGTCGATGCACCCAGCGGTTTGTTCGAGAAGTAGAACGTCAACATGGAAAGTACGCCGATCAATGCGCCAACCACATAGGGTGACCATGCCGGGCCGGGAAATCGCAGCGGATCGACTTCCCCGACGATCCACATCGGCTGGATGAACTCAAGCATGACTCACCTCCTTTTCCGTCTCGACGGGATAGCCCGCTGCCATCCACGCACTCCAACTGCCGGGAACATTCGACACGCGCTTGAAGCCTCGTGACTTCATCAGGCTTGACGCGATGCTGGCTCGATAGCCGCTCGCACAATACGTTGCGTAATGCTGGTCTTTGTCGAGGGCCGTAATGCGATCCCGCATGTCGGCGATGAAGTGATGCTCGGCACCCGGCACATGCCCGCCTTCCCACTCGCCGGGAGAACGCACGTCAAGAATGGTTGGCCCCGAGCCCGTCTTTTGATATTCTCGCAGCTCGTGCACCGGCATCTGTTCGAGCCGTTCCATTGGCAATCCGGACGTTTCCCAGGCTTTCATTCCTCCAGCGAGATAGCCGGCGAATACACTGTGGCCACTGCGAACGATCATCCGCTGAATTCGCCCGACGTCCTTGTCGTTATCGACGATCAGCAAAAGTCGCTGTTCCAGGTCGAACATTTGACCGACCCAAGCAGACATCTCAGGGCGATCGCCGATGTTGATGGCTCCAGGTACATGCCCGCCCCCGAAAGCCGTCATTGAACGGGTGTCGATCGTTGTGACGCCTGGTTCACGAGCGACTTTGCGAAATTCGTGGGGCGGCAACGCGGGAATCGTTGGTAAACGGCCCATGATGGCTGGACCACGAGCGTTTACCTTCTTTAGTTCCGGATAGTGCCATGGCACAGGCGGCGCACCATCAACCACGAATTCACGAAAGGCATCAAAGTTCGGAAACGACAAGAACTTGTTTGTTCGTCGTTCGTAACCGATCGTGCTGCTGAGCCGATCGCCGATGTCGGCACCACATGCCGATCCCGCACCGTGGCCGGGAAAGATCGTCACATAGTCTTCGAGCTTCAGGTAAAATTCGTAGAGCGTTTTGTAAAGCGACCTTGCAAGTTCTTCGGTTTCGGCCGAGCCGAGCAAATCGGGACGACCGGCGGAGCCGACGAACAGTGAGTCACCGGTGAAAACGGCCCACGGTTGGTCAGGATGCCTGGCTTCACTTAAAAAATAGGACAAGTGCTCCGGTGTGTGGCCCGGTGTGTGACGACTGGTCACAATAAACGAACCAAAATCGAACTCCTGGCCATCTGTGACCGACTCTGCGTTGAATTCATAGTCTGCCTGCACGCCGCTCAGGTAGATTTTCGCTGTGCCGACGCGGTCGGCCAGCGACCGACTGCCGGACACAAAATCCGCATGGATGTGGGTCTCGAAGATGTGCGTGATCGAAACGCCATGTTTCCGGGCGAGTCCTTCGTAAATCTCAACGTCCGTGCGGGGGTCGATGACTGCCGCCGTACACGACTCGGTGTCGGCCACCAGGTACGAAAGTTGAGCAACCCCCTCGGTCAAGACTGATTCAAGTACAAACATCTAACACTTCTGTTGGCGCACAGCCGGCGAATTTCACTCGCTTCCCGCGGGCAGGAAATCTCCCCGCTCGCTTCAGCACTGAGCGAATGCACTGAGCGAATCCCGTGCCACGGCGTACTTTGGCTCGCACGTTGCAATTTTTCTTTTTCGTTTGCAATGGCACGTCGTGCATCCCTCAAGGACTTTAAACGAAAACAGTCAGGTTGGTCGTATGTGAACCAGTTGTTCTATGACGGCGTATTGACGATCAAGGCAGAACGAGAACCGAAGCCGGACCAATCAGGTCGAAACCGGGCAAATCC